>CAIYOB010000124.1 GCA_903927685.1 uncultured Planctomycetaceae bacterium
TCCGGAGTTCGCCGGGTTGCGGGCGGACGCCAAATTCACCGCGGCCTTGCAGACGGCGTCCAAGGTGCCCGAGTCGGCCTGCAGCGGCGGCAGCAGTTGCGCCACCTGTCCGATGCGCGGCAAGTGCGCATCCTCGGCGAATTAGAGGCTGGTCGCCATGACACGGATGCGGCGAGTCGTCCAATTCGGCTTCCTCCTGCTGGTGCTGGTCGGCGTCTACGTCGTCGGCGGGCACTGCGAGCGATGGTGCCCGTTCGGGGGCGTCGAGGCGTTGTACACGTACGTTCACGAAGGGAACCTGGTCTGTTCGCTGGGGACGGCCAACTTTTTCATCCTGGGCGGCGTGTTAGCCATGACGCTGTTGATGCGGCGGGCGTTGTGCGGGTATGCCTGCCCGATTGGCACGCTGTCCGAGTGGCTGCACGCCGCCGCCCGCCGGCTCCGCTTGCCGGAAGTCCGCGTCCCGGGGTGGCTGGATCGCCGCCTGGCCTGGCTGAAGTACGGCCTGCTAGCCGCGATCCTCTGGTTTACCTGGCGGACCGGTGAGCTGATCTTCCGGGGCTTTGATCCGTGCTACGCGCTGATCAGCCGGCATGGCGAAGACATCACCGTCTGGACCTACGTCGCCGCCGCGGCGGTGGCGATCGGTTCGCTGTTCCTGATGCTGCCCTTTTGCCGCTGGCTGTGCCCGCTGGCGGCCGTGCTGAATCCTCTCTCGCGGTTTGCGTTGGGGCGGGTCCGGCGTGACGCCCAGTCCTGCCGCGATTGCGGCGTGTGCGCCAAGCGATGTCCGGTGGGCATTCCGGTCGATCAAGTGGCGCAAGTCACTCACGCCCGCTGCATCGCCTGCCTGCAGTGCGTGGCCAGTTGCCCGCATCGTCAGACGCGTCCGCTGACTTGGGGGCCGCCCCAACGCTGGCGGACCGCCTGGCCGCAATTCGCCATCGTGTTGACCGTGCTGTTATGCACGTCGGCCGCCGTTGCGGCGTCCTACCTGTTCCCCTTGCCGTCGTTCATCAAGACGCGCGGCGCAGCGCCGGCGGAGGTGGCCGAAGTCGCGTTGCGGGTCAGCAACCTGGCTTGCCGCGGGAACGCCAATCTGCTGTGCTATTTCCTGGAGCGGGACGACATGTTCGCGGTGCCGGGTTACCTGAAGATCGAGGCTTGGCCCGGTCCAGGGTCAGCCCGGGTCCGCGTGACGTACGATCGAACCCGGGCCGACGAGGCCCAGGTCCGTCAGGCCATTGTCGAACCGTACTACGAAATCGCCAACCAGCGCTGGCGGATGTCGCCCTTTGCCGTCGAGGGCTACGATCCGCTGGCGGAGATCCCTGGAGCGCCGTAAAGCACCATGCCCCAGAACATCGAACTCAAGGCCCGCTTGGCCTCGCTGGACAACGCCCGCGGGGTGGCTCAAGCGTTGGCCACCCAGCAGTTGGAAGACCAGCACCAGGTCGATACCTACTTCTCCTGCCGTCACGGACGATTGAAGCTGCGGGAGATCACCGGGTTGCGCAATGAACTGATCTGGTACGAGCGGCCGGATCAGCAGCACGCCAAAGCGTCCCGGTATCACGTCGTCCCGATCGAGGACGCCGCCGGGCTGAAACAAGCCTTGACCCTGGCCTCGGGCATCCGTTGCATTGTGGAAAAGTATCGCGAAATCTACCTGGTTGACAACGTCCGCATCCACCTGGACCGCGTCGTCGACCTGGGCGAGTTCCTGGAATTCGAGGCGGTGCTCGGCCCCGACGTCGATGCCGACCGCGGGCATGCTCAAGTGGCCTTCCTCCGCGACCGGTTTCAGATCGCCGACGCCGACCTGTTGACCGGATCGTATTCCGACCTGCTGGGGGCGTAGGCAGGGCCGGCGTGTGGGCCGAGGACCGCACGCATCTCTCCCGCTGACGGGCGTTTCGAGCTATACTGTTGGCGATCTGGCCCCTCCTGCTTGCCGTCCCTTATTCGCGGATCGCTGACGATGTCCGTACGCGTGCTCCGTTACCTTGCCGTCTGTGTCTGGCTGGGCGTCGGCCTGATACTCTGGTTCCGCTGTTACCGTGAGCCGCCGCCGCCCGCGGAGGAGACGGACGAGATCGACTTTTTTCAGGCTAGCGGGATCACGCAAGTGCAACTGGAGGGCTTCCTGGATGGCTTGGCGATCAGCGGCAATCTGCATGACATTCCGCTGAACATCACGCTGCAGAACGAGCAGGACGACTATCTGGCGGACAGCCGGGTCATCATCCGCTGGGAGGGCGGCGAACAGCGACTGCTGGTCGGCAAGTCGTCGGTGATCCAGTTCCTGCTCGACAAGCAGAAGGTGCCCGGACTGCGGCTGATCGTCCCCCGCGGCTTCACGCGACTGAAACAGAAGACGATTCCGCTGGGAACGGCGTATGCGCCCGAAGGCACGCTGGATCTGACCGGACTGAACTACGAAGTGCATTGGGACGGCCGGATCAACAGCGAACTGAATCGCGGGCTGCAGCGCATGAAAGCGCTGGGCGAGTGCCTGGACGACCGGCTGGTGCGGCAGCAGTTGCGACGCAGGTCTTTTCCCATAACGCTGCCGGAACCGCCCACCGAAGAGCTGACGCCGGCCGAGATCTACCAGCGGCGGCGCGACGCCGTCGTGATCGTCGGCACGCTGTTCGGCGACGGAAACTACACGGTCGCGTCGGGGGTGATCGTAGCCCCGGACGGAGTCGTGGCGACGGCCTATCACGTACTGGACAAGCCGCCTCCGGTCTTGGCCCGCGGCGTAATGTTGCACAGCGGCCAGGTGTACGCCGTCCGGGAGGTCCTGGCGGCGGACAAGCCCGGGGATGTGGCCTTGCTGCGGATCGACGCCAGCAAGCTACCGGCCGCCCCGGTCTCTCACGGCGATCCCCAGGGCGCGCCGGTGACCGTGATCTCGCATCCGTCCTCCAATTTTTTCAGCGTGACGCAAGGCATCCTGAGCCGATATTTTGCCGTGACCTCGTACGGCGAACTGTCCGTCCGCATGTCCGTGACCGCCGATTTCGCCGACGGTTCCAGCGGCGGTCCGATTTTCAACTCGCGGGGCGCCGTCACGGGGCTGGTGTCGGCCACGGATGCCTTTGGCGACCAGATGGTCCGCCGCACGGCCGCACCCGCAAGCCTCCTCCGGCGACTGGCCGGTGCGCCCGCCGCGTCAGCTGCCGCCCCCGGCAATGCTCCCCCGGAGTAAACATCCCGGCAGCGGTAGATTTGATCGGGACGGGAGTTGGGAAGGGAAACGCTTTTTGGTAAGCTCATTCATCCAACGAGTCTCCCGCTAACTTCAGGAATCTATCGATGCATCCCTTGATCGAATCGCTGTTGTCCGAGGGGCCCGTCCTGACCGACGGGGCTTGGGGCACCCAGATGCAAGCCCGTGGGCTGTCCGTGGGCGGCTGTCCCGACGAATGGAACCTGTCGCGACCGGACATCGTCGAGGAGATCCCTCGCGCGTATGTCGAAGCCGGCAGCCGAATCATCTTGACCAACACATTCCGGTCGAATCGCGTCACCCTCGCTGACTACGCCTTGGCGGACCAGACCGAGGCCATCAACCGAGCCGGAGCGGAGATTTCGCGTCGAGCCGCCGGCGACCGGGCCTACGTTTTCGCTTCGCTCGGCCCGAGCGGCAAGATGCTGATGATGGGCGAAGTCAGCGAGGAGCAGTTGCTGGACGCGTTTGCCGAGCAGGCTCGGGCGCTGGCCGCCGGAGGGGCCCACGGCCTGGTCATCGAGACCATGGGCGACGTGGCCGAAGCCAGGCTGGCGGTGCAGGGCGCCAAGACGTCGGGGCTGCCCGTGGTGGCGTGCATGTGCTTCGATTCGGGAGCCCAGCTGGACCGGACGCTGATGGGCACCACGCCCGAGCAGGCCGCCGGGGAACTGGCCGCGGCCGGAGCGGATGTGGTCGGCGCCAACTGTGGGCAAGGCATTGCCGGGTACGTCGAGATCTGCCGGCGGCTGCGGGCCGCGACCGACCGGCCGATCTGGGTCAAGCCCAACGCCGGAATCCCGGAACTGGTGAATGACGTCCCCGTGTGGAAGACGCCGCCGGAGGAGTTTGGCCGCTATGGTCCAGCCCTGCTCGAGGCCGGGGCCAGCTTCCTGGGCGGCTGCTGCGGCACAGCGCCCGACTTCATTCGAGCCCTGCGCGACGCGATTCGAGGTTGACCGTCGCCAACACGCGTTGCACGACGAATTCGTACGCCCGGACGGTGTCGTCATAGTCCGTGGCGTGCCCGCCGTCGGCGCGGTGCAGCAGGAGCAGGGCGGGATGCGTCGCTTCCAACTGCCGGGCCAGTCGCAGCACGCTGTCGGGCGGGACCAGTTTGTCCTGGCCTCCGGTGGTCAGGGCGATGGGCATCGTCAGCCGAGCGGCGGCGAACTCCGGGCTGCGCCGGCGGTACTCGTCGGGCCGTTCCGCTTTCGTCCCGCCGTACCAGCGGCAGATGGAGTCCTGGAAACGATCGTATTCGACCATGTTCGCCGTGCCGTTCTGGCTGACGACGCCGTCCACCAATTCCGGATGCAAGGCGGCGAAGATCAGGGCGCTGGTGCCGCCCATCGAGCCGCCGCCGAGCACGACCTTGCCGATCCGGTGCCGCTGGCGGACCTCGCCGAGGATCTGGACCAGGTCCGCTTCGGCGGCCGGGCCCATCCAGGAATCCGGAGCGCGGTAATCCGGCGACAGGAAGATCATGCCGTGCTTCAAGGCGACGTCCCGCGCCCCCCGGCACTCGCCGCGATCCTGCCGGACGTACTGCCAGCGGTCGGAGCCGTGCCCGTGCAGCACGACCAGCAGCGGAACTTCTCGGGTGGCAGCAAACGGTTCCGGCAGCAGTTCGACGTACCGCTGGGGCGACCCGTCGGCGGCCGAGCGGAATTCCAAGTCTCGAGGCGGGCTCCAACGCTCCGCCGCATCCGGCGAGCCGACCCACAGGCTGAGGAGGGCCGCCAGGCACAGGCACGAGGCGGGAATGCGGCGAGCCCATCGGCTCGCCGCGGCGGCTGGGAAAGCGGACATGTTCTCGATCCTTATCTCACATCCGGCTACGCCAGCAATTCCTTGACGATTTGGCCGTGGACGTCGGTCAAGCGATAGTCGCGGCCTTGGAAGCGGAACGTCAGGCGTTCATGGTTAAAGCCCAGCAGGTGCAGGATCGTGGCCTGCAAGTCATGCACGTGGACTTTGTCGCGTGTGATCGAGAACCCCAATTCGTCGGTTTCCCCATAGCTGAAACCGGGTTTGGCGCCGCCGCCGGCCAGCCACATCGTATAGCAGTCGGGGTAGTGATCGCGGCCCAGGATATTGCTGCCCGCCGTGCGGCCTTCGCGGAACGGCGTCCGGCCAAACTCGCCGCCCCAGATAATCAGCGTCTCATCCAGCATCCCCCGCTCTTTCAAGTCGCGAATCAAGGCCGCCACGGGCTTGTCCATGGTGGCACACTTCCGAGTCAAGCCGTCCCGGATATCCTCGCCCGGCCCGGTGCCGTGGAAGTCCCAACCCCAGTCGAACAGCTGCACGTAGCGGACCCCGTTTTCGGCCAGGCGGCGGGCCAGTAAGCAGTTGTTGGCAAAGCTGGAAGCCCCCGGTTGAGCCCCGTACGCTTCCAGCGTCTGCGGCGATTCGCGCGAGATGTCCATGACCTCCGGCACAGAAACCTGCATGCGGAAGGCCAGTTCGTACTGGGCGATGCGCGTGAGCGTCTCGGGGTGACCGAGTTCCCGACCCTGGACTTCGTTCAAGTCACGGAGCGCGTCCAGACTCATCCGCCGCGCGTCCCGGTCCAGGCCCTTGGGGTCGGAAACGTACAGCACCGGATCGCCTTGCGAGCGGCATTGGACGCCCTGGTACACCGAGGGCAGGAACCCGCTGCCGAATGAGTTCTTGCCGCCGTTGGGTTGCACGCCGCTGGAGATTAAGACCACAAAGCCGGGCAAGTTCTCGTTCTCCGAGCCCAGTCCGTAGGTGACCCAAGCGCCCAGCGAGGGCCGCCCCGAACGCGGCGAACCCGTGTACATCAGCAGTTCGGCCGGCGCGTGATTGAATTGGTCCGTATTCATCGCGTGGATCACGCACATCTGGTCGGCGACCGTGTGCAGGTGCGGGATCGCGTCGGACATCCACAACCCGCCGGCGCCGTACTGGGCAAACTGCCGCGGCGTCCCGAGCAGCTTGGGAGTCCCGGAGGTAAAGGCAAACCGCTTGCCTTGCAGGAACTCGTCCGGGCACGGCTGGCCGTTCAGCTTGACCAGTTCGGGCTTCCAGTCAAACAGGTCCAGGTTGGGCGGCGAGCCGGTCAGGTGCAGGTAGATCACGCGTTTGGCCTTGGCGGCCAGCGGCGGCAACTTGGGGGCAAGCGGATTGACAATCTGCGGCGCGGCTGCCGAATCCCGCTCCAGCAAGGACGACAAGGCGATGGCGCCCAGACCGAGTTGCGATTGCCGGAGGAAATGCCGGCGCGTGACCAGTTGCAGGTGTTCCAGGTGCGGATGCATGGGCTTCTCCTGACGCCAGCTACTTTTTCATCAACATCTCGTCCAGGTTCAACAGCACGTTGCCGACCAGGGTCCAGGCGGCCAGGTCGACCATCTCAACGCCCTCCGGAGGCGGGCCGAGCGGATCCGTGGCGAACTGCCGGCCCTGGTCCGCGGCCCGGGCAAAGTGCTCGCGAGCGGCGTGGTGCAATTCGGCCAGTCGCGCCACTTCGCCGTCGCTCGGCGGCCTTGCCACGCACAGCCGGAAGCCGTGGTGGATCTTGTCTCCGATCGGTCCTGCGACCGCCAGCATGCGGCGCGCCAGGCTCTGCGCCGCTTCGATGTACACCGGGTCGTTCAACGTCACCAGGGCTTGCAGCGGCGTATTCGTTCGATCGCGACGGAGCGTGCAGACCTCGCGGTTGGGGGCGTCAAAGGCCGCCAGCGACGGATAGGGATTCGAACGTCGCCACGTCGTGTACAGGGCCCGGCGGTAGCGGTCCTCGCCCTCGCTGGTCTTCCAGTCGATGCCGCTGCCGAACGCGGCGCTCAGCCCCAGCGCTGGCTGCGGCGGCTTGACCGGCGGCCCGTACAGCTTGCGGCTCAGCAACCCGCTGACCGCCATCGCCTGGTCGCGGATCACTTCCGACGGCAAGCGAAACCGCGGGCCGCGGGCCAGCAGCACGTTGTCCGGGTCGCGCTCCTGCAACTCGGGCGTGACGCGCGCTGACTGCCGATACGCGGCCGAGGTCACCAGCTGCCTAACCAGGTGCTTCAAGTTCCAGTGCTGCTGCAACTCGGTCGCCAGCCAGTCCAGCAACTCGGGGTGCGTCGGCAACTCGCCCTGCGAGCCGAACTCCTCGCTGGTCCGCACGATGCCGATGCCGAACAGTTGTTCCCAGTACCGATTCACGACGACCCGAGCCGTCAACGGATTGTTCTCGTCCACCAGCCAGCGGGCCAAACCCAGCCGATCGGCGGCCGCGCCCGAGGGTAAGGCGTGAAAAGCCGCGGGCACTCCCGGCTCGACTTCGGGCCCCAAGTCCAGGAAGTTGCCGCGGAACTGCACATGCGTCTTCCGCCTCTGGCCCGGCGGCAACTCGCGCAGAATGGGCACCGTCGTCGCGGGCTTGATCTCGGCCAACTGTTTCCGCAACTGTTCCAGCCGCTCCCGCGCTGCCTTCAGTTCCTCGGAGATGCTCAAGAAGTACCGCGTCAGTTCGGCCTGCTGCGATTCGCTCCGCTGCGTAGCCGGCGTCTTGAGGATCGCCAGCACGCCCGGCGGCGTGCGGGCAAAATCTGCGGCCCGGGCGTCGGCTGTGGTGGCTAGCCGCAGGCGGCCCAGGGTGGCCCGCTCGAACTTGGACACCTGTTCCAGCACCACCGTCAACCGGGAATCCGCCGGAATCAGCACCGGGGCTGCCGCGATCAGGGTCAGCGCGTGCGGCTGGCCCAGTTGCGGACTGATTGCCCAGCCCTTGCTGTCCGGATCCGGATTGTTGAGCACGTGCAGCGGCTCGAAGCCGCTCTGGGAGAAGTCGGCATACGCTGCAGCGAACGCGATGCTGCGAGCGCCGCTGACGGCGAATTCGGCGCTAGGGTGGGGCGGCTCGGTCACGGTGCGTTCCCAGACTGGCTGGCGGTTCTCGTTCAAAACGAGCAATCGAAAGCCGGCCAGTCGCGTATGCAAGTTGTTGTCGGTGCGGTTCCACAACACGATGCGGTCGATGGGCTGTGCCGACTGCAAGTCGAGTTCCCACCAGGGATCGTCCGAGACCGCCGTGTGCGTCGTCGACTTGCCCTCGTCGTAGTGCCCGTTCGTGTTGCCGTCGATCGCCAGTTGAGCCGGACCGTCGAAGTCGGTGCTGCTCTGGGTCGCCTGCCCCTGCAGCGCGAGATTGTCTGCACCGCGGAAGACTTGGACTTCGGCCAGCGACACCATCTTCTGGCGGCCGGGAAGTTCGACCCGCACAAACCGAGCCGCCGGCCGTTCGTCCTGAGGCGGAGTGACGGTCGCGACAACTCGCGACAGCACGAAATTACCTGCGGCGTGTCCTGGCCCCCCGCCCGGCAACGACTCGTGCGGCAAGGCTTCCAGCCGCAGGGCCGACAAGCTGGTGAATTCGCCGCCGCTGGCCGGCTGCCGCCCCAACGTGAACTCCAGCGTGTAGACATCCGTCTTGGCGTCGCCCGCCGCCAGCACCGAGTTGTCATCCAGCGTCGACATCGTCGCGCCGGATTGCGATTGGGTCGCCGCCGGTTTGAGCACTTGCCAGTCCAGGTCCTGCGCGAACGCCTGCTCCCAGCGTGCCTGGGCGGCCAGCAACTCGGGCGTCGGCGTCTGGACGGTCTGTTCCAACTGGTCGATCTCCGCCTGCCACTCCGCCTTCTGCTGTTTCTGCTCGTCGGACCAGAGCGTCAGCAGGGGGCCTTCGTCGCCGCGATCGGCGTCTTCCGTGTTGTTCAGCAGGGCGAAGAAGCGGAAGTATTCCTCTTGCGACAAGGGATCGTACTTGTGGTTGTGGCATTGGGCACAGTTCATCGTCGTGCCCATCCAGACGGCCAGCGTCGTGTTGACCCGATCCACCAGGGCCACGTTGCGGAACTCCTCGTCGTTCGTCCCGCCTTCGTTGTTGGTCAGCGTATTGCGGTGAAACGCCGTGGCGATCAACTGGTCGTCGGTCGGATTGGGCAGCAGGTCGCCCGCGAGCTGCTCGACGGTGAACTGGTCGAACGGCTTGTTCGCATTCAAGGACCGGATCACGTAGTCGCGATAAGCCCAGATCGTCCGCGGCGGATCGTCCGCATAGCCGGCGGAGTCGGCGTACCGGGCCAAGTCGAGCCACATCCGCGCCCAGTGCTCGCCGTACGCCGGACTGGCCAGCAAGCGCTCGACCAGCTTGTCGTAGGCTTCCGGACTGGAGTCGGCCAGAAACTGGTCGACTTCTTCGAGCGTGGGCGGCAAGCCCGTGATGTCCAGCGTCACGCGGCGGATCAAAGCGTACCGATCGGCTTCGGGCGTGGGATGGAGCCCTTCGCGTTCGAGCCGCGCGAGGAGAAACGAATCGACCGCATTCCGCGGCCAGGCCCGATCCTGAACCTCGGGCACGGGCGGACGAACCGGCTTGGTGTACGACCAATGCCGGGCGAACGGCGCGCCCTGCTCAATCCACTTCCGCAGCAGGGCAACCTCGCGCTCGTTAAACCTCCGGCCGCTCGCCGGCGGTGGCATCCGCAGGTCTTCATCTTCCGTCGTGACGCGGCGGATCAGGTCGCTGTCGTCCGGCTTGCCGCGCACGATCGCCGCGTACCCGCCCAGATCGGCCAGCGCGTGTTCCTCGAGATCCAAGCGCAAGCCGTCCGGACCACCGCCCTGCCGGCCCTTGGCATCGGGCCCATGACACTTCAGGCAGGCGTTCGATAGGATCGGCCGGATGTCTCGGTTAAAGTCGATCGTGCCCCCACTGTCCGCCCCGCCGACAGAACCCGGAAGAGCCGACACCAGCCAAGCGAGCGCAACGCCGTAACGCATCCCCAGTATCTCCCCGGCACGAACAGATTGACCGCCGTTTATGGGAATTATGGCCGCAAACGACGGTCGGCATCAAGCCCGTAGAAACGCACCGCGTTGTCGTGCCACAGCTTGCGCTGGTCGGCCAGGGGCCGCGGAGCGACGATTTCCCGCAGGGTCAGCACCCACTGACGATAGGTGGCGCCGCGCAGGCACACGGGCCAGTCGCCGCCAAACACGACGCGATCCGGGCCGAACGCGTCCAGGCAGTGGTTGATGATGGGAGCCAAGGCGTCGGCCATGCCCTGCGGCGGAGTGCGGGCAATGACACCGGAGATCTTGCCGATGACGTTCGGCAGTTTGGCAAACGCCTCGATATCCCGTTTCCAAGCATCAGGGTCGTGGCTGGGCTTCTGGCCGGCGACTGGGGCCGTAAAGGCATTGGGGTCCGCGTTGCCGCAGTGATCGAGAATGAACCGTGTGTCCGGGCAGCGTTGTGCCAGCGCGATCCCATCCCGCAGTTCGCCCGGCCGCAGGCACAGGTCAAAGCTCAACCCGGCGTCGCCCAGCAACCGGATGCCGCGCACGTACTCGTCACTCAGGCAATACCCGGCGGGCGTCCCGCCATGCAGGACCTGCCGCACGCCCTTGACGTAGGGACTGCCCTTGAACCGGGCGACGTACTCGGCAAACCCCTCTGCATTCGGCCGGCCGCCGATCACCGCGGCCACCGTCGGATACTGCTTGCTGCGGCACAAGCCGATCACGTGTTCCGCTTCGGTCACATGATCCCGCGGATCGACATCCACTTCCATGTAGACGGCTTTGGCAACGTTCAAGCCGCGGGTGGCTTCCAGGTACTCGGGCATCGCGTTCCGGCGGTTCAGCAGATCGGGGGCGCCCTTCAGCCAGGGCGGCCGGACGACCTCGAGATCCCACAGGTGCTGGTGCGTGTCGACGATCGGCAATCCGGACGCCGAGGCGTCCTCGGCCGCCGGGCCGGTGCGAGCCAGCAGGCCCCCGGCCAGCATCCCCCCCGTGATTTCCCGGACGAATTGGCGACGTGAACGCGTGCCCGACATAAGGTTTCTCCTCTGAAGAGTTACTCGAGCCTGGCGTCGGCTCAAGCCCCCGCCCCGCCCTTGTACTTCTGCCAGTACTCCGGCATCAACTCGCGGACTTGGGCTTCCATCTCTTCGTCGCTGATGGACGTGATCCGGCCGTGGACTTCGTACTGGTCCAAGACCCAGCGGGCCAGCTTGTGGCACTTGATCTTGTTGATCCGGTCGTCGCCCTTCAGCCCAAAGAACTCGTTGACCCACAGAACCACGCCGTCCGAGCCGGTCTTGTCGGTCAGCGACACGCGCGGGGGCCGGTTCAGCAGCTTGGCGGTATCGAAGATGTTGTAAATCCGTTCGTCTTGCCGCAGCCCGCCCGCGTGGATGCCGGCGCTGGTCGTGTTGAACTGCTTGCCCACAAACGGATAGTTGACCGGGATCGGGAAATCGATCGACCGCATGTAGTCCGCCAGTTCCGTAATCACCTCGGTACGGATCCCGCACAAGCCGTGCTTCAGCGAGATGTACTCGATCAGGGCGCCTTCCAGCGGCGGGTTGCCGGTGCGCTCGCCAAAGCCGAACAGCGTCCCGTTCAACGCGTCACAGCCGTACAGCCAAGCCGTGGCTCCGTTGGCGTGGACGCGGTGGAAATCGTTGTGGCCGTGCCATTCCAAGCGGTGGCTGGGCACGCCGCACTCGCGATTCAGCCTGTAGATCATCTTCGGCACGCTCCGCGGCAGCTCGACGCCCGGATAATGCAACCCGAAGCCCATCGTGTCACAGATCCGGACCTTGACCGCCTTGTCCTCCGGCACCTGTTCGCTCATCCGCATCAAGCGATCCACGAACGGCAGCACGAACCCGTCCCAGTCGGCGCGGGTCGCGTCTTCCAGATGGCACCGCGGGCGGATTCCGGCTTCGAACGCCGCGTCCACGACCTCGCAATACGAGTCCATGCACTCCTGACGGCTCTTGAACTTCAGCTTGTTGAAGATGTGATAGTCCGAGCAGCTGGTCAGCATGCCGGTTTCCTGCAGGCCGGCTTCTTTGACCAGACGGAAGTCGCCTTTCACCGCGCGAATCCAGCCCGTGCATTCCGGGTACCGATGCCCCAGGCTGCGACAGCGATCGAGCGTGTCGCGGTCATTCTTGGTGTACAGGAAGAACTCGGTCTGCCGGATGACCCCGTTGGGACCGCCCAATTGAGCCAGCAGGTCGTACAGGTGGACCATCTGGTCGATGGTATACGGCGGGCGGGCTTGCTGGCCGTCACGGAACGTGGTGTCCGTGATGACAATGTCGCGGGTGCGGACCGAGTTGGGATCGAAGGCGACGACCTGACCGTCGATCGTCTCGAGCAGCGGACCGTCAAAGCGGATCTTCGGCGGCAGGTCGTAGTCGAAGGTCTCTTCCAGCAGGTTGGGGACCGTCGCATCAACAAGCGGATGCTCTTTTCGCGCAGGATCAGCGGGCATGAATGGACTCCTCTCTGGGGTTAAGCCGCAACGCCTTGTGCCTTGCAGACGCCGGCAATGAACTCGGCGGCCGTCCCGACCGTGGTCACAGCCAAGGCCGCGTCCTCGTCCATCTCGATGCCGAATTCTTCCTCGAACATGGCCACCAGTTCGATCGACTGGACGCTCTCGGCGCCCAGGTCAGCGGTGAAGCTATGTTCCGGCTTGATCTCGGCCGGATCCAGCCGCAAGACGCGCGCGGTTACTGCGGTCACCCGTTCCAGTACACTTGCCATCGGTCGTTCTCCTGAGGATTACGCGAAAAAAAGCGTCCGCTGCCATCTGTCCGAGACGCCGCGAGCCACGAACCGGCCCTCGAAACGCGGCGCCCAAACGGAGCCAGAATGGCACTGCGGCTGGTCAGCATAGGAGTTGCAGCGCGAGCAAGCAAGGGTGGGACGACGGGACTATCAGCCGGGATTCCGCGAGAGTCCTTGTCAGCCTGACCTGGGACCATTAGATTAAAATGCCATGAGGAAACGATTTGCTGAATACTCGACGTTTTTCCGCGAATTCCGCGCGACTTTCGACACCACCGGGGCGTTGGCGCCCAGCGGCCGATTTCTGGCTCGTGCGCTGACCCGTCCGCTGCGGGAACGAACGGGAGGCCCCGTTCGGATCCTGGAGGTGGGGCCCGGCACCGGAGCTGTCACGCAGGAAATAGTCCGCCATGTCGGTCCAGATGACTGTTTTCACATCGTCGAATTGAATGACCGATTCGTGGCCCTCCTGAAGCGGCGGTTCGAGGCCGAGTCCAGGTTCCGCAAGGTAGCCCCGCAGACCTCGATTATCCACGCGCCCGTTCAAGATCTGCACGTGGACGAGCCCTATGATTTCCTGATCTGCGGGCTGCCGTTCAACAACTTTCCACCCGAGTTGGTCGAGACCATTTTCTCGCGGTTCGTGGAGATTATGAAACCCGGCAGTTCGATGACGTTCTTCGAGTACCTCTGGGTTCGGCCGTTCAAAAAGCTGGTGGCCAACCGGGACCGCCGTCGCCGCGTCGTCGAAGTAGGCGGAGTCCTCCGCAGGTACCTGGATCAATACGAGCACGACCGGGACCATGTTTATTTGAACGTTCTTCCCGCCGTCGCCCATTATCTTCGGATCGAAGGAAACGGAACCGGCAAATCGAGATCGTCGCATGACGCAGCAGTTCTCTGAGCCGACGGGCACTCCGGAGTCGGCGACCGGTGGCCGGCTGGCCATTGAGCCGCTGGATCCGGCCATCCAGTCGATCCAGCCTGGCGGCGGGGTCTGCATGCGGATCGAGCTGGCCTGGGGATGGTTCCGGCGGGCCTATCTCCGGCTGTTTCGCCGCGGCTATCTGCGGCGCATGGAAGCCCTGCGTCGCGGCCAGGAGAATCGTTGTCCGCATCCGGTGCTGGACCCGCGGGACGTCAAGTTCTTTCGCAACCAGGGCGGCTACTCTTGGGCGTCCGAGGATGATCCCTTTGCCTGGCGCGACCGGTTGCCCGTGGCGCGAGTCGGCTTGGCCGAATTGCTGCTGTTAAGCGGCGGGTGCTTCACCTTGGCGGTGATCGCCGCGTTGGTCTACTGGCCGGTCAGTCCGATCCCGGCGGCGCTGGGGTTGTTCGTGATTTCGTTTTTTCGCAACCCCCGGCGAGTCGTTCCGGATGCGCCCGGTTTGATTGTGGCGCCGGCGGACGGCAAGGTGGTGACGATCGAGGAACTGCCCCACGACGACTTTGTGGGCGGCCGCGCCGTGCTGATCGGGATTTTTTTGAGTGTTTTCAACGTGCACATTAACCGTTCCCCCGTCGCGGCTCGCGTGATTGGCGTGAGCTATCGCCCCGGCAAGTTTTTGAACGCCTTGCGGGCGGCGTCGGCCCGGGAAAACGAGCAGTTAGCTGTTCGCCTGGAAGAAAACGCCGTTCCGCACCGCCGCCTGATCGTGCGGCAGATCGCCGGCGCGATCGCACGGCGGATCGTCTGCTGGGTGGCGCCAGGGGAAAACCTGGACCGCGGAGCCCAGTTCGGTATGATTAAGTTCGGCTCGCGAACCGAACTGGTGCTTCCCTGGGAGCCCGGCTTGCAGGTCCGCGTCGCCGTCGGCGAGCACGTCCGCGCCGGCAGTACGGTCATGGCCCAATACGGGAGCGGCGGAGATGAACGAGCCTGTTGAAGTCACCGACAAATTGGCCCGGCGGCAAGCGCGGCGGCGGCGAATGGTCGCCATCATCCCTTCGTTGCTGACCTTGGGCAACGCGGTCTGCGGATTCGGCTGCATCACGTATGCCGCCAAAGTCGGCCCGGAGATGGCCACGCCCAACGACTTGTACTACGCGGCCCTGCTGATCTTCGCCGCGATGGTCTTCGACGCCCTGGACGGTCCCGTGGCTCGCCTGGCCCGGCAGACCAGTGCGTTTGGAGCCCAACTGGACAGCCTCAGCGACGCCATCAGTTTCGGCGTCGCCCCCGCTTTCCTGATGCTCAAATTCTCGCCGGTCCTGTTTCATCCGCGGTTGCTGTGGGTGATCGCCGTGCTGTACATGCTGTGCGCGGTCATGCGGTTGGCGCGGTTCAATGTCACCCAGGACGACGAACCGGCCCACGAGTCCTTCCGCGGACTGCCCTCGCCCGCGGCCGCGGGCATGGTGGCGTCGCTGGTCGTGATCGCGCCCGGGTTGGAGCGTCTCACGACTCCCGAGATGAAGGAATCGGCCCAGCGGTTGGGCGAATTCCTGATCACCGCCACGTCGTCGGCACTGCCCGTCGTGACGTTGATTGTCGCCTGCCTGATGGTCTCGCGGATCCGCTATCCGCACGTGGTCAACCAGTTGTTCCACGGGCGGCACACCTACCGGCATTTTGTCAAGCTGATCTTTGCCCTGGTCGTGGTGTTCCTGATCCACGAACTGGCGATCCCGGTCGTCCTGTTCTACTTCGTCATCAGCGCGCCGCTGCAGGCCGTCTGGACCCGTTTCGTGCAACCTCACTTGTCCGACAAAACGGCCGCGGCCGGCAGCTTGGCCCCGGTCGAGAAGTGAGTTCCCGGCGGCGATTCACAGCAGGTTCCACGGCTCGCGATACGGCCGGCGGAGCATTTGATTGGCTTCGTCGTCCCCGACGAACGTCTCGGACTCCGGATTCCACTGCACGCGGCGTTTGAGCCGCATGGCGATGTTGCCGCAGTGGCAGATGTTCGCCGTGCTGTGGCCCACTTCCACCGGCTCGATCGGCTCCGCGCGCGTCTTGACGCAGTCCAGCCAGTTCCGATAGTGGTTGTCGCTGGCCGGCAGCCGTAGCTCATTCTCGCCGATCGGCGAGTTGAGGATCTCGTCGGACGACGCCTGGATCTTATTGCCCGTGTACTGGACCCAGCCATCGGTGCCTTCGAAGCGTGCGCCGAAACCGGGGTCCTGCGTCTGGCAGATCAGCTCGATGCCATTGGCATGCCGAGCGCGGAAGGCCGTCTTCATCGCCGTGGTATACAGGTGACCGGCCGGCGGCCAGACGGAGCCGAGGTCCTCGTATTCGACCGGCTCGGTGCCGTCCAGGCCCAAGACCCATTGCACGATGTCGTTCGCGTGGTGGCCGGTGTTGGTCACCTGGCCGCCGGAATAGTCCAGGTGGAACCGGAAGCGGTACAGGCAGCGGTCGATGTGGTACGGGGCCTGGGGCGCGGGGCCGAGCCAGAAATCGTAGTCGAAGCCCTCCGGCACCGGCATCGGCTGCCAACCCGGGCCGGGGCCGGGACCGCTGTCGTTGACAATCGCGATCGCCCGCTGGACCTTGCCGATCCGTCCGTTGCGGACCAATTCCGCGACGCGGCGCACCACGGGGTTCGACCGGTACTGGCTGCCGACCTGCAGGATCCGTTTGTGTTCCCGCACGGCCTTGATCATCTGCTGGCCATCATGCACGGTCAGCGACATGGGCTTCTGGCAGTAGACGTCCTTGCCGGCTCGGCAGGCCAGCACGCTGACCAGCGCATGCCAATGATCCGGCAGGATCACCAGCACGGCATCGATATCGTCGCGAGCCAGCACTTCGCGAAAGTCGGCATACAGGTCGCACCCGCGGTAGGTCCCGGCACCGGTCTTCTTGGCGTAGTATTCGTTGACCGAGTTGCCGACCGGCTCGCGGCCCAGGAAGTGCTCCGGCCGCGCGTACCCGTAGCTGCCCTTGTTCACATCGCAGATCGCGACCACTTGCACGTCGTCAAACCGCAGCACGGCCGGCAAGTCGACGCGACTCTGGTTGCCGGCCCCGATCAATGCCAGGTTCAAGCGGTTGCTCGGGGCGTCGGCGCCGAAGACCGAACGCGAGACCACCAGGGGAGCAACGCCCGCTACGGCGGACGCTTGGAGGAATTGCCGCCGCGAAAGTCCGGTCGCCCCGGCCGAATACCTCATCACACGAATGCTCCTTGTGCTCGGTTGCGTGCCACCCGCCCACGGAACGACATTGTGGCCGGCAGCGGCCCGGCGATCAACGCCCCTGCCGGCCCCTGCCGGCCAATTGAGCTGCATCCTGCACATCATCCCGTGCTTTCCCCCCACGCCGGAGTCTGGCAGATTCCATTCGGCTGAAGGCGGATTTCGCCCGTGCACCGTGTACGCGCGAGGCTACCCTGCAAGGTCCAGTCGTAGCGAGCCAACTCCGAGTTCGCTTGGCCGATCAGTCGGACCGACTTCCTCCAGTCCAGGCAGTCCCGCGGCAGCGTCTATGACGCCCGCGTGTCGGAAGGCGCGGCCACGTGAACGCTCGATGAACCGCCACAAGTTCTGTCCGACTGGCGAACCCCAGATACACGGGACACCACGGCTCAGGACCGCCGGTTGCCGGGGACGGCGCCGACTTGAGCGGCGGGGTCATCCAGCGAGTTCCAGACGGGGATTTCTTGTTTCAGCTTGGCGACGTAGGCCGTGATCTGGGATTTGACGTTCTCTTTGCGGAGCGTCTCTTTGATGTCGACTTGAGCCTGCTCGAAGGGCACGCGGCCGGCTTCGGTCCGTTCGACGACCCGCACGATGTGGAAGCCCTCGCTGTCCTCCAGGCGTTCGCTTAAATGGCCGACGGGCAAGCTGAACAGGGCCTGGTCGATGACTTCCGACGCCAGGCTGCCGCGGGTGGTCCAATCGTGATAGCCGCCCTCCGGAGCGTCCACGCCTTGCGAGAGGCGCTGGGCGACCGCGTTCAACGGCGCGCCGCGGAGGACTTCGTTACCCATGTTGCCCAGCCCCGCCCAGGCTTCCTGCTTGGAGGCGAAGCGGTCAAAGCGGACGGTCAGTTTCTCCCAACGGGCGCGGGCCGGCAGCTCGTAGTCCTGGGCGTGCGCGTAGTAGTAATCGAGCATCGCCTGGTGCGTGATCTCCGGCTCGTAATTGATCTTCTGCGACAGGACGGACTGGCCCAGTGCCTTTTCGACGAAGCTCTGCCGCTGGCGCGCGAGGGACGAGCCGTACTCGCGGAGCTTGGCGTCCAATTCGGCCTGCGTCTCGACCTTGGCCTTCTTCATGGCTTCGGGCAGCTGCTTCTCGGCAAACTGTTCTTCCGCCCGGCTGGTGATTTTGGGCAGCATCTCCTTTTTCTTGTCGTCGGGGATCGACCGCAGGAAGTCCAGGTACAGCAGCTTGGTCTGGATCGAACTCTCCAGAGCCTGCTTCATCAGCTTGTCTTTCTGCTGGTCGATCTGCGTTTTCTGCTGTTCGACCACCTTCGGGTCCAATTCGGCCAAGTGCGGGGCCATGATCTGCTCAACCATCGGCATGACGTCGCCGACTTGAATTGGCTGGTCGCCGACCCAGGCGATGATCTGTCCGGGCTTGAAGATCGTCACCGGCGGTTCCTCGGCAACCGGCGGCGCCGGCGCGGTCCAACCCTGGGGCGGTCCAGGTGCCCAGCCGGGCGGAGGCTGCTGCATCCAAGGCTGGGCGGACGCTACATAAGCCATCGCGGGCGGAGCAGGAACTCCGGACGTCGGCCCCGCGTAGCCAGCCACGGGCGATCCGTAGACCGCGGGCGGCGGGGCGGGCGGCGGCGGTTGATTCAATTCCGTGTCGAAGCGCGGCGGGGGTGGCGGCTCGTCCGCAAGTCCGGCGCGCACCAGCACGCCGGCTGCCCACACAGCGCTCCAACACACAACCGATAAGCCCATCCGTGGGAACAAGCTGTCCGCCTTCGCTGACGAAAGAAGAGAAACAGACAAGCTGAGACTGCACACCGCGCGGGATTATAGCCACGGGTTCAACGTGGCTGCAACACTGATTTCACGAGGGACAGAATCGCGTCCGGCTCCGCAACCTCCGCCGGCACACGCAGATACGCGCTGTGCTGATCCACGACGCGAAGTTTTCCGCCGCCCAGTTTGGCCAATTGCTCGATCCGGGCTCGATTCGTGTATCGGAAAACGAGGAACCGATCTTCCAAGTAAATCTCCGCGATTTGCCAGAGCGCGGCTTCGATCTTCAACGCTTCGCGTGCCAGCATCCGCTCGACTGCTTCCGGCAGCGGCCCGAAACGATCGGTCAGTTCGGCGCGATACTCCAACAGTTCATCGGGATTGGTGACCCGTGACAGCTTGCGGTACAGGTCGATCTTCAGCCGCATGTCGGGCACGTAGTCCGCAGGCAAGTAGGCTTGCCCGGGCAACGCCAGGTCCACGTCGATCGACAGCTTGGGCGGCATCTGCTTGAGCCGCCGCACGGCGTTCTCCAGCAGCTGGCAATACAATTCATAGCCCACCGCCGCGATGTGCCCGCTTTGTTGCGTGCCCAGCAGATTGCCGGCTCCGCGGATCTCCAAGTCCCGCATGGCCAAGGCGAACCCGGCTCCCAAATCGCTGAATTCCTCGATCGCCCGCAGCCGCCGAGCTGCATTGGGCGTGACGCTCTTGCCCGGATCGATCAGCAGATAGCAGTAGGCGCGGTGCTTGTACCGGCCGACCCGGCCGCGCAACTGGTGCAAGTCGGCCAACCCGTAGCGGTCCGCCTCGTCGATGAAGATCGTGTTGGCGTTGGGAATATCCAGTCCGCTCTCCACGATCGTGGTTGCTAGCAGCAGGTCGAACTTGCCCTCGACAAAATCGACCATCACCTCTTCCAGCTCGGATTCCGGCATCTGGCCGTGCCCGATGCGGATGCGGGCTTCGGGCACAATGTGCTGCAGCCGCGACTGGACGACGTGGATGTCCTCGACGCGGTTGTGCACGAAGAACACCTGGCCGCCGCGGTTCAGTTCGCGGAGCACCGAGTGCCGGATCAGGTCCGGATCGAATCGCGTCAGCCGCGTCTCCGTGGCCATGCGGTCCTCGGGCGGCGTCTCCAGGTTGGAGATGTCGCGGACGCCGACCAGCGACATGTGCAAGGTCCGCGGGATCGGCGTGGCGGTCAGGGTCAGCACATCAACGGTCGAACGCAGGGCCTTTAACCGCTCCTTGACCTCGACCCCAAACCGCTGCTCTTCATCGATGATCACCAATCCCAGGTTACAGAATTGGACGTCCTGGGACGCCAGGCGATGGGTGCCGATCACGATGTCGATCTGGCCGGCGGCCAGGCGTTTGGTGATTTGGCGCTGTTCGGGGGCGGAACAGAAGCGGCTCAGCCGGGCGATGTCGAAGGGGAATTCGGCCATCCGCTCGCGGAAGGTGTGGTAATGCTGTTCCACCAGCACCGTGGTGGGCGCCAGCAGGGCCACCTGGTAGCCGTTGTCGACCGCTTTGAAGGCGGCCCGCATGGCCAATTCGGTCTTGCCGAATCCGACGTCGCCGCACAGCAGGCGGTCCATCGGGCGGGCCAGGGACATGTCCTTCTGAATCGCCGCGATCGCCGCCAGTTGGTCGGGCGTCTCTTGGTAGGGAAACGAGGCGTCGAATTCGCGCTGCCAATCGCTTTCTACGGCAAACGCGATGCCCGGCCGGGCCCGCCGCGCGGCCTGTAACTCGAGCAGTTCGGCGGCCAGGTCGATGACCGCGGACTCGGCCGCCTGTTTCTGCCGCAGCCAGGTCTTGTTGCCGATCTTGGCCAGCACCGGCCGCGTCTTGGTCCCGCCGACGTATTTCTGGACCAGGCCGATCCGGGTGGCGGGGACATAGATCTTCGTGCCGCCCGCGAACTCGATCTGCAGGTGTTCCTCGACGCGGCCTTCCTTGTCCAGCAGCTGCATGCCGCGGTAGCGGCCGATGCCGTGCGCCAAGTGGACGACCAGGTCGCCTTCGCGCAAGTCCAGGAAGCTATCGATCGCTTTGCCCAGCCGCCGCCGGGGTAGGCGGCGCAGCTCGCCGCGATGAAACAGCTCGCCGCTGGTGATCACGATCACCCGGTCGCGGGCCAGGCGAAATCCTTCCCGCAACGCACCCAGCGGGAAATGCAGTCGTCCTGCACCGGCCAGTTGTGTGCTTCGCAGCAACTCGGCCAGCCGTTCGACCTCGGCTTCGGTCTGCGACACCAGGAAGACCTCGTGCCCCTCGCCGACGTGGTCCAATTCCGCTCGTACGCGGTCGATTTCGCCGCTGAATCGCTCGACCGACTCGATCTGCAGGCGGCAGTACGCGCCCAGGCTGCCGCGGGCCAACCCGGCGGCCGTGGCGACGCCGAACCGGGCGACGCGCTGCATGACGTCCGGGAAGCTGTGGAGTTCCTGCGGCCGCTCCAGACGCGTCAGGTAAGCCTTGGCCTCTTCCTCCGCCCGTTCCAGGTCATGAAACAGGAAGGTCGCAGACGGCGGCAGGTAATCGGCAAAGTGCCCCCGATCGTCGGCGGCCGGTGCGACCACGGTGATCTCGATTTCGTCGAGCGACTCCAGACTGCGTTGCGTCTGGACGTCAAACCGGCGCAGGGACTCGATGACGTCGTCGAAGAACTCGACCCGCACCGGCTGCAGCCAGTCGGTGGCGAACACGTCCAGCAGCCCGCCGCGGCTGGAGAATTCGCCCGGCAACTCGACGGCGCTGGTGGCGTGGAATCCGCGTTGCACCAGCCAGGCTAGCAAGGCGGCGACGTCGACCCGTTGGCCGACGCCCAGGCGCCGGCTGCTGGCCGCCAGCCGCTCGCGGCTGGGCGCCGGCTGGAGCAGGCTCTGGATACTAGTCGCGATCAGACGCGGCGCGGAAGCCTGCGGGACCGCGGCCGACGGGGCTGCGCCGGAGGGCGGGGCACGCTCGCCTTGAGCCTGGATCAGCTGCTTCAGCGTCCGCAGCCGGTCGGCATGGATCTCGTCGTGCAGAATCCGCTCGCCGGGATCGGATTCCCAGGCGGGAAAACGCGAGACGCGAACGGGAGAGAACAAGGCGAAATCGTCGCCAAAGGCGTCGATCTCGTCCTGCTGCGGACAGACGACGACCAGCGGTCCGGCCGCCGTGCGCACCAGTTCCGCCGCGACCAGCGCGCACGCCGAACCCCAGACTCCGTCCAGCGTAGCCGGCTGACCCTGGGACAGCGCGGACACCACGCCGGCGAATCCGTCGTGCTCGTTCAGGCGTCGGGCCAGCTCTCGCAACCGCTCCGACGCTGCACTGGCCAGCGATGAACCTGTCATGATCGCGTCCCGTGATTGTATCGCCGGCAGGGCCGGGCGACCAGAGCGGCAGGCGTCCCGCGGCAGGCGTCCCGACAGCTGGCGATTGTGCCGTAGGTTTACACCGGGGCGCATTTCTGGTAGGAATCGCTGTCCGGAAAACGGAATGCGTGCGAGTCAAGCGGAGGAGCATTCGCGATGAAGAGCTATTTTGTGGTCACGATCACCTGCCCGGATCGGCCGGGGATTGTCGAACGGATCACGGAGATCCTGGTCGAGCAGGGGGCCAATTGGGAAGAAAGCCGGATGGCTCGCTTGGGCGGCGAGTTCGCGGGCATGGTGCTGGTCAGCGTGGCGCCGGCCAAGGCCGAGCCGCTGGCGGCAGCCCTGCGAGGATTGGCGGACCAGCAACTGACCGTGATGGTCAAGCCGACGCAGTCCACGGACGAGGTGGCGGCCGGCGGTTTGCTGTACGAGTTGCGGTTGACCGGAGCCGACCACGAGGGCATCGTGCACAAGGTCTCCGCGTATCTGGCCAGCCAGAGGATCAACGTCGAGGCGATGGAAACCGACGTCGTGCCGGCTCCGGTGACCGCCACGCCGCTGTTCCAGATGGAAGCCCAAATCAAGGTCCCGACGCAACTCACCCTGGCGGAATTGCGGGGCAACCTCGATCGCATCGGCGACGAATTGGGCGTGGATATCGAGGTCCATTCGAGCGGCCAGTGAAGAGGCCTCCGTCCTATGACCTATTGGCAAGACAAAGTCGTATTGATCAGCGGCGGTTCGTCCGGGCTGGGCGAGATGCTGGCGCGGAAGTTCGCCGCGGCGGGCGCCAAGCTCGTGTTGGGGGCCATTGATGCGGCGGGCGTCGAGTCGGTCGCCGATTCGCTGCGCAGCACCGGCTGCGACGCGATCGGCGTATGGGCGGACGTCACTCAGCAGGAGCCGGTCGACCGCTTGATCGCCAGTGCGGTCGAGCGGCATGGGCGGCTGGATGCCCTGCTGAACTGCGCCGGCCGGTCGGCGCGCGGCGAAGTGCTCGCCACCACGCCCGAACAGTTCCTGGACCTGTTGTCGCTGAACTTCCTGGCCGGCGTCCGTTGTACGCGGGCGGCGGCGCCGCACCTGATTCAATCCCGGGGGCACTTGGTCAATATCGGTTCGTTGGCGGCCAAGACGGCCTCCAAGTTCCTGGGCGCTTATCCGGCCAGCAAATTCCCCGTGGCGGCGTACTCGCAGCAATTGCGGTACGAACTGAATCCGCAGGGCGTCCATGTGCTGCTGGTCTGCCCCGGGCCGATCGCCCGCGCCGATGCCGGCCACCGGTACGACGAGCAGGCCGCGGGGTTACCCGAGTCGGCGCGGAAGCCTGGCGGCGGCGTCAAGCTGAAGGGGATTCCGCCCGACATGCTGGCGGCCAAGATCCTGCGATACTGCGAGCGCCGCAAGCCGGAACTGGTCATGCCGTTCAAGGCGCGGCTCCTGTTCGCCCTGTCCCAGCTGTCGCCGACGCTCGGCGACTGGATCATCGGTAAGATGACCTCGTCGGGCAAGGCAGACTGACATCGGGGGCAAGGCTGCTTGGATTGTGCACCCTAAGACCGAGGGGGTGCGATATGGCCAACCCAGGAGCGTCGTTCAGAAGTCGCCTCCAGCGGCGATGAGAGCTGTTTTCAGCATCCCGCTTCAGCGGGCCCGTCCGGGGCGGCGCCGTGAACCCGGAGGGTTCTCAGACATTAGCCGGTGGTTGAGCGCAGCGACACCACCGGGACACGGCGGCCCAGCA
>CAIYOB010000125.1 GCA_903927685.1 uncultured Planctomycetaceae bacterium
ATCGCCGTGATGGGCATTTTCTTCCGCAGCCCGCCCATTTCGGTCATCTCGTTGGTGTGCACCGCGTGGATCACCGAACCCGAACATAAGAACAGCAGGCTCTTGAAGAACGCGTGGGTGATCAAGTGCAGCAGGCCGGCCACCCAACCGCCGACGCCCAAAGCCAGCATCATGTAGCCGAGCTGACTGACCGTCGAGTATGCCAGCACGCGTTTGATATCGGTGGCGGTAATCGCGATCGTTGCGGCCATGAACAAGGTGATGCAGCCGACGATGGCGATGACCAGCAGCACCTCAGGCGTGAAGACGGGGAAGAACCGCCCCACCAGGTACACACCGGCGGCGACCATCGTCGCCGAGTGAACCAAGGCCGACACGGGCGTCGGGCCTTCCATCGCGTCAGGCAACCACACGTGGAGCGGGAACTGGGCGCTCTTGCCCACGCAGCCGCAGAAGATCCCGATACCCGCCACGACCAAGAGTCCGTAGCCATAGCGGGTTCCCTTGCCATCCGGCCCGCCCGAACGCCACGTCTCGACTTGCCCCGCGAGGGCCCGGTCGATCTCGGCCGCGGTGGCTTGCGGCCCCAAGGACCGGACGATCTTCGCCGCCTCATCCCGGGCGGCCAGTCGCACCAAGCCGTCGGGAGTCCGGATCGAGTGCCCTTCCCCCGACCGGACCAGACTGAAAATACCCGGCTCGAGATGCGTGGCGCCGTCGTCGCCCGTGCGCTCAAGATCGCCGAACGCAAACGTGCCCAGCCCACCCCACAGGGCCATCAGGCCGATGATCATGCCAAAGTCGCCCACGCGATTGACGATGAACGCTTTATTGGCGGCCTTGCAGGCACTCTTCCGCTCGATGTAGAAGCCGATCAGGAAGTACGAGCAAATGCCGACCAATTCCCAGAACACGAACACCATCGCGATGTTCCCGGCCAGCACCAGCCCCAACATGCTGAAGCAGAACAGGGACATGTACTGGAAGAACACCGAGTAGCGGCCACGGCGTTTCAGATGCGAACCGTCCCGCAACGTGACTTCGTGGTCCGTGACCTGGTGCAGTTCGTCGTGCATGTAGCCCATGGCGTAGAAGTGAATGCACGAGGCAATCAGCGTCACCAGGCAGAACATGCAGAGGGTCAGCGAGTCGATATAGTAACCGATTTCCAATCGCAGTTTGCCGAATTCACCCAGCGTGTAATAGGCCCCCGCATAGGGCGGCTTGTCCCCGTGGGTCCCGGCGCCATCACTCGGCGCGGGCCTCGCGCCGGATTCGCTCGACGCAGGCCTCCCGACCTCGCCGGAACCGCCGACCGCAGGTCTCCCGGCTGCGTGGAGAACCTCGGTCGCCGCGTGTGCAGGATCGGGAACCCCGTGCACAGCGGCCGACGCGTCCGCATGGTGCGCCGATCCGCCGGGGAAATGATGCCCCAGCCAGATGAACAGTGCCACAAATGACAACACGCCAGCGGCGACAATCGCCCCGGTCGCCACGTACGCACCGTGACCGTAGGCTTTGCCGAGTCGTGATCCGAACATCAGCAGGAAGAAAAACGAAGCCAGCGGCAGGATCGTCGCCAGCCCCAACAGCCATGGCAGTGCAGATGGTTCCATCAGCCCTTCAAGTCGTCGGCTCGGTCGACGTCAATCGACGTGTGGTTATTGTAGAAATTCAACGCAATCGCCAGCGCTACCGCCGCCTCGGCGGCCGCCAGCACAATGACAAACAAGGCGATCAACTCGCCGTCCAATCCCAGGGATTGCGGCTGCAGAAAGCTGCTGCCGAACGCGACGAAGTTGACATTGGCCCCGTTCAGCACCAATTCCGCACCCATCAGAATCCCCAGCGCGTTCCGCTTGGTCGCCATGCAGACGATGCCGGCGACGAACAGAACCGCCCCCACCGCCAGATAATGGGCTACCGTGATTTCGGCGAACAAAGGCATCATCGCGTCGAGTTCCCGTTGTCTGTCAATCCACCGGTTCCTGGCCTGCCGGACGCTTGGTGCGAGCCAGATATGCGGCCCCGACCAGCACCACCAGCAGATGCATGGACACAATCACAAACGGCAGCAGATACCCGCTGCGCCCATCCAATCGCACCCCGGACAAGGCCAGTCCGATCTCGGCGGTGGTGCGATGATCAACGGCAGTCACCTGGTGCGTTGGTGGTTGCCGCCAGGCAGCGATGGGCAAGGTCTGCAGTAGCAGCAATAACAACGCCCCACCGATGAACAAGGCCAAAATCCACTCGCCGCCACTGGTCTTCATGCGGATGAAGTTACTGCGGGCCGTGAGCATAACGCCGAACACCAGCAAAACCAGCGTGCCGCCGACGTACAGCATCAACTGCATCGCGCCCAGGAACTCTGCCCCGGCGAGGAAAAACAGGCCCGCGACAGAACCCAGCGAAAGAATCAGATAGAACGCCATGCGGACGATGTTCGGCGACAACAAAACGGCCAGCGCAAAGCCACACGAGAGCAGCGCGAACAGCCAGAAGAAGGTCGCTTGCCAGTCGATTGCGGCCAACATGATCTCAACCCTCAACCTTCTCCGGCAGGGGCTGGACGACTGCCGCCGACGTGCCGGCCGGCGCCGCGTGCTCCACCGCTTCCGCCTGATAGCCCCAGTTCTCACGGACGCCGGCCGCTCCGCTGGCGGTGACGGGAGCCAAGTCGTTCAGGCCGGGCACGCCCAACAACTGCCACACGAGCACTCCCACAAAACAGAAGGCCCCCAGCGGCACACAATACTTCAGGCAGGTCGTCATCACCTGGTCGATCCGCAGACGGGGCAGTGTCCACCGTACCCAGATCATCACGGTGACCCCCACCACGCCCTTGAAAATCAGATTCACGCAGCCAGCCAGATTGGCTATGTAACCGGTCAAGCGGAACGCCGTCTCACCGTCGGCGTAAGACCAGCCGAGCAGATCAAAAAGCGGAATCGGGCCATGCCACCCGCCCAAGAACAAGATGGCGGCCAAACCGCTGACCAGAAACATCGATCCGTACTCGGCCATGAAGAAGAAACTCCACCGCAGTCCGGAATATTCCGTGTGGAACCCGGCCACGAGTTCGCTTTCCGCCTCGGCCAAATCAAACGGGGCTCGGTTCACGCTGGCGACACTGCAAGTGAAATAAACCCAAAAAGCAATAAAGGTGAACGGGTCGTGAAACACCAGCCAGTTTGTGAACCAGCCGCCCTGCATATTTCCAATCGTCACCAGATCCAGCGACCCGCACAACAGCACCGGCAAAATCACGCACAGCTTGAGCGGCACCTCGTAGCTGACCACCTGGGCCGCTTCCCGCATCGCACCGAACAGCGACCACTTCGAGCCCGAGGAATAGCCGGCCAAGATGACCCCAAACACCTCCAGCGACAGAATCGCCAGAATGAAGAAAATCCCCGTGTGCACGTGCTGGCAGACCCAGCCGTTGGCGAAAGGCAAGGCCAGGAAGGCGGCATAACTGGCCGCGAAACTGACGTACGGAGCCAGCCGAAACAGCATCACATCGGCCTCGCCGGGGGCCACGTCTTCCTTGTTCAGCAGCTTGATGCCATCGGCCAGCGACTGCAGCCAGCCAAACCTGCCACCCGTACGCGTCGGCCCCAGTCGATCCTGAATTCGTCCGGAGACCTTTCGTTCCGCCCAGATGAAAAACAGCGCCCCGGCGCCGACCAGGCTGACAATCAGCGCACAGTGGATCAACCCGGCCAGCAGATAAGCCAGCCAAGTGGGTAGATGCAAGCTGACAGCGAAAAATTCAGCCACGGAAAGCGGACTCCTGCCACTTCTTACGGCGAATGGCATCAGCCGACGCGCCGGTGCCAAAAGGCGAAATTCTGTACCACGCGGACGATAACAGCAAGCCCCCGACAGGGGATTTTGCGAGGGCTAAGGCGTCTTTTTCAACTTGTCCCCAAAGACTTTTTCGAACTTGTCGAGCTTGGGCCGGATCACGATCCGGCAATAGCCTTGCTGCGGGTTGGATCGGTAGTAGTTCTGATGATAGTCCTCGGCCGGGAAGAACTTCAGCAAGGGACTGATCTCGGTCACGATCGGGTCGGACCAGGCTCCGGACGCGTCGAGTTCTTTCTTTCGCTTCTCCGCAAGTGCTCGCTGTTGCTCATCGTGATAGAAGATGACCGAGCGATATTGCGTGCCCTCGTCCGCCCCTTGCCGATTCAGCGTGGTCGGGTCATGCGTTTTCCAGAAGACTTCCAGCAACTCGTCAAAGCTGATCTTGGCCGGATCGAAATGGATCTGACAGACCTCGGCATGTCCGGTCGTCCCCGTGCAGACCTGCTTGTAAGTCGGGTTTTCGATCGTCCCGCCGGCATAGCCGGATTGGACGGAAATCACGCCTTCCAGCTGCTGAAACACGGCTTCGACACACCAGAAGCAGCCTTCGCCGAAGGTGGCCAACTGGGTTTCCACGCGGGAGCCTCCAGCCTCCGCGGCAGGTTTTGACTTGCCCGAATCGTCCATTCTGTCCGCTTTCTCCTTCGCCGGATTGACGGGCGCATCGCCTGGCACCGATTTCGCCTGCTGTTCGACCGCCGGACTGCCGCAAGACAGCACCCCGACAAGGCTCACTGCGAAAATGCCTGCAAGGCACCACGGCCAAGGACGAACGCTCGTTGTCTGCATCCCCGCCTCTTCAACCTTTCGACGTTGCGACTGTTCGACTCAGCAACTTAGCGACTCTCCCTACCCCAGCAGTTCGCGTCCGATTGCGTACACTTCCTCGGCATCGAACACCTGGGAATTGCTCTGGAACAACCGCGCAATTGCCGCGCTGTGAATCTTCATCTTGGTCCCGCCGACGCCGATCGCGCCGTAGCAGGTGACCTCACCGCGCACGACGGCCTTGTCGGTCGCCTCGACGCCCGCGATTCCCAGCGGGGGGACGGCGTTCAAATCGATCGCGACGCGCAGGGTCGAGCACGCCTGCCACGCGTCCGCCGGCAGCAGTGTGGCGCCCGCCGCGCCGGCCGAGATCACCAGCGAGGCCCCGTCCAGCACGGCCGACAGTGACTCCGGGGCCGTTGCCACCGGTTCGAGAACCGCGCCGCCGATCCGCTCGCGGACCTGATCGCACACCCGCTCGGCTCGAGGCAGCGTGCGCGAGCCCACGCGGACGCGAGCACCCTCACGAGCCAGTAGGCGGACCACCCGCTGGCCCACGGGGCCTGTCGCCGCCAGCACGACTGCGGTTGTATCACGCAACGGAACACGTCGGCCGGCGGCCAAGACGGCCGCCGCCGCGGTCGTGTTTGCGCCGCTGGCGTCCATCATCACCGACACTCGCATCGGCCCAAAAAAACTCTTGAGCACGCGTTTCAGCAGTTCCTCGGCGGCTGCGACATCCGAGCCGCCGACAAAAATCGCCGTGGACTTCAGGTCCTGGGGACCGCGCGTGAAGATCGCCCCGTGCACCAGGCCCTGCACCTGCTCTGGCGAGACTCGCCCGTACTGCAGCAGGTGCTCGACCCCCGCATCGACCGCGACGACGGCGTCGAACACGCTCGCCTGCGGGTCGGGATCGATTTGAATCAGGATCCGAGGTTTGCTCACAATTGCGGTCCTTTCGCAGGCGACGTTCCTAGAACCCTTGGAACGGGTGCTTGGCGCTGTCCTTGCCAGCCAGCATCTGGTCAACGCTCGGAGCACCCTTCATCGCGTTTGTGATCGCGTCCTTGGTGGCCTGGTAGTTGTAGTCGTAAATCTTCTTGTCATCTTCGGCCGCCGGGTGAATGAACACGCCGCACACGATGACCAGATCTTCGGCCGAACTCTTCGGGATCACGCCAGCGGCAACCGAGTCCGCGACGGCCTTGGCCACGGCCGCTTGCGCCGGCCCGAACATCTGCACCGCCTGCTTCATGCCCTTGATCGTCACCTTGGTGATCATCACCGTCGAAGGCTTGACAGCCAAGTTCGGCGTCAGAACCGCCAGCAGATTGGTGTGTCCCTCGCTCTGACGGGCCAAGGCATTGGCAAACGCGACGCCGACCGGACCGTCCTTGCTGCCGATCAGCAAGTCAATGTGGGCGATTTCGTTACCATCACCAGCCAGCGCTTCACCGATGTACATGGACATGCGACTTTTCTCCCTGTGCGGATCTGTTAGAAAGCTGTCTTTGCCAAAGTCGAGAAGTTACCAGACGATGGAACAAATTCAAGCACCCATCAAGACATCATGATGAAAGACCTGGCGAATGCGGAGTAGCGTATATCGAGGGTTGCAGGTGGTGGACGTGGGGCAGAGGCAGAAGGGCACAGGGTGATCGCAGACTCCCGTCAACTGCTGATCTTGGGTGTCAGCGCTCGGGCGGCGGTGTCGTCGGCAATTCGCGGTGGATTCCAGCCGCTGGCCGCGGACTGCTTCCGCGATCAGGACTTGGCGGCGGTCTGCGAGTGCCTGCGCATCTCCCGCTATCCGGCCGACTTGGAGCACGCCGCGGCGGCGTTGCCGGTCTGCCCGTGGCTGTACACCGGAGGGCTGGAGAATCATCCGCAACTGGTCGATCGCATTGCGGACCATCGGCCGCTGCTGGGAAATGCCGGCCGGGTGCTTCGCGGCGTGCGGAATCCCTTTCGAGTGACCGAGGCCTTGTGCGAGGCCGGGCTGCCCGCGCTGGAGGTCTCTGCGCTGCCGCCCTCCGGCAGTTCCGGACCATGGCTGCGAAAACCTCGCAAGTCAGGCGGCGGACAGCGGATTGAGTTCGTCAGCGCCCTCGCCAACGAGTCTGCTGAATCGGCCGTTGGAGAGCTGTATTACTACCAACAATACGTCGCCGGGACCCCGGACAGCGCGATTTTCGTCGCGGCGGGCGGACGAGCTGTACTGTGCGGTGTGACTCGGCAAATGATCGGTACCTCGTGGACCGGGGCCCGCGGGTTCGAATACGCGGGCTCCGTAGGACCGCTGGACATCACCGCGCACGAGCGAATCCAATGGGAGTCGATCGGCAATTGCCTGGCCCGCCGCTTTGACTTGTCAGGACTGTTCGGCGTCGATGCAGTGACCCGGGACGGGACAATTTGGGTCGTCGAGGTGAATCCCCGCTATACGGCTTCGGTCGAAGTGGTCGAGTCGGCGTGCGACACAGCGCTGTTGCCCGTGCACGTGACGGCCTGCCAAAGCGG
>CAIYOB010000126.1 GCA_903927685.1 uncultured Planctomycetaceae bacterium
CGCGTCCTGGCCGTGTTGCCGCCCAATACGTTGGTCGCCTTCACCAGTGATAACGGCCCGGCCAGGATGCCGGTCGAGAAGTGGCCTGAGGGCTGGCCCACGGGCACGCTGAACGGCAGCGCCGGGCCGCTGAACGGACACAAAGGCCAGTTCCTCGACGGCGGTTACCGCGAGCCGTACCTGCTGCGCTGGCCGGGCAAGCTGACCGCCGGCAGCGTCTATCGCCAACCGGTCAGCACGATGGACCTATACCCGACGTTCTGTGCCGCCGCCGGCGCACCGATCCCGGCCGGTACGACGCTCGACGGCGTGAACCTGTTGCCGTTTCTGACCGGCCAGCAAGCCGGCGCGCCGCACGAGATCCTGTTCTGGAAGAACGGCGAAAACGGCGCTGTCCGGCAAGGCGACTGGAAACTGCTGCTCAGCCCGCGGCAGCCGCAGCGGCAACTGTTCAATCTGGCCGACGACATCGGCGAGAAACGCGACTTGGCCGGCGACCAGCCCGAACTGGTCGAGCGTCTGCACCAGGCCTGGCTGGACTGGAGCGGGAAACTGCCGCCGCGGGCCAACCCGGTCACCGCCAAGCCTGCCGCAGGCGCTGCGAAACCGGCGCAAGATCGCGCCGCCCTGTTCGCCTTGAAAGACAAGGATCGGGACGGCAAGCTGAGCCGCGACGAGTTCCTCGGCAACCAAACCGATCCGGAAGCCGCGAAAACGCGATTCGACAAGTGGGACGCGGACAAAGACGGTTTCCTCAGCCGCGACGAGTTCATCTTCATGGGAGCCGCTGCGTAGATTCGCATCGTGGCTCATTCCGAAATGCGTGCCATCGTTGAATGCAGGAGTAGGAACATGTTGTATCGAAGACGTTTGAGACTGGCAGTTCTGATCGCGGCCCTTGCGCTGGGATCGACGGGCCTGACTGGCGCCCAACCGGCGCCCAGCGAAGGCCGCGCACCGGGCCGCCGGGGACCGCCGGGTCCGCAGGTGCTATCGCCCGAAGTGCAGGCGGATCGGACCGTCATCTTCCGGCTGTTGGCGCCCGAGGCCGAGTCGGTGGAGTTGCGGACCAGCGATCTCCGACTTCCCAGCGGCCCCCAGCTGACCAAAGGTGAAAACGGCGTGTGGGAAATCCGCGTCGGGGCGGTGGAGCCGGGGGCGTACCGCTACACGTTTACCGTCAGCGGCGTGCAGGTCCTTGACCCCCGAAACACTCTGACGAGCGAAAGCCAGGGCACCGTTCACAGCCTGCTGGTCGTGCCGGGCGCGGAGTTCATGGACGCCAACCAGGTGCCGCACGGCGCCGTGGCCTCGATCCTGTATTTCTCGAAATCACTCGACCACCACCGGCGCATGCACGTCTACACCCCGCCGGGCTATGAAGCGAACCAGGAAAAATACCCCGTCTTCTACTTGCTCCACGGGGCCGGTGATTGCGACGATTCATGGACCTCGGTCGGCCGTGCGGCCTTGATCATGGACAACCTGATCGCGGCCGGCAAGGCCAAGCCGATGGTGGTCGTCATGCCGGCCGGGCACACGGGCGCAGGATTCGGCATGCGCGGGCCCGGGGGCGGGCCGCCGCGGGATGAGTTTGCCGACGATTTCGTCACCGACATCATGCCCTATGTCGAGTCGCATTATCGCGTTCACACGGACCGGTCCCAGCGAGCGATGGCGGGGCTGTCCATGGGGGGTGCGCAGACTCTGGGGATCGGCTTCGCGCACCTCGACAAGTTCGGATACCTCGGCGTGTTCAGTTCCGGGATCTTTGGCAACGGCACGGCCGCGTGGGAAGAGCAGCGGCAAGCCATGCTGGACGACGCCGGCCTGAAGGACGGCTTGAAAGTGCTGTGGTTTGCGACGGGTTCGGAAGACTTCCTGATCCAGTCCACCAGGAATACGATCGAAGCCCTGAAGAAGCACGGGTTCAATCCGGTGTTTCAGGAGACATCCGGCGGGCATACCTGGATCAACTGGCGGA
>CAIYOB010000127.1 GCA_903927685.1 uncultured Planctomycetaceae bacterium
CAGACTCCTTTGGCATAGTCCGAAATCAGCACTGCATCGACGTGCCCGCTCGGCGCATGTCTCCCGACCTCGCCGAAACCACCGACCGCAGGTCTCCCGGATTCTGGACACGCCTGGTCGGCAGCCGTGGGGTGGCGCAGCCCTGTGCACAACTCAACTGCCTCAATGAGCGCCCCGGAGACTTCCGGCGTCAGGAACTCCGTCCGTTCGTGGTCGAGTCGCAAGATCTGATGCGGCTGGCGTTGTTCAACGCTCGCCAAGACGCGGTGCTTATCCGTGGTGGGGCGATCCGCGTCGGTCAGCACGAGCCGGCCATCAATGCTGGCTTCCTCGATCAATCGCCGCACGGTGCGGCCTTCCGAGTCGTCGCCCACGACTCCGGCCAGGAGCACTTCGGAGTCCAGTCCTCGCAGCAATCCCGCCACGGCTGCGGCGCCCCCAAGTCGCACTTCGAAATTCTCGGCCTTCAGGACCAGCACTGGCGCCTCGGGGCTGACCCGCTCTGCACGGCCCCACGTATAGCGGTCCAACATCATGTCCCCCAGCACCAAGACTCGCTTGGGGCTGAGCAGTTCGGTTGCGTCCATTGGATTGCTCCTGGTACTTCGTCACTCGCTTCGCCTACAACCCTTCTGAGGGACAGCTCAAGCCCCGCTTCGCCACAATTCGAGACCCGTCGGACAAACGGCTCCCGTCCCGTGTTTCCGCCCGATTTCGTACGTCTGGGCCTCGGCCTCGCTTCTGGGGCTCCTGTGTCAAGACATCGTTACGGTCCCGTTTCCGTCGGTGCCCAGCGCCTCATCGATCGGAAACCGATCAGGCTCAAGATCCTGCGCCTTCCCGAAGTCGGCCAAGGCATTCGCACGCTCATTCTTTGCCATCCACGCGTTGCCACGAAGAAAGTAAGCTTGGGCATCGTTACGTCCCAACTCAAGCGAGCGGGAAAGGTCGTTGATTGCATTGTCGAATTCGCCGAGTTTTGACCATAATACTCCCCGAGCGAAGTATGCATCCGCACAGCCAGCGTCTTGCGCGAGAGCGTGCTCGCAATCGCGCATCGCCAGATCGTCCCGTCCAAGGGCCGCCCAAGTAATGCTGCGGTAGCAATACGAACTCAGAGCGTTAGGGGCGAGCCGGATCGCCTGATCATAGTCACGTATAGCCCCTTCAAATCCGCCCGAGGAATGCAATGCGAGCCCCCGAAGGACATAGAGTTTCGCGTTGGCCTCGTCGAGCCTCATGGCCTCTCCAAAACTCACATCTGCCTTCTCTGGCTGGCCTAATAAACTCAGGGCGTATCCACGCCATGCGTAGGCTTGAGCAGTCTTCAGACCTCGCGATATGGCGGTTTCAAAGTCGGACAGCGCATCCTCGAAACGGCTTCCTCGTGCGTGCGCTACACCTCGCTGAAAATAGGCGCATGGATCGTCCGGATTGAGGCGGAGGCCCTCGGTAAAGTCGGAGACTGCTTGCCGGACGGCGCCGAGTTCCAAATGGCAAGAGGCTCGCAGAAAAAGCTGGCGGGCTTCGATCGGCAGCAACTGCATTGCCCTGTTCAAGTCGCCAATTGCCTGATTAAAATCCCCACTCTCGAAGTGTATCAGGGCCCTGTTAAAAAGGGCTGCCCCGAAATCTGGCTTCAGTTCAATCGCCGTGTCGTACTCCCGCAGCGCGGCGGCGGGATCGCCGCGATGACGCCACACGAGAGCACGACCGCAAAAGGCTCGGGCAGATCGCGAGTCGTGGCCAAGTGCCTTATCGAAGTAGGCAAGCGCTCTATCCACCTCGCCACGTTCGAGCAGAGCCAACCCGTCATCCACAAACTGATCCGCGGACGATCGGGCGATATGACTCCCTCCCGGCAATCGCTCATCGGATCCACGACCTGCAGCGATCTGCGACATCGTCGTCCTTTCCCAGATTTTAGTGGCTTCTGTCCTGCATAACTATGTCCGGCGTCATGGCATTCGTCGCGACGGAGTGCCATAGTTTCCTCGCTCACCATGCATCGCCTACGCATACCACACAGGGCGACCTAACCTATCCCGAGGAGGGTTCCATATCTCCGGAAATGGTATGATAAAAAGCCAAAAGATGGGCATTGGCTCGGTCCACCATTTAGGAGGGTCTGCCGGCGGTGAGTACCGAAACTCCCTCGGGCAGGCTCTGAACCTTGCAGGTGGTGGAACTCCCCACGGAGGTATTATTGGAACTGGACGAGGTGGCTCGTCCGGACATATGTCAGAGGACTCAAGTTCTTCTCGAAATTTCTCGACGTATTTCTCTAGGTTCGCCACGGGGGGGGCGGGCTTCCGGAGGGATACGGGGAAAATCCTCTTTGTCCCATCGGGGCATATGCATGAGATGGTACTTTCGTAGGCATCTGAGGTGCTCGTGAGGTCCGACGCGGTACAGCCGACGGGTCTGCGTAGGCCGGAAGCGTCTGTTCTGCCGACCGGGCTGTCGCCGACATACGCGTAAACGTTTAAACCTTCAGAAGGGCCCAGCGGATCCCGTTGCGTCCACGCGACGTTTGTCACGAGGACACGGTTGCGCACGTGAAAGAGCTCCACCAAGTCGTCCCGGTGGTATCCGGCAAACGTGGTTTCCCACTCGAAGACCGATGAGCACCGAGTGGCGAACGAGGCAGTTAAGACGACCGGGGTCCCGTACGGACTATAGCCGTACCGTTCCTGTAGGAAACTCGTGCCGCTCGCCGTACTAGTCACGTTCCAGTTTGCGTCCTGCATCCCGTAAAGCCGCTCGTCGAGACTTCCGTCCGAGTTCGTATCCCGGTCACGGAGGGTGAGATCGTCTACGTAGCGCACTCCCCAGACGAAATGACGGCTGGGGGTCGTTGACGTGCCGACGCGTTCTTCAACAACTTGCCATCTGGACGGCTCCGTGTGGAAGAAGTGGCGTGTTTCATCGAGCTGGCCGGAAACGTACGTCTTCTTGCCAGTGCGGCGTTTCGCGGCGTCGTATTCGTACTCGGCCACCCTGCTCGCCCCTTCCTCGATACTGATCAACCGGTTCCAGGCGTCGTAGGTGGCGGTGAAGGACTGCGTGGGATCGGCTGGCTTGGGAATTGTCGTCATATTGCCGGAACGGCTGTAGGCGGGAGTCACCCACGAGGGACCGGCACTCTCGGTGATGTCGGCGATCTCGTTGACCTTGTTCGCCGTCCGCGTTTGGGCCAGATCCCACGCGCCGTTGCCGTCGGAGTCTTCCAGGAAACTCCGCCAATTCCCGGTGGCATCCAGGCCCCAACGCTGGGCGAACTGCAGATTGTCGAGTTGAGATTTCAAATCATCGAGTTCGCCCCGGTCCATCGACTTCAAGCGATCGATCAGGTCGTACATGTACTTTTCGTCGAAGTATTTGCCAAAGGACCGGGCGACCACATTTTCACGCCACAGGCGGTTGCCGTTGCGGTCGTAGCCGTACTGGATGCGGTCGACGTCGGTGCTCGTGACGTAGTTGTACCAGTAGCAGTCTTTGACGCGGCCGAATCGGTCCAGGCCGCGGTAGATGTCGCCAGTGTCAGCGTCGTTGCCACCGGCGGTGCCGACCAATGTCCACTCCATGTTAGGCTCGGTGTAATCGACTTCGACGGCGCCGGGGGTGAACGGCGAATTGATGGTCGGCAAGACACCGCCAGCCGGACCGATGCCCAGGTA
>CAIYOB010000128.1 GCA_903927685.1 uncultured Planctomycetaceae bacterium
GCCACGGCTTTTCAATTGCGCCAGGTGCGGTTGGACCTCGTTTCGCCACTGCTCCGCCGTGTGAAACGTCGCCAGCGATCTCCGCAGGGATGACTCGGGCGTGGAGCCGTGCATATCCGCCCAGGCCTTGTTCACGAACTGCAGGCGGCCTTCCATATCCGCGACGGCAATGCCGTCCGTCGCCTGCTCGACAGCCGCCTTCAGTTCCAGCAGTCGGTTTTCCGCCGCCCGATGTTCGGTCACATCCATGACCATCCCCAGATAACGCTCGACCTTGCCGTCGGCGCCTCGCACCGGATGCCCCCGGGATACCAGCCAGCGATCCTCCCCGCCGGGCAAACGGACCCGCCACTCGGCATTCAGCTCCACGCCCTCCGTGGCAGCCCGCAGGACCGTCTGCTCCGCCAGTTCCCGGTCTGCGGGGTGAATCACCTTGCGCCAGGAATCGTAGCAAGCCGTCTCCGTTGCCGGATCCAGGCCGTACAGTTTCCACAGGGAATCAGACCAGACGTTTTCGTTGGTTCGCAAATCCCACTCCCAGGTTCCCGCCTTGGCGGCATCCAGGGTGAGACGCAAGTGGGCGAGGCTGTGCTTCAGGCGTTCCTCCGACTGGCGCCGCCACAGTGCAATGCCCATGCTCGCAGCCAGTCGTTCCAGGAATTCGATCTTCTCCACCGAGAATTGGCCGGGCCGGCGGTCATTCAATTGCAGCAATCCCACGATCTCCGCATCCGAGCGAATGGGAATCAGGGCGATGGACTTGTAGCCTTCCTTGACACACAGGTTGCGAGGATTGAGCCGGGAATCCCGGCCGGCGGGCAGCGGTGCAGCAGCAGCTGGATCGTTGGTCCAGACGCTACCGCCGGGCGAGTTCGAGACGCCCTCCGGGGTCCGGCCCTCGAGGATCAGTCCGCACGTGCATTCCAGTCGCGGTTTGCCGTCGGGGCCGAGCAGAGGCAAGCCATCCGCGTCGATCGCACACAGCTGGTCCTCGGCCGCGATGAACGTCTCGGGAAACCCGGCCTGGGCCAAATAGTTGAAATCCCTTCCTTGCGCGGTCCGGATCCCGATCGCCTCAATCCCGGTTTCCCGCTGGAGCATCCGGATCATGCTCGTCGCCGCCTCGCGCAAGTCCGGGATCGTATTCAGGATCTCCAGGACTTCGAGCATCATGGTCCGCTGCCGTTCCGCCTCGCGCCGCGCCGTGACGTCCTGGACCTGGGACACGAAATAAGCCGGTTTCCCGTCAGGCTCACGCAGCAACGAGACGCTCAGCAGCGCCCAGACCGTGCGTCCTGAACGGTGCCGGTACCGTTTCTCCATCTGGTAGGTGGCGATTTCCCCGGCCAGCATCCGGCGCACGAACTCCAGATCGGCCGGCAAGTCCTCCGGAAGCGTGACGTCCTGGAACCGCCCGTTCCGCAACTCCTGCTCGGAATACCCCAGCATGTCGCAGAGCGAGCGGTTGACCTTCAGCCACTGCCCCTCGGGCGAGACTAGTGCCATGCCGATCGCGGCGTACTCGAAAGCCGAGGCGAAACGCGCCTCGCTGGCACTCACCCGCTCGTCCGCCTCGCGCCGAAAGAGAGCCAACTCGATGCCCGACTTGAGGTCGCGGTCGTCGAAGGGCTTGAGTATGTAGCCGTAAGGATTGGCCGCGGTGACGCGTTCGAGAGTGCTGTCGTCGGAATAGGCCGTCAAGAAGACCGTCGGGATCCCAAAACGCGTGCGCAATTCGGACGCCACCGCGATGCCGTCCTTGTCGCCCTGGATGCGGATGTCCAGCAAGGCCAGCGCGGGGCGTTCGCGCTCCGCGATGGCCAAGGCCTCCTCGGCGCTGCAGGCAATTCCCACCGGTTCGTAGCCCAGCGTCCGCAACCGCTCCTCGATGTCCCGCGCGACAATCGTCTCGTCTTCTACGATCAGGATACGTCCCTTGCTCATGCCGGACCTCGCTTGCCGTCAGCCGTCTTCCAGGGAAACACAATCGTGATTTCTGTGCCGCCCGGCGGGTCGGCACAACGTTCTGCGCGGAATTGCCCACGCAACTGGCGGGCCAGATCTTGCACCAGCCGCAGGCCTAACGTCGGAGTTTGTCCAAGATCCAGCTCGGCCGGCAGGCCCACGCCATCGTCACTCACCCGCAGCCGCAGCATCCCATCCTCCGGCTGCAGTTCGACCAGCACCCGCCCGCCGCGGCTGTCGGGATAGCCATGCTTCAACGCATTCGCCACCAGTTCATTGATGATCAATCCGCACGGCACCGCCTGGTCCAATGAAAGTCGAACCGCCTCCACACGTCGTTCGATCCGAACCCGCTGGGCCACTGGGCCGACCGTCCGCAACAGGGCTGCGCCCAGACGTTCGGTATAGGCGCCGAAATCCACCTTGGCCAAGCTTTCCGTGCGATACAGCAATTCGTGCAGCAGCGCCATGGAGAAGACTCTGGCCTGGGAATCCTGCAAGCTGTCCCTGGCCGCCGCATTGTCCAGCCGCCGAGCTTGCATGCCCAGCAGACTGGCCACGATCTGCAGGTTGTTCTTGACCCGATGGTGGATTTCCTTGAGCAGGGCGGTCTTCTCTTCGAGCATCTCGCGCGCGACAGCATCCGCCGCCTTCTGTTCCGTGATGTCGTGGATGATCGAATGCAGCAGTGGCCTGCCGGGCCTCGTGACATCGCTGCTGAATACCGCCACATCGCGGATCGAACCGTCCGCCAGTCGATGCCGGAACTCAAAGTAATTGCGGTGCGTGTCCACCGCCATCTGCATCTCCCGCGCCACTTCGTCCGGCGACAGCATGTTGATCTCTTGAATCCGCATCCGGCACATCTCGTCACGGGACCAGCCGTAGTACTTCACGGCTGCCTGGTTGGCATCCACAATGGCCCCGGTCTCCGGATCGATCAGCAGTTTGACCGCGGCATGCAGATCGAACAGGCTTCGGAACAGCGTCTCGCTCTGGCGCAGTTCTGCCTCGGCCTTCCGCAGTTCCCGGTGGTCCCGGTCCAGTTCGCGGAAGAGCGTGAGATACGGCAGGGTCAGGCTGGCCTGGATCAGCGACCGGTACAGGAGATACACGGCCCCCAGCTTCAGGATATGCCCCGCGTAATTCAGCACTCCGTAGACATCGGAGTACAACGTGAAGCAGAACTCCGAGGCGATCGAGGCCAGGAAGACACCAGCCAGACCGCGGTAAACCACGGGCTCGAAATGATCGCGTCGCCGCCGAAGAAGGGCCAGCCCGAGGGCCAGAGCCAGGCAGAGCACGTATTCGGCGACACGCTTGAAAGGCGTCAGTCCGGCGCCGACGACGAAGCAGGCGGGAAAGACCTCCCAGACCAAGATGGAAGCGACCGCCAGGAGCGTTGCGGCGCCGTAGCCGGCAGCCACGCACAGCAAGGGGATCCTGCGACCGATCAGGGCGGGAAAAAAGAGAAGGCCGCTGCTGGCCAGGATCCTCGCCGCGATCCACAACTGCGTGGCCGGATTGGCATCGTGCGCCGCGGCCAGGACCCCCATTCCCTGGTAGGCCAGCATGTGAAGCAAATCGAGCCCCCCGGCGAAGAACAGGGACAGCCCCAGGAAGGCAAACGCATCGTGCTTCACAAACTGCCGCGAGTTCCAGACCAACAGAAAAACGCCCCAGGCTACGGCCACGCCCAGCAGTTCCGCGACCCCGTGGAACAGCAGGTAGTTCTCGCGGCTTGCCCAGTACAGAACCGGCAGCACCAACGCGGCCAAGCCAAGAATGGCCGCCTGCCCGCGCCAGGAGTTCGACGCGGAAGCGTGGGGGAGAGCCCGCGTCTCCGCGCCTTCACCGTTCAGGATGCTGTTGCGGGAATCCATGGAGAGTTGTGCGTTGCGAGAACCGGGGGGTATGCTTCAGCGAGATGGTGCCACTGTCTTGTGGCGTTGTTCAACGGCAAGCCGCGGACCCCTTCGTCTTGGACTTGCCATCGCCTGATTTCAGCAGTCTCCTGCGGCTTGCCGGTTAAACCGCCAATGCGGACATTTCAACCACCTCTGAATATAGTGTATCCGGTGACGGTAGCATAGTCGGGGACCGCGTGGTGCCGACCCGTACGAACCAAAGGGAAACGACGAACTCACGGAACTGCGTGTGCTTCGACTCCCTGAGTATCTCGCCAGATTCGACCGAAGATCCCCAGGCTGCTCACTCATCGTCCGTTGGCGACGATAAGCCGATTCTTTTCGTCGGTAGTTGCCCAATCTGACAGCGCAAGGCAACCAGCGCCGCGAACGCTGTTGGCAATGGGGATAAGACCCAGTCCTGTCTGCGAATTCTGCTGACAAGCAGCGGAGGATTCCTCGGGAGTTTACCTGGTACTCAACGGGTCAAGCGGCGTCTCGGGCGAACGGTTCGAGTTGTTTGTCGAGCGGGTACGCCATGAATCAGTTGTGAATATGTGGACGCCCATTCTCTCGATTAGCCGGATGTGTTATAAGTTGATCGAGCGTCGTTCCGACCAGGGGCGAGGTACCCGCCAGTCAACTCCGGAGAAGGTCTTCTGCTATGCAACTTGTCAACGAACATCACGGCAACGCCTTGGTCGTGCGCGTGTCGGGGCGTCTGGATGCCGTCACGACTCCCGCCTTCGAGGCCCATTGCCAGCAGGCTCTGGCGGCGGGCGAGCGGAACTTGACGCTGGATTTCGGAACTCTCGAGTACATCAGCAGCGCCGGCCTGCGCGGCGTGTTGACCGCCGCCAAGTCGGTGGCGGCGGCGGGCGGCGAGTTCATCCTCGCCAACGCCCACGGGATCGTCCAACAGGTGCTTGACATCTCCGGCTTCCTGCGGATGTTCAAGATCGTCGATTCCCTCGACCCGCCAACCGCCCAGGCGTGAGGTGCGCTCGTGCAACGACTCCGGTTACCCGCGCAACTCGCCTCGCTCGAACGTTTTCGCGAGTTCGTGGACCAGGCGGCCCGAGCGGCCAACGCTGGTCCCGAGGTGTTGCTCAAGATCGAGCTGGTTCTGGAAGAATTGCTGGTCAATCACGTCTCCCATGCCTACGGGTCGGGGGAAGGTGATTCCGAGGTCGTCTGTTCGTGCCGGCCGGGGTTCTTTTGCGTGGAGGTGGTCGACGAGGCCGCGCCCTTTGATCCCCTGCAGCAGGCGTCTCCCGACGTGACGCTCGCGCCCGGGGAGCGGCCCATCGGCGGCTTGGGCATCTTCATGGTCCGCTCGCTGGCGGACGAAATCCATTACCGTCGCGAGGCGGGCAGGAACGTGATTACCGTTGGTTTTGCGCTCGGCTCGCCTGTCCCTGGCGACCCGTGAGAAACCGCGGGGCTGGGCTCGCATGCCGTGGGACGGTTTGGCAAACCGTCTTCCGCCCAGGCGCCCCGTGAGTAACCACCGTGCTGGGCTCGCACGGGATACTCTCCATTCACTTTCACCGACCGGAAAGACTCGACGCATGGCCAAAGCCAAGAACGGAGCGGAACTGCTGGTGCAGTGTTTGGAAGCCCAAGGGGTCAAGTACATCTTTGGGATTCCGGGCGCCAAGGTGGATACGATTTTCGACGTGCTGGCCGATCACGGCCCGCAACTGATCCTCTGCCGCCACGAACAGAACGCCGCCTTCATGGCGGGCATGTACGGCCTGCTGACCGGCACGCCCGGCGTCTGCCTGGTGACCTCGGGGCCGGGCGTGACCAACTTGGTCACGGGCCTGTCCACGGCGACGTATGACGGCTATCCGCTGGTGGCCCTGGGCGGCAACGTGCGCCGTGGGATGCGGCACATCAAGACCCATCAGAGCTTGGACAACGTGGGCGTCCTGAA
>CAIYOB010000129.1 GCA_903927685.1 uncultured Planctomycetaceae bacterium
AAAATACAGCGGGTCGCCCGGCGCAATCGGATCGGCCGTGCCGTTGGGAATCGTCGTCGTCGACTGATTGACGGCGCCAGTCAGCTTCGAGAGAGCTTCCAAGCCTTGGCGGGGATCAACGTTCGGCTGCGGATTGGTCCCCAGCCCGATCACCAAAGCGCCCAGGGCATTCAGCGCCGTGACCGTCTGCTGGATGCCGGCTCCGGCAGCAAACGGCGTGTTTGGCCGCGACGTGCCGGTGAGCGATTGGATAGGCAGCGTTACCCCGCCCACGCCGGTGATCGTGGTTTCACCCTGGGGCTGATAGGCCAAGCCGGTATCCGTCGCGGTCAAAATGATCGGCAGGGCGCCGGACCGAAACCCGACTCCACCGACCGTCCCGGCAGCCGGCATGACCCCTCCCGCCGGATCCGCCTGGAACGAAGCAAAGGACGGAACGTCGCCGCTGCCTCCCGGATTCAGTTGGGTAGCCGCAAGCCCAGCCGGTCCGCTGTCCAGCACCGAGCCGTTGCTGTTCCCGTCGAACCCCAAGCCGGTGACGACCTGGTACAGGGCTTCGAAATCCGTTTCCGGCTCGTCGCCGCCATAGCCGGGCGTGGTCCGGTCCAGGGCAGCTTGGATTGCGGCCAGATATCCCGCCGCGCTGGCGGCCACGATTGGCTGGTTCAGCACAAAAGGCCGGCCCGTGGCATACTCCGACGCGAAGCCGCCATATTCCTCAAAGCGGCCGACACCGAACCCCAAGTCGATTCCCGGCAGCGCGGCTTGCAGGCTGGCGATGATCTCAGGAAACGCGGCCCGCACCAAGGGACTGTTATTGACGAAACTGCCCGTGTCGTCGAACAGCAAGAACACATCGACCAGGTTCGTGAGCGATCCCGTATTGGGCAGCGTCAGGCTCACCGTCTCGCGATGGGACTCGTCCACCGCCAGGGAGGCCGTGATGCCCAACGGGTTGACATTTCCCACCGGCGGGGAACTGACGCCGTCTGGCCACAGGGTGCCCCCAACCGTAGTCGGATAGGTTCCTTCGTACTCCGCCGGGACGACCTCGCGGACGACATAGGCTCCCGGCGACAGCCCTGTGAAGGCGTACGAGCCGTCCACCAAGGAACTCGTGTTCGGCTCCGCGGGGTCGAAGACGTTGTCCCGGTCGAGGTCGAGGAAGATCGTGGCCCCTCCGACGCCAGGCTCGCCGACGTCCCGCTGATGATTGCCGTTGGCGTCGTCGAACTTGACGCCCCGAATCTCGTTCGGACGAAACACCGCGGCACAGTCCACTCCGAAGCGATCCTCGGCAGCAGCCAACGTCACGACGTGCGCCAGCTGTGCGGCGGGTGTAGCGCTGAGCGTGTCGGGCAGAATCATCCGGACCGTGTAGGTCCCCTTGGCCAAGTGCGTAAAGGCGTAGGTGCCGGCTTCGTCCAGGCCGGGAGTGAAGAACTGGTCCGCCAAGGTGTGGATCTGTGGCTCGCCAGCATCGAGACGGGCATTGTTGTCCAGGTCCAGGTAAACGGTGAGATCCGCCAAGCCCCGTTCCGCAGCCGCTCGAATGCCGTCTCGGTTCGTGTCGGCAAACACGACGCCGCGGATCGTGGAATCGCTGAGTTCCTGATAGCCAAAGTCCAAGCCAACGATGTCCTGCCCGTTCCGCAACGCCAGCGATTGGATGCCGGAGCGAGGCGCGGTCGGCCGCCACCCAGCCAAGGCCACGGACACGACCGTGACCGAGCCGGGCGCAAGGGAAGTAAACGCATAGGTTCCGTCGGCCGCCGTCGTGGCCTGGGGTTCGGACGCGTTCGGAATTCCGTCGGCATTGAGGTCGACATACAGCGTCCAGCCGGCAAGCCCCGATTCGGTCGATTCGCCGGTGACAGGCGAAACATCGCGCAATCCATTTCCATTCAGATCGTTCCAGACGGTACCTTTGACGGCGCCGGGCACGACCGTCGCGAGATTGAAATTGGCAAAGTCCGGGGCGACCGATTCGGTGCCAGAGAACACCGTCACCGCTTGGCTGTCTCCGAAGCCCGTCGCGACTTCCCAGCCCGTCGGCAGGATCTCGCGGATCTCGTAATCGCCGACCTGCAAG
>CAIYOB010000130.1 GCA_903927685.1 uncultured Planctomycetaceae bacterium
AAGGAAAAAAGACGAGTTCCATTGTGGCAGGCGACACGCCTACCTACCCCAAATTCTCGCAAGTTGCCGGCGAATTGTCGAGTGTAACTTCTCGCCTCGTCACGGATTTTCCGGAAAGGGTGGGTCCGGTTCGCGGCTTCCAGTGGCCCTGCGGCGGTGTTCGGTGTTCGGCTCGCACGGCAGGAGGCATGACCCTCCCCGGCCGCGACCGCGTCCTGACATCCTGACATGCGTCTGAACCCAATCCGCGAAAAGCGTGACACAAGCGACGCGGTCGGAGGCCCATTTCCCGTTCGGTGCTGGTAACGCGGGCGAAATGGCTTCCACTTTCGATTCGGGCAAGCGGCGGCGACGGCGAATTCGTCGCGTAGCGGCCTCCTGAACGTAGCCGTGCGTTTCAACCCACGGTTCGAGGTTTTGCCGAGCTGCCTCAGTCGCGTAGCGACGGCTGACCTGGAAAACGCGTCAAGGCGGAGGTTCAGTCGTCGCTACGCGACTTGTTCCGATCCTGGCGATTGACCACCGCGGGTTGAAACCCACGGCTACGATCAGCAGCCGCTACGCGGCAAAGACCGAGAATTCGGATAGGACTCGTGCCGCGGCCGCAGCGGGGGGCACTGCCCCTCCCCGGCCGCTACCGCGTCCGACCCTCCCGCAAGCGGCAGGGTGCTACTTCTTCGCCTGGCCCGGCGGCGGCGCGGCCTGGAGCTGCTCGGCCAACTGGCGGTGCTCTTTGGCCAAATCGGCATCGCCCAGCTTGTCGTACAGGTCCCCGAGCTTGCGATGGATTTCCGCCCGTGGCGGCAGCACGCGCAAGGCTTCCTCGAATTGCGTCACCGCTTCCCGGTTCCGGCCCAGTTTGGCCAGGATCGTCCCCAGCGTATCGTAGATCTCCGGATGCTTGGACAGTTTCTGGGCTGTCTCGGCCAGTTGCAGAGCTCGCGGCAGATCCGGCTCGGGCTTGTGGGCCAACGCCCAGGCCAGATTGTTCATGACCTCGGGGATCTTGGGATTCCGCTGCTGGGCCTGCTCCAGGTGCATCAAGCTGGTGTCCAGGTCTCCTGCGGCCATCGCCCGGGTTCCCAGCACCAGGTGGATGACGGCTGGGGCTGCGCCGCGAGCCAGGATCTTCTTCAGCAGATCCGCGGCCCCGATCGAGGCTTCGTCCGTGCCCGAGGCCAGTTTGTCCAGCATCACCAGCGCCTGTGCGTTCTCCGCATCGTGCTGCAGGATCCGCTCCAGGAACTCCAGCTGCTGAGCCGCATTGGGTTTGTCCTGGACGGTGCTCGAACTCATCCACGCCAGATACACGGCGGCCAAAGATTGCTCGATCGGCTTGGGATCCTGATTCGGCAGCGCCAGGGCCGCCGTCAGCACGGCAACGGCCTCCTGATAGCGTTCTTGCAGCATCAGGGCGGCCGCCCAGCCCAGGTGATTCAGCGGCTGGTTGGGCTCCGCCTTGGTGCGCGCCTGGAAGAACTCGGCGGCCTTGGCCGCCGCGCGTCGAGCGTCCGCCTTGCGGCCGGCCTGGTCGTACAGTCGGGCCAGATCCAGTTGCAGCCCCGGGCGGGCGGCGATCAAGTCTTCCAATAGCTCGATCGCTTTGGCCGTCTCGCCCTGCAGCAGGTACAGCTGGGTCAAGTTCATCTGCGATTCCAGCTGGTGCTCGGGGCTGCGGCCGGCCTCCCTCAGATGATGCTCCAGAATACTCGCGTCCTGGGGCCCCAGGGGCTTGCCCTGAGTGCGGCGAATCAAGTCCTTGGCCAGCCAGTAGTGCGCCGGCGCATAGCCGGGTTGCGTCTCAGGCGCGATCCGCAGCATCCAGCCTCGAGCCCGAGCAAAATCCTGCTCCTGCTCGGCAGTCAGTGCCAAGCCGTAGCTGGCAGCCGGCGAAGCTTCGTCCAGGACGGCGACGCGGCGAAAATACACGTCCGCCGCCTGCAAATCGCCGCGCTGCAGGGCCGCTGTGCCCGCCAAGTCGTACCACCGCGCCCACTCGCTGGATTGCGTGCGGCTGTGCCACGGCTCGACAGCCGCCAGGGCCAGCCCGCAGGCGATCGCCGGCAAGCCCAACAGCAGCGAGCCCCACGGGCGAGTCACCCACCATTGCACCACGAACCGCAGTCCGAACTTCGGCAGGCTCCAGAGGTACGAGGCCGTCTTCCGCAACCAGCCGAATCGTTTCTTTTGCCTCACGGCTTGCCCTCCCCCTTCGTCGCCTTGTCCAAATACGCGTTCAACGCTCCGGCTCGGGCCGCCAGGAACAGTTTTCGCACCTCCGCTCGCTCGGCGGCCGTCAGGCCGACAGAACGGGAGGCGAATACCTGGACCTGGTACGACGTGTCCGCCACACCCCCGTAGCGAATTCCCAGCAGCCAGCTGCCCAGCGGACTGCGCGCCAGCTTCTCGCGGATGGTGGGCCAAGCCGCCCGATCCGCGTCCTCCGATGCCAGGAACTCGCCGGTGTGCTTGAACAGCCCGAACAGGAGCCAGCCGAGTTCGCCCGTCGGTTTGGAAAACTCGGCTTCGACGTACGCGCCCGCGGCTCCGCCCTGCGACTCTTCGTTCACGGGCTGCCGGCTCAGCCGCACCCAGCCGTTCCCGGTATAACAGTTCGTCAGCTCGTGCCAGCCCTCGAAGGGATAGTCGACCGAAACGCGGCACTCCAAGCCGCCGCGGCGATATTGCCAGCCGCTGGAATAGTGCCCTTCCTTCGAGCTGGTTTCCCGTTCGACCGCCTCGTGGCGTACCAGCGCCCACCCCGCCAGTTCCGCCGGCAGGTCGGCTTGCTCAAAACGCACGGCATGGAAATCCCGAGTCACTGCGGGCACTGCGAACGCGGCCATCTGCAACACCGCGAGTACCGCAAAACCCGTCAGCCACAGGTAATCGAGGGCTTCGAATCCCTTCTCGGGCTGCGCGGGAAGCTCGACTGGCGCCGGTGGGGGCGGCGGCTGTGGCGACCGTCGCTTCTTCTGCTTCCCGCCAGCCCAACCGGCGCCGACGCACCAGTTCCAGGCGTCGGTCAGAGAACTCGGCCGGAAGGCAAACGAGGAACGGTCCGCGCGGCGCAAGTCGATGGGCTGGAGAAAAAACGCCAGGCAGCGATTCGTACTGCCCAGCCAAATCAGGGCCAGCAGGATGGTTACGTAGCCGAGCAATTCGTGCCGCCAGCCCCCGGACAAGTCCAGTTGGAACCACGCTTGCGCGAGCGCAACGGTCGTGACTCGGACGACATTCGCCCCCCAGGCCCAGACGATACTGCTGGCCAGCAGCGGAACCGCCCAGATCAGCGGCCGCCGGCTGGCCACCACGTACAACGCGGTCAAGACCAGCAGGACCAACACCGAATTGACCCCGCTGCACGCCTCGTCCACCAACATCCGGTGGCCCGGCAGGACCAGCACATTGCCTTCCATCAAGTGCTGGACGCCCACGATGTCCAGCAGCATGCTCGACATCTGAGAAGTCGACGCCTGGAGCCAAGAAATAAGGCGGAAGTCAAGACGGAAGGGGGGCGGGACGATCAGCCACATCACGAGCCACACCGGCAGCCAATCCCGCCACTGGCCCGGGGCGGCGTAGCGCCCGATCAAACCTCCAACCGACAGCACCAGCGCCGCCGCCGCCAACCAAGGCGAAAAAAGCACCCCGCTGACCGTCAGCGTCGCCAGCCCGCAGGCCAACAGCCCCGTGGTCCACCAGCGCGGAGGCTGAGCTACCGACCACCGCGGCCAATGCTTCCACAGCAGCCAGCCGATCCCGGCCATCAGCAGCGGAAAAAACTG
>CAIYOB010000131.1 GCA_903927685.1 uncultured Planctomycetaceae bacterium
CCCGCCAGGTAGGCGTTGCCGGTGTCCAAGTTGATGCCGATCGAGGGCGATCGGACCAAGTCATAGATCCGATCCAGGCCGTCGGGCGTCTTGGAGTACTGGGCGTGGCATTCCAGGCCGATTTTGACTCCCCGCGGTTCGGCCACAAAGGCGGCCTCCTGCAGGGTGTACTTGATCAGCACGTGGTCTTCTTCGACCGTCGTCCACTTGGCTTTGATCCCTTCGTCGGTGTTCACCACCGGCGCGCCGCATTCGGCCGCGTGGCGGATGGCCAGCTTGAGATACTCGCCGTGCACCTCCGGACGTCCCAGCGGCCCGTGGGCCTGCAGCCCCGACAGCTTGACGCCCGCCTTCTCGGCGGCGCGGCGGATGCGGTACGGGTCATCGAACAGGGACACCGTATGGAAATAGCCCGCTTCGCTCATCAATTCGCGGCCGAAATGGACCATCGGCTCGATGTACTTGTAGCCCAATTCCGCCGCTTTATCGACGGCCCACTCGAACGGCTTGTCGTGATGCCGTACATATTCCATGTTCAAACCGACGAAGACTTTAGCCATACGTGTACTCCTGGCAGCGTTGAGGGACCGGGGCGAACTTGAAATCCGTGCGCAAGCGCGCCCGTACTGCGTCATCCTGAAGTGCGGAGGGGAGGATGTCAAGCTGGGAGCATGTGCGGCGGTTCCCTGCCCGGGCTCCGGCCATGTCCGGAAACGGAGACCACCGGCTGCCGGCAACCGCTCGGCGAGACGCTCCCGGTGGCCTCAGGGTTGTCCTTCCGCCGGTTGCGGGTCCCAGGCAAAGAACTCGCGCAGGGCCGCGTCGTCGTCGACGGCGATCAGCCGCGGAGGGGCGCGGCGACCGGCCGTGGGCCGGCTCGCGGCGGCCAGCGACGCCAGTTCTGCCGCGGCGTCGGCGCGCGTGCTGATCACGACCAGTTCGACGTCGGGGCCGAGCAGCCGGAACGCGTCGTTCCGCAGCGACGCGACGGAGGCCGCGGGTACCGTCGCGGCCTCGGCCAAGGCGAGGGCTTCGAAAGCCTGACGCGAAAACGGCCCCAGCCCCCGGCCGGCCAGGCAGATGATCCGGGCGGCTGCGATCGCCACCAACGTCGGACTCCGGCGGCGGCCGAAATCCGCCACCAGCGTGGCCGCGAAACTCACCGCCAGTTCGACGCGCCGCTGGTGTTCCGCCCGCGGGTGCTCCGGCGTCCAGAGGTCCAGCAACAGGGCCAACTGCCGCTCGCCGGGTTGCTCGAACTGTCGCACCACCAACTCGCGGTGCCGGGCCGTGCTGCGCCAATGGACCCACCGCACGCTATCGCCGGACTGCCACTCCCGAACGGCGAAAAAATCGCCGGGCACATAGCCCGGCCGCCGCGCGCCGTGCACACCGTGCGGCGCCGGCGGGCAATGCCGCAGCCAAGCCGGCTGCAACTGGCCCAACCGCGGCAACACCAGCAGTTCCTCCGCGCTGTCCAGCGAGACGGAACGCTGGATCAGGCCGAAGGGAAAGCGGGTGGACATCCGCAAGGGACCCAACACGTGGCGGCCGCGGCGGGGCAGACTGACTCGATACGCCTGACGTCCGCGCTGCCCGGGGGCCAGGTAGGGGAACATCACCCGCGGCCGCACCGGCCGCTCCCGCGGCGGCGCAGTCCGCGGGGCGATGCAGTCCTCGACAGTGACCGCCCAACTGGCGAGCCGGCGACGCGGATTGTAGACCTCGACCTCGACCGTGAGCCAACTGCCCGCGTGTCCGCCGGACACGACCCGCCGCCGGACCTCCAGCCGCCGCAAGGTGCGCACGGACATCCGCCAGTCGATCACCAGCATGCCGCACAGGATCCCGGAAACCAGCAACAGCAGGTTGTTTTCCCGCAGCACGGCCCAAGCCAGGACGACCACCAACAGCAGCAGCAGGTACCAGCCCTCGCGGCACAGCGACGTTCGATGACGGGTAGGCATGGCCGCTTCCTCATTTGGCCAGCGGCAGCCGAACCTGAAAAACACTGCCCTTGCCCAACTCGCTGCGAACGCTGACCTGGCCTCCGAAGGCCTGAGTCAGGTGCTTGACAATTGCCAGCCCCAACCCGGTCCCACCCAGTTCCCGCGAACGGGCCTTGTCGACGCGATAGAACCGCTCGAAGATCCGCGTCTGGTCCGCCGGCGAGATGCCTACGCCCGTGTCCTCGACCTCGAACACCCCGCTTTCGCCTTCGGCGCGGCAGCGAATCACGACGCGGCCGCCCTCCGGGGTGTACTGAATCGCATTGCCCACCAGGTTGTCGAAGATCGTGGCCAGGGCGCCCTCGTCGGCGCGAATCACCACGTCGACTGCGGACGACTCAATGTCGAGCGTCAGTTGCTTGGCCTGGGCCCGCTCGTGGTACGCCGGCAGACAGTCTTCGACCACGCCGAGCAGCGACACATCGCGAATGTCAAAAGTCTCCCGGCCCGATTCGACCCGGGCCAGATGCAACAAGTCTTGGATCAGCTGGTGCAACCGGTCCGCCTGCTCCTCGATCCGCGCGACGAACAGCTCGTTGTGCTCCGGGTCGTGGAGAGCGCCCATCCGGAGCGTCTCCGCATAGGCTTTGATCGACGACAGGGGCGTCTTCAATTCGTGGGAGACGTTCGCGACAAATTCGCGGCGGACGTTCTCCAGGCGGCGCAGGTCGGTGATGTTGTGCAGCACGACGACGACGCCCGGGCACGGCTCGCCCGGCAACCGCGTCGCCCGGACGGCCAGGTAGCGGCGGGTCAAGCCGCTGACCTCGAACTCGAATTCGTACGGCTCGTCCAGCCGAAACGCTTCCTCGACGGCTTCCCGGACGACGCGGTTGCGGGTCACCTCGAGCAACGGCCGGCCGCTCACCTCCCGCGTCTCGATGCCCAACAGGGACCGGCTGGCCGCGTTGGCGAACACCACCCGCTGGTCAGCATTCACCGCCAGGACGCCTTCCAACATGCTGCTCAAGACCGTCTCCAGGAGTTCCGTGTTCTCGCGGAGTTCGGCCACTTGCCGCGTCAGTGCCCGCCGCATGTGGTCTACGGCTCGGGCCAGCGTGCCGACTTCGTCTCTGCTGCCCACGGGGATGCGCTGCTGATAGTCGCCTGCGGCCACGGCTTCCGCGGCGTCCGTCAATCGGTACAGGGGACGCATGATCCGCCCTGCAAGCAGGTAGGTCAGCACCAGCGCGAGGGCCCCGACAACGGACGCCGAGACCCAGAGATAGCGGTGCAAGGCGTGGACCTGGGCGTCGATCGATTCCAAGGGCAGGGCCACCCGGACGAACGCGCCGGTCCGGCCGTTGCGGTTCAGCCGCAGCGCCAGGTAGGACATGCGCAGCCGCAACGTCGTGCTCAGCCGCACCGCCGTGCCGACGCCGCGCTCCGCCGCCTGCTGGAATTCGGGACGCTGGAGATGATTCTGCATCGAGGCCGGGTGTTCGTTCGAGTCGGCCAGGACCACACCCGCCGGGTCGGTCACGGTGATCCGCATCCCCGAGGGCCGCGACAGGTCCACGGCGATCTCCTGCAGCCGGTCGTGGTTCCCGGCCGCGACCAAGTCCAGAACCTGGTCCTGCAGCGCCAACGCCGTGTCCCGCAACCGCAGTTCGACCTGCTCTTCGATCAGGCTTTTCTGCCAGCCGGCGACGAGTGAAACATAGGCCAACGCGAGCCCGAAATTCAGGGCCGCGTAGACCAGAAACAGCTTGATCGAGAGCTTGGAAAACCACATGTTGACGGGCGCCATCCTTCAGGAATCGTGGGCGGCCGGTTCGGCTGCACCGGGCCGCCGCGAAAGAACGCACGGGACGGCCCAACCGTCCAGCCTACAAGAGAAGGCTTGGCGGGGAGATTGTCAACCGGCCTGTCAACCGGCTTTGTCAGCCGGCTGGCCAAGGATCAACCGGCCTGCATCCGGGCTTCGACCCGCCGCAGCACTTCGCGGACATCGCAGTCGGCCGGTCCCAGCTGGACTTTGCCGCCGTCCGCCAGCCAGTGGTCCACCTTGTTCTGCGCCGAGATCACGGTGCTGTGGCTGCGCCGCCCGAAGTACTCGCCGATCTCCGAAAACGGCGCCCGGGTGAACTTGCGAGCCAGCCACATGGCCAGCATCCGGGGCTGGGCCAGCGTCTTCGATTTCTTCGCGGACTGCAGGCTGCGGGCGTCGATCCCGAACACATCGCAGATCGCCGTTTCGATGTCCGGCAGCCGCACGATCCGCGCCGAGGCGCGAAAGACGTCGTCCAAGGCGTTTTCGGCCAGCGACCGCGTCACGCTCTGCCCCAGGGCCTCGGCCATTGCCTCCAGCCGATTCAGAGCCCCGCCCAACTGGCGAACGTCGCCACAAATCCGGCCCGCCAACAGTTGCAGCACATCCTCGGGGATCGCCAATCCGCGCTGCAGGGCCAGACGCCGGATCAGCAACAGGCGGGTCTCCTCTTCCGGCGGCTCCAGGCCGCACACCAGGCCTCCGGAAATCCGCGCGGTCAGCTCCGGCCCCAGGCCGTGAATCTCCGCCAGCGGGCGATCCGCGGCCAAGACCAACTGCCGCCCGTCGCGGAGCAGCGAATCGAGCGTGTGCTTCAATTCCACAATCGTCGCCCGCTTGCCGCTGAAGAACTGCAGATCGTCGATCAGCAGCAAGTCGACCTCGCGATACTTGCGGCGAAAGCTTGGCAGGCCGCTGCCGTGCAATGCCTCCAGGAACGAGGTCGTGAATTGCTCGGAGGACATCAGGACGGCCCGTTTCACCGTCCGGGCCTGCCGCGCGGCTTGCGTGATGCCCTCCAACAAATGCGTCTTGCCCGTGCCCGTCGGTCCATAGATGAACAACGGCGACAATTGGCCCAGCCGCTGCAGCGCCCGCTGGGCGGCGGTGAACGCGACGCAGTTGCTGGGCCCAAGTACGAAATCGTCCAGCGTGGCCAGCGCTCGGCGTGCATGCGTTGCCGGACGCCGCGAGTCGGGAGCCGCGGGAGCCGAACCCTTGGCCGCACCACTGTCACCATCGGGCTGGGCCGCGTCGGGATGGGCCGCGTCGGGTTTGGCCGCCAGCGTCTGGTCGACTTCAAACTCGAACGGAACCGGAGCCCCGAAGATCAACTTGCCGACAGCTTCCAGGTCGCCGCGAAATTGGCTGCGGACCCGGTCGAGCAGGAACTGGTCGGCAGCGACGATGCGCACCCTGCGACCGTTCGCGGCCAGTTGCACCCGCGCGTTGAACCAAACGTCGAAACGCTCCTGCCCGATTCGTTCGGCCAGGGCGGTTCGCAACGCCAGCACGATTTCCTTATCGCTGTGGTTCACGGTCCGGACGCTTCCTTTGCGCATGCCGCTGTCACCGTTGCTCGGTTGAAAGCACACCTGCGAGTCCAACAAGACTCGAACACTTCGTTTCTTGTCGGCTCGCGTTCCTGGCTACCGGTGACGGCAGCGCGATTCCTTCGTGGACGCCCCGCCGACGGCAGTCGGCTGAACGAGCTTCATCGCACATCGAGAGGCCAGATTCTAACCGTGCTAGCAGTGATGTCAAACCTCTCGACAAGCGCCCGCTCCGTTTTCTTTTCGCGCTGCGGAAATCACCGCCTAATCTTCGACAAATCTTAACCGATCAGCCAGGGAACGACAGCCGAGCAACGCCGAAAATCGTTTTCCCCGGAGCGTGCAAAAGTTGTCAAAGCCGGAGGCGAACCCACCGCCCGGCCAACGGACCGCGCGTCGTAACTTGCGGTGTTGGAACGGGTAACACGCGGTCTTGATCAGGCGACCTGGGCGACCACGTAGGGGCCTTTGGGAATCACCGCGATTTTGGCGTGCGGTCCGTACTCCGCCAAGGCTTCGGCGACCGCCGCCTCGACGCTGGGGGCACTGCGGACGAACAGGCGGTCCAGGGTCTCGGCCGGCAGGCCATCGCTGACGACCCGCACCTTGGCTTTACGGCAGACCTGGCCCATCTTTTCCAACTGCCACTGATCCATGACGAAATAGTCGCCCAGGATCTTGTCCATGAACTCGGGGAGGTTGGCGTTTTCCTGGAACAGGCTGCAGAACTGAGGACTGCCGATCCCTTCCGTCAGGCTCGCGGCCAGGATGATGGTCCCGCCGTCCTTGACGATCGGCAGCGCGGCCCCCATGCCTTTGACCGATTGGTAGAAGGTCGTGTCCAGTGGATAACCGGCGCACGAGGTGACGACAATGTCCACCGGCTCGGGGACCGTGTCGACCACGATGCTCCGGACAAAGTCGCAGCCCGCCAGGAACGCCTGCTCCATGTCCCCCGCCACAAACTTCAAGGGCCGCCGTTGGGCATCGATCACGACATTGGCAATGAAATCGCAACCCGCGCGACGCGCAATCCAGGTATTCTCTTCGTGCACGGGATTGCCGTCCAGGAATCCGGAGTCGGCGCGGGGATGCTCCAGGAACGCAGGACTGTGCCAGACCTTGACGGTCTCCAGCGCCGCGACGCCGGGGCAGATCAGCTTGCGGCCCCCGGAAAATCCGGCCATGAAATGCGGCTCGATCAGCCCCACCGCGATCTTCAAATCGGCTTGCACATAGCGGGTATCGAGCCAGATCGGCACGCCGCGCGGACTGGTGCCCAGGCAGGTGTGTTCCTCCAGTCGCTGACCGTGATGGTTTTCGATCCGATAGTTCTCGACAATGAACCGGCCCACCATCTCCGCCAGCTCGTCGCCCTCGTTGGGCCGATGCAAGCCCGTCGCGATCAAGATCAGAATGTTCTCGCGCGGGATCCCGCTGTCCTCCAAGGTGCGCAACAGCGGCCGCAAGATCAACTCGTTCGGCACGGGCCGCGTCACGTCGCAGATTAGAATACAGGCATCCCGACGGCCGGCGGCAACATGGGCAAGAGGCGGTAATCCGGTAGGAGCCTGCAGCACCTCCAACAGCGCCGCCTCGGGATCTGGCAAGGGCGGGACGGACTTGTAGGAGAGAGTCCGGACGACTACGTGATCCGGCAACTCGACGTCCAACCCCGTACGCCCGTACTCCAAGTGCACGCGCATGGCCGAACCTCTCCACAACGGGGGTTTGCTCTTGGACGGGGCTGCTGAAATGCACGCCCAAACGAAAATCGGATGGGCTGCCCCGCCCCTGCGGGAAATCTGCCGAAGGCTATTTCTTGGCAGCGGCTTTGGCGGCCGGCTTGGCGGCCGGCTTGGCCGCGGCGGGAGCAGCCTCGGCCCCCTCGGCGCCCTCTTCTTCCTTCTTCGCCTTCTTCTTCTTTTTCAGCGAAACCTTGGTCACGCGGGTCTTGGGCAAGCCTAAAACGGCGTCGCCTTCGTTCCAACGTTCCATTTCCTTCAGCTTGTCAATCCGCTCGGCTCGCGTCAAAACGTTGCGATTTCGGATCGCCCCCATGCGGACTTTCAGACTCTTGTCAATCGTCATGCTCTACGTATCCTGTGATCGGAAACACCTACCGGAAATAGACTTGCGCGCTATCCGCACGTCGTGTCGCGAACCGAAAAAGGCCGGCCCGAGGGTCCGCCGGACGCCCCTGACCCGCTCGTTATGACACGCCGCGACGTGCCTAGTATAAAAAGACCGAAGTCCCGAGACAACTGGACGTTAGCCCGAGGTGGCATCTTCGTGAGCCGACGGTATAAAGGGTGACTGGAGGGTATTGCCATGTCGCACGACCAAGACCGCCTGGAAAACTCGCTCGTTTCTCGCCGCCAGTTCGTCACCGCCACAGCCGGGGCGGTGGCTGGCGCAATGTTCGCCAAGGGCCTGGGAGCCGCGGACACCGAATCGTCTTCCTCAAGTCCGCCCGCAGACCTCACCCAACTGTCGGAGCACGTGTTCGTCTTTCACGGACCGATCAATATCGGCATCATCCGCGACGGTGATCGAGCTTTGCTGATCGACTGTGGCGATGGACGCGTGGCGCAAGCACTGCCGAAGATCGGAATCCAGTCGGTGGCGCAGATCGTGTTCACGCACCACCACCGGGATCAGGCTTGCGGCGCAGGGCCGCTGGCAACGTCGGGCGCGAAGATCGGCGTGCCGGAGGCGGAACGCGAGTTGTTCGCTGATCCGGCGAGTTACTGGAATAAGGACGGCAATATCTGGCGAGTTTACGCGGATTTCCGTCCGCATCACCTGACGCTGACGGAACCGATCCGCGTGGACGAGACCTACGCCGACGGGCAGGAAATCCGCTTCGGCGCCGCAGCGATTCGCGTGCTGGGCACGCCCGGCCACACCGCCGGCGCAGTCAGCTATTTGGTCGAGGCTGACGGGCGACGCGTGGTGTTTTCCGGCGATTGCATTTATGACGAAGGCCGAGTCTGGGATCTGTCCAGTTTGCAGAAGGGGTTCTCCAAGGGCGACCGGCAGATCGGCGGCTACCACGGTTTTCTGGGCGACCGCTGGCGGTTGGTCGAGAGCCTGCAACGGATCCTGGCCGCGCAGCCGGAAACGTTGGTCCCGTCGCACGGCCAGATCATGACGGAGCCACCGAAGGCGATCGGGGCCTTAGTTGAACGTTTTGAAACGTGCTACGAGAACTACGTCTCGATCAGTGCCCTGCGGCATTATTTTCCCGAGTTGTTCGCCGACTACGCCGGCCGGCCCGGCCAGATGCCGATCCGCCCAGGGATCGATCCGCCCGCTTGCCTGCGGCACTTCGGCACCACGTGGCTGCTGGTCTCCAAGTCGGGCGCGGCGCTGGTCATGGACGTCGGCTCGAACAACATCGTCCAACAGTTGAAGAAGCTGCTCGAACGGGGTGAAATCAAGAGCGTCGACGCGCTGTGGGTGACGCATTACCACTTTGACCACACGGACGGCATTCCGCTGTTCCAGCAAGAGTTTGACGTCCCGTGCATCACGGACCGTCGCCTGGCCGAGGTGCTGACGAATCCGCGGGCGTGGCGGCTGCCCTGCCTGGCCGCAGAGTCCTCGCGCGTGCATCGGCCCATGACGGACGGCCAGTCGTGGGACTGGCAGGAATTCAAGCTGACCTCGTACTTCTATCCCGGCCAGACGCTGTATCACGCGGCGCTGCTGGCCGAAGGCGACGGGCTGCGGATGCTGTTCGTGGGCGACTCGCACACGATGGGCGGTCTGGACGACTACTGTGCCCAGAACCGCAACTGGCTGGGCCGCGGCGTGGGGTTTCAATACTGCCTGGCGCTGATCGAGAAGCTGCAGCCGACGCACATCTTCAATTGTCACGTCGATCCGGCGTTCACGTTCACGCCGGAAGAGATCCGCTTCATGTGCGACACGCTGGACGAGCGGGAAAAGCGGTTCGGGGCCTTGGTGCCTTGGGAGCATGCGAACTATGCGACCGATGAATCCTGGGTGCGGTGTTTTCCGTATTGGCAGCAGGGTCAGGCCGGTCAGCGGATGACGCTGGACGTCGTAGTCACCAATCACGCGAACGAGTCGCAAGCGACGGCCTGCCGTGCGGTGCTGCCAAGCGCCTGGGGCGGCAGCGCGACCGACTGGACTTCGGCCGCCGTGCCGGCCAAAGCCGAACATGCGCTGCGGCTGGCGATCGACGTCCCCGCCGGGACGACACCCGGCCGCTATGTCCTGCCGATCGACGTCCGGCACGGCCGCTGGGACTTGCCGCAGTTTGCCGAAGCGGTGGTGGACGTAGGGCCTGGTCCAGGCTGAGAATTGCGGTTGGGTGGCTGGAGTCGAGCCACGAGACACGAGTGGCGACCGACCAGTTCTTGCCATGGGGGCTCGCTGCACTCAGCGTCGGCACCCTGCGAATCAAACCAGGGCATCTTGTTTTATTTGGGGGTAGCCGTCTTCCGTCGGAAAGACTCGAATTGGTCTCAGACGGCTGGCGGAGTTCCGGGGACACCAAGCGGCTTGTCAAAATCTTGGCGGCCTCGCTCCGCGCCCCGAGTCACTCACTCAGTTCATTGCCGAGGAGGAAGGGATGATGAAGGCGAACAGAAGGCCCAGCGGACAGGGGCCGATTTATTGGGCCGGATGGGCTGTGCTGGCCCTTGCCGCGATGGTCCTGGCCCCGTTGGCTTCGGCGGCGGAACCCGAGACGCCGGGCATCACGCGCGGGTCCGTGACGGGCCAGACCGCAGCCCAGGGGTATGAACATCCGAACCAGTACCTGTTCCGGCTGCCTAAGCCGATCGCCGAGAACATGGAGCCGGTGATGGTCCATCCCGACCAGGATCAGGAAGCCCGGGCCAAGCTGGCTGACCTCCGGAAGCGGACCGGCAAGAAGCCCAACATCCTGGTCTTCATCATGGACGACGTCGGCTGGCTGGACCCCGGCTTCAACGGCGGCGGCGAGGCTGTCGGCAACCCGACGCCGACCATGGACCGGTTGGCCCAGGCCGGGCTCATCCTGACCTCGGCCTACTCCACGCCCAGCTGCACCCCGACCCGCGCGACAATCATGACCGGACAGACCCCGCTGCATCACGGTCTGCTCCGTCCGCCGATGTATGGCGAGCCCGGCGGTCTCGACGGCGCGGTGACCATGCCCGCCATTCTGCAGAAGCTCGGCTACGTCACCCAGGGCGTGGGCAAGTGGCACCTGGGCGAGAACGAGGCGTCGCTGCCGCAGAACGTCGGCTTCGATGATTTCTACGGCTTCCTGGGCGTGTCGGACATGTACACCGAATGGCGAGACGTGTACTTCAATCCCGAGTTCGCGCTCAGCCCCGTGCGGTTCGAGGCGATGGAAAAACTGCCGTTCAGCCACGATAACGTCCACTGCGTCAAGGGCCAGAAAGGCGCGGAAAGCGTCTATCAGATCAACCTGACCACCATCCAGGACCTCGATCAGGACTGGGCCGCCTACAGCGACAAGTTCATCCGGAGAATGGCCGACAGCGACCAGCCCTGGCTCCTGTACCATGCGACCCGGGCCTGCCATTTCGACAACTATCCCAACGGGACTTACGCGGGCAAGTCCCCGGCCCGGACGGTCTTCAGCGACGCCATGGTCGAGGCCGACGACATCCTCGGGCGGCTGGTCACGGCCCTGGAGGAGACCGGGCAACTGGAAAACACGTTGGTTTTCTTCACCTCGGACAACGGGCCGGAGGGCGAGGTCCCGCCGCATGGGCGGTCGCCGTTCCGCGGGCACAAAGGGTCCAGCTGGGAGGGCGGCGTCCGCGTCCCGACCTTCGCCTACTGGAAGGGCATGATCGCGCCGCGCAAGTCCGACGGGCTGTTTGACCTGGCCGACCTGTTCAACACCTGCGCGTCGCTGGCCGGCGCCCCCGGCGCGGACCTGGCCCCGCACCTGCCCAAGGAACGCTACGTGGACGGCATTGACCAGGTCTCGTTCCTGCTGGCGGACAAGGGCGAATCCAACCGCCGCAGCCGCATCTACACCCTGAACCAGTTCTTCTCGGCCGTGCGGATCGACGAGTTCAAGCTGCACCTCGTGTTGGAACTGGAGCAGGCCGTTTTCCCCCGCGGCTTCCAGGCCGGCTTCAGCGGCGCCGTGGTGACGCAGACCGGCGGCGTGCTGGTGACCAACCTGTACACGGACCCCCAGGAGGACATCAGCATCGGGGCTCGGCACATTCCGGCCACCGTGCCCATCGGGGCGGAATACGACCGGTATCTGCAGGTGCTGAAGAAGTACCCGCCCGTGGTCAAGGTCGGCTTTGCAGGCAACTGACCCGTCCGCGCGGACGGGGAAGCCGTCCCGGAGCGGGAGACGCCCGAGACCGTCGATGCGCCAATGGGTCCGTGAGTTTCCGCCGGACGCCAAGCTACACGCTCGAGCCGGCGGCGGTTTGCAGGTCGCGGATCCACAGCCGCAAGAACCGGTCGACGATCACGAACGCGCCGTTTTCGGGATCGAGCCAATCTTGTTGTACCAAAGCCTGCCCTGGAGTATCTGCTGGATTACGCAGTTGGATTACGCAGCGTGCGCACGGCAAGATGCGTCGTGGACGTTCCGGCCGGCGGGACTTCGATGGTCAGCACCATTCGAGAAATGCGTGTCGAGCGTCTGTCGCGGCCTGGGGAATGGGATGCCCACGGCTTGTCCGTGGGAGCTTGTCAGCCCGAGCGCTGTCCGCACTGCGGGAGGGTCGTGCGCAGGGTCGGGGGAAAGCGACCGGACTCAGGGGCAGGCTCCGCGGTAGCGGCCTGTCACATCCCGTCCGGCGGAACTAAGATGGAGGGCGTAGGGTTCACAGGTGTCAGGGGAC
>CAIYOB010000132.1 GCA_903927685.1 uncultured Planctomycetaceae bacterium
AAGGTCATGCCGAGTGTCTGGTAATCGGCGACCACTTCCTCCTGAACCGTGGTGGCCGGCAATTCGGCGGCCGCGTCGGCGGGCGGATCGGTATGTTCCAACAGCGGCTGAGACTGCCGCTGGCGGGGCTGGGACAGCGCGTCCCACAGCGCGCGGCGGCGGTCGTGGCCCAGCGAGCCGAATGCGTCGGCTTCGGCCAGGCGGCTCACCACGCCTTGCAGCAAACCGGTGCAGCGTGTGAACTGGTCGATCGTTTCAAACGGGCCCGCCGCCCGCCCGCGGACGATCGCTGCGGCGTCTGTCTCGGACAAGCCGCGGATCAGACGAAGTCCCAGTCGCAGGACGCGTTCGCCTTCCAAGGTGCAGTCCCACTGGCTGCAGTTCACGTCGACCGCTCGCACTTCGACGCCGTGCTGGCGGGCGTCCCGAATCAGTTGGGCCGGAGCGTAGAACCCCATCGGCTGGCTGTTGATCAACGCCGCAACAAAGGCCGCCGGGTAGTAGTGCTTCAAATACGCCGAGACGTAGACCAGCAAGGCAAAGCTGGCGGCGTGGGACTCGGGAAAGCCGTATTCGCCAAAGCCGCGGATCTGCTGGAAGACCCGCTCAGCGAACTCTTCGGCCAGCCCCCGCTCGCGCATCCCGTCCAGCAGTTTTTGCCGAAAGGCTTCCATGTGCCCGTTCCGCCGCCAGGCGCCCATCGCCCGCCGCAACTGGTCGGCTTCGCCCGGCGTGAACCCGGCCGCGACCACCGCCAGCTTCATCACCTGCTCCTGGAAGATCGGCACGCCCAGCGTTTTTTCCAGCACCCGGCGGATTTCGTCGTTGGGGTACGTGACGGCTTCTTCGCCGGACCGCCGCCGCAGGTACGGATGCACCATCTGGCCCTGGATCGGCCCCGGCCGGACAATCGCCACCTCGACGACCAGGTCGTAATAGCAGCGCGGACGCAGCCGCGGCAGCATGGCCATCTGGGCCCGGCTCTCGATCTGGAACACGCCCATCGTGTCCGCCCGGCAGATCATGTCGTACACCCGCGTGTCGCCGGCCGGGATCGCAGCCAACGACAATTCCCGCCCCGTGACCCGCCGGACCAACTCAAAACACTTGCGGATGGCGGACAGCATGCCCAGGCACAGGCAGTCGACTTTCAGGATGCCCAGCGTTTCCAGGTCGTCCTTGTCCCACTCGACGACCGTCCGGTCCGGCATGGCCGCATTTTCGATCGGCACCAATTCGCACAGCGGGCCGCGGGTCATGACCATGCCCCCCACGTGCTGGGACAGGTGGCGCGGAAAGCCGATCAGTTCCCGGGTCAAGTGCACCAGGCGGCGGCCGAGTTCGGAAGCCGTGTCGAGGCCCATCTCCTGGCAGCGCTGCTCCAGTTCGAGCGCCTGCTGGGGGTAGCCGTCCATGTTCTTGGACAGGGCGTCGATCCGGTCCAGCGACAAGCCCAGTGCCTTGCCGACTTCGCGAATCGCCGACCGGGTCCGGTACGTGATCACCGCGGCGGCCAGTCCCGCCCGCTCGCGGCCGTATTTCCCGTACAGGTACTGGAGCACTTCCTCCCGCCGCTCGTGCTCGAAATCCACGTCGATGTCCGGCGCCTCGTTGCGTTCCCTGCTGATGAACCGCTCGAACAACAAGTCAAACCGGTCGGGATTCACGGCGGTGATGCCCAGGCAGTAGCAGACGGCCGAATTGGCGGCCGACCCGCGGCCTTGGCACAGGATCCCGCGCCCGCGGGCGAATTCGACCAGGTCCCAGACCGTCAGGAAATACGCCTCGTACCGCAACTCGCCAATCAACTGCAGTTCGTGCTTCAACAGCTGCACGACTTTGTCCGGCACGCCGCCGGGATAGCGCTGCCGGGCACCGTGCCAGGTGAGCCGCTGCAAATGTTCCAGCGGCGTCAAACCCGGCGGGGCCAACTCTTGGGGATACTCGTAGCGCAGTTCGTCCAGCGAAAACGTACACTGCTCGGCGATCTGCCGCGTCCGCTGCAGCGCCTCCGGAATGCGCGCGAACCATTCCCGGAGTTCGTCCAGCGATTTCAAATGCCGCTGGGCGTTGGGAAACAGCAGTCCGCCCGCCTGAGCCACCGTGACGCCGTGCCGGATGGCCGTCAACACGTGCTGCAGGGGCTGGCGAGCGGGAACGTGGTAGTACACATCGCCGGCGGCGACCAGCGGCAGATTGACGGCACGGGACAGCGCCTGCAGCCACTCCAGCCGCCGTTCGTCGTCCGCCCCGCGCTGGAACTCGGCGAGCAAAAAACAGCGGCCGGAGAAAATCTGGCGGTAGCGATCCAGAATCTGGCCCGGCCAAGCGGATTCTCCATCCGCGGCACCGGGCAGCACGCCCGCCAGCAGCCCTTCGGCATGTTCCGCCACATCCTGCAGGGTCAGCACGCACTCGCCTTTGGCCGCGCGGCGGCGGCCGCGGGTGATCAGCCGGCACAAGCGGCCGTAGGCCGCTCGGTCGGGCGCCCACAGCACCACGGCCGGGGCGTCCACCGGCGTAATCTCCGCGCCCACGATCAGTTTCAGGCCGCTGCCTCGGGCCGCCGCATGCGCGCGGACCACTCCGGCCAGGCTGTTCACATCCGTCACCGCCAGCGCATGGTACCCCAAATCCACCGCCCGCTGGATCAACTCGTCCGGATGCGACGCTCCCTGCAGGAAAGAAAAGTTGGTCTTACAGTGCAGTTCGGCGTACATCGCATGCTTCCCGGGCCCTCCACCCAGCCTGTTGGCCGCCGACAACGTGTTCGAGGCCGCGGCGGGTACAGGCGACTAAAGAAGTATACCGATGTACATTTTCCAGGGCAAGCCGGTTCCTGCCTGACGCGGGCGGGCAGGGAGGCTCGCAACGCTGAGCGCCGACGAGTCAATGACCGCCGGGAACTCGTTATCGAGGGCGGCTCGCAGATCGTTAGCGGGGATTGACGCTGCTGCGCAGTCCCGGCACTTGGCCGGATTCCACCGCCTGCCAGTACGACGCCGACACCTGTTTGTAGATTCCCTCGATGCCGGCCGGGTCGTCCGGATTGAACTCGATCCACACGTCGGGCCGGGGGATCTCCCGGGGGCGTGTCATCGGCTCGGCGTACTTGCGCAGCGCCACGGTTGCCGGCCGATCGGTCCCGTCCGGATTGAAGATGCCGTAGTCGCTCTTTTCGTTCGTGCGGAATCCGCCCGGATACCACCAGCAAACCGCGCCGTTGGCGCCGCTGTGCAGGGCCATCCGCAGGAAGTCGTCGTAGAACCGGCCCTGGAATTCCAGGCTCGACGGCGGGGTTCGCATCTGGTCCATGTCCCACGCGCTGACGCCGAACTCGGCCCACATCACCGGCTTGGCCGGATCGACCGCCCGGGCATAGGCGACGGTGAACAAGCCCGGACGGACCCGATCCCAGTCGCCGATGCGGCCGTAGCCTTCGGGCTCGAACAGGTCGACGCTGCGAACCAGACTGCGAAAATCGTAGGGCAGGTTATGGGCCTGGTTGAACGTCGGGTCGCCGGCGACGGTCATCCGGAAGCTGACCAGGTGGTGCGGATCGATGCTGCGGACGAGGTCCCGAGCCCGGCCATAGGACTCGTCGACCACCTCGTCCAGGAAACGGCGGTAGTCGGCGACCAGCTTGCGCCACGGTCCGTCCGATCCGCAATGCGCATCCTGCGGGTTGGTGATCTGGCCCTCCTGGTCGCGGGGCACGGCGTATCCCCAGGCTCGTTCCGCCGCCTCGATGGTGGTGTACTGCCGCTCGATCCACTGGCCCCAACGCTGGTCCCAGCGAGTCCGTTCGTGCTGGCGTCCGAGGAACGGCTCCCAGGCCAGATCATAAGCAAAGACCGTGTCGCTGTCGGCCAGGCGGTTCTGCTCGATCATCTCGCGGATCTTGTCCCACGGAAAGTCCATCGGCGTGCCGGGGCGGAGCGAGAGGTTGACCTTCAGTCCGTACTTGTCACAGCGCTGCAGGTAGTCGAACAGGTTGCGATCGGCATGATAGTCGTAGCCGATGAACGTGCTGATCATATTCATGCCCAGCGACTTGATTCGCGCCAGTTCCCGGTCGAAGATCTCCGGGTCGTAGGCGCGGCGGCTCAGGTAGTGCTCGAAGAACAGGTAGTCCTCGGTGCCGATGCCGCTGGCGGGCATGTGGTTCACGCCGTAGGGATACCATTTCTGGCCGCGCAGGTAGAAGTCGCCATCCCGAGCCGTGACGTACTCGGGCTGGTCCTTGGGACGCCAGACGCTCAAGTCGTGCTGCAAGCGATCGATCACCCGCTGGTCCCGAACGAGTTCCGTAACCACGGTGTAGCCAGGGGAGGCCAGGCGGTCGGCGCCGCAGCGGGCCTCCAGGACGAGCGGAGCCTCGCCGCCCTGAACCAAGGCGTCGAACGTCTGAGCGAACACTTCGCAGCCCGAGGCAAGCAACCGGATTCGCACCTCGGCGCTCGCCTGACGACGCCGTCGGATGTTCACCACCCTGGCGCCCAGGCGAACCGGTTCGCCCGGGAAGACCGTGTAGTACTCGCTGCCGCCTTCGTAGAGAAAGACCCCGTCGAGCATCCGTCGGGCGAGCGCGGCAAGGGAGTCCGCCACTGGAGGCGCTGTCAGAAACACGGGATCGTCCGAGCCCAAGGTTGCCCAGCCGTGGTCGGCTTGGCCGGCGGCCTGCTGGAGCAGCAGCGTCAAGGCGGGCCCGCGAAAGTCGCCGCTGCCGCTGACGGCTTCCGTGACCGTGACCATGCGCCACGGACGGTTCTTGTCGAACCCCGTTCCATGGGGTCGCTGGTGGGGGCACCACAGGGACTGGGGCAGCGGCAGATCGGGCGTTTCGATCAAGGCCTGCATCGCATGAGGCCGGATCCGGCGGACGTCGGTGGTCGGATAGCACTTGTAGGAGGGCCACAGCAGTTCGGTGGGCGGGAACTCCAGAGCCTGGGATGCCACCCAGGCGGCCAGCGGACTCTGGGCGAACCCGAAACGGTCGATCCAGAATTCGTGGCGTCCGCCTTCCATTCCTGTGTGGGTAAAGGCCAGGCCGACGGTGATCTTGGCGACGGCGCTGAACTGCAACCGGTCGTCCGCTCCTCCACGCCGGTTGCCCGTCGGGCTGTCGTGCCAGTACGCGAAATCGTCGGCGACCAGTCCGTGCGGGGTCCATTCCTGACGGGTCGGCACCGTCGCAATCCAGCGGCTGCCGTCCCGCTCGCTGCACTCAATCGACAACCGCTTGGTGCGTTCGCCGCTCTTGGCCCAGAAACACACGACGTTGTCCGCTGCGTCGATGGTGTTTGCGGGCAAGGGCGGAGCCGCGAAGGTCTCCCAACCGGTCAGGTTGTCGATCGTCACGTGCAGCGATTTCGACGAGCCCCCGGCTCCGTCGCCGACGCACTCAAACGTGGCCGGGTTCTCCAGCTGGTTGCTGGAACGCGTCCAGCCCGCGGGGCTGTCGCTCTCGAAATCATGGAGCAACCGGGACGGCTGCACCGCGTTCAGCCGGCCCCGGATCTCTCCCAGTTTCAGCCAGTCGTCGCCGACCCGGCGGACGGGATCGGCGTACAGCGGGGTGCCGACGGCGAGCAGATTCCCCTGGTCCTTGAGAAAGCCGGCCAGCACCGGGGCCGTCTCGACCGGCAACTCGCGTCCGCCAGTAACGATCAGCAAGTCGAATCGCTCCGGGCTCACCACCTGGCGATTCGCGAAGGCTGACGTATCCAGCAGTGTGGGCTGGCAGCCCGCCCGCCGCAGTGCCGCAGCCAGGGCGTCAATCACGGCGCGATTCTGACCGGGCCAGTCGCCGGCGAGCAAGCCGACGTTGCCCTCCTCACGCGGCTGCCAGGCGAGACGCTCGAGCGTTCTCCGGGCTTCCGTCTGCTCACTCTGGACTTGCCCGGCGTCCGCCGTTCCGGCCGGCTCGGCCGCTGCGCCGCGACCGCCGCCGGTAGCTGATCCGATCAGCAAGAAGACCCACAAACCGAGTCCTACGAGCGTCCGGAATTCTTGCCGCATACCTGCCTCTGCCTTTGCCGCTGGGGGCTCGCTGCGCTCGACCCCAGCCACCCCGACATCTTGCGTTGACGACAGCCTACGCTGCCGCTCGTCGGCGCCGGCCGCGGAGTCCGGCCAGTTCATCCAGTTGCGGTCGGGCCAGTTCGGCGAAATCCGTCAGTCTGCCATGAGCGTCTCGGGTTTGCGAAAACACCAGCGTCTGGTCGTGAATCATCCGCGGCAGGAACATCCAGGCGCGGGCCATCGAGTCCGGATCCTGGTCGCCCGCGACGACCACCAAGTCGACGCCCTTGATGTAGTTGGAAATCCGGGCCAAGGCGGAACAGGGATCGCCCGGCACCAACTGGACCTTGACGTGCTGCTGCCGCAGTTGCTGGTAGGCCTGACGCAACCCGATGCGGTCCTCGCCCGCCGGCCGGTCTTCAAACAGGTCGATGCCCGTGTAGCACAAGACTTCGTCCGCTTCCTGCCGCATGGCGACGGCCAGCAGACGCTCTGTCCGCACCCCGTTGCCGACACCGATCTCCAAGATGCTGCGCAGGGGGCGTTTATCGATCGAGCGATAGAGGATGCGATCCGTCGCAGGCTGGGAAAGGCGGGTAAGATACGTGTACTTGAGAGTACCCAGTTGACTCATCCGTGAGTTCCTCAAGCGGCAGGTTGACCAAGCCGGCCAAGACTCGGCGCAAACCCATCGCTTCGCCGACCGCCGGCCCTGTTGAGGATTTCGGCCGCGGTACCGTGTTGAATCAAGGGGAAGTTGTCTCGGTTCATACGATGGCAAAGTGTAACGTCGGAGGCGGCTTGCGCGCGGCCCGCCGACAGAGCGACTCTGCGGCTCGGGCAAACTGCGACGCTCACAACCGATCCCGATACTTCCGCCGGAACTCGTCCAGTTTCTGCCGGCTCTCGCTGCCCAGTTGCTGTTTCAGCAGATGTTCGGAGGCACGCCGCGCGATGAAGAAGTCGGGGCTGTCCAGCAGGCCGGCGACCGCCGTCTCGACTCGCGGCGAGAAAAATGTCCGCGCATCCAATAATCGCAAGATCAGATGGACCTGGAAATACGGCAGCTGCTGCAAGATCCCGCTCAGTTCCTCGAGGGTTTCGGCGGGCAATTCCGGCTGGGCGGACAAGTAGTCCAGAATCATGGGGCTGTAGGTGCTGGGCATGCGGCCGTAGGATTCGATCAGCCGCTGATGCAGTCGCCGCCTGTCCGCTACGGCCCGGTGCAGGAACTGGAGGGACAGCGCCACGTGTTCACGGTCGCCCGTCTCCAGCACGCGCGCCACGTCGGCGGCGAATTGCTCGTCGGTTGGGTAATGCCGCAGGAGATGCTGGAGCGAAAAGTCGACGGCCCGGCGGTCAGCGGACTGCAGCAGCCTGTGCAGGTAGCCCGGCGTGCACTGCTGTGCGGTGATTCCTTGCAGCTTCCGGACAATCTCTCCGTTGGCCCATCGCCACATGGTCCAGCTGGTATAGGCGGCGTCTTCGACGACCGCCTCCTTGACCGCCTGCGGCGTCGCTCCGGACCAGCCGTCGACTTCGGCAACTTCCGGGGCTGGCAGGACCTGCGGCGGAACAGGCGGGCCGAAGACCTCCAGCGGCTGACTGCCCAGAATCGAGTCCCTGTCTTGCAGGATCTGGTCTAACTTGGCGTAGTCCTCCGGGCGAAACGGCACGTGCTTCTTTTTCGTCAGGGGCGTATTCGCCGGGTATTCCAGGCGTTGGTAGTATCCGAGAGCGTCCCAGTGCATCGTCACCGTGACCTCGCGGCATTGCTCGTCCACGCACACGTGCGTGGTGAACGTCAGGGCGTACGAGGCAGGAAGCCCATCCTCGTCGCGAGTCTGAATCACGCGATAAGCCCGCGGCGGCAGCGTGGGCGCGACCGGGTCGGACAGTTCGAGCGAATACTCCGCGGTCTGCTCGCCGGCGTGCAAGGTCGGCAAACCCAGCGCAGCGGCCAAGGCCAGCAGGGCGACCGAGCGGCAACTGAACGCGACCCCTGACATGGCGCCTCCGTGTCTCAATTCTGCGCCGCGGCCCGCACGCGATTGATCTGGTCCAGCCGGTCGACGCGCTCGAACTGGTCGGCGACTTCCTGGGAATGGGAGACCATCAGCAGGCCGATGGCCTCCTCGCGACAGATCTCGCGGATCAGTTCCACAATCTGGTCCTGGTGAGCCCGGTCGACGTTTGCCGTCGGCTCGTCGGCCAGGATCAGCGCGGGGCGGTTGGCCAGCGCGCGGGCCACGGCGACTCGCTGCTGTTCGCCCACGGACAAGGCCGCCGGCTTGTGTGCGACGCGGTGGCCCAATCCGACTCGGTCCAGCAGCATCTTGGCTCGTTGCGGGTCGCGCCGGCCGCGGGCAAAGGTCATCCCCAACAGCACGTTTTCCAGGGCCGTGAAACCAGGCAACAGATTGAAGGTCTGGAAAACATAGCCGATCTTGGCGGCTCGAAAGCGGTCGCGGCCCGCTTCGGACAAGCGGGTGATATCCGTCCCGGCGATCCGGATCGACCCGGTGTCCGCCCGGCGGATCCCCGCGATCACGTGCAGCATCGTGGTCTTGCCACAGCCGCTCGGGCCGACCAGGACCATCTGCTCGCCGCGCTCGAGCTGGAACCTGGGGATGTCGAGGATCGGCAACGCTTCCCCGTTGGGCTCGACAAACGACTTCTTGACGTTCTCCAGTTCCAGCAGCACGGCAGCCTCACATCACTCCCACGGCCAGCGTCCGTTCCACGCCCAGGTCGCGCAAGACACGCTGGACTCGTTCACGTTCCGTCGCACGGAACCGTTGGAACGGCTCCGCCATGGCGTCGTCGCAGATACCCAGGCAGGACAAAGCGCACTTGACGCCCTTGATAAACGCCGAGGAATGCTTGCCGATTGTGTACAGCGTGTCGCCCAATTCCTGGACCCGGCGCAACAACGCGGCCGTGCGCTCGGCGTCGCCCTGCACGGCCGCTTGGTACAGGCCGACGAACAGGTGCGGCAGCAGGTTCGCGCCGCCGCAGACGCCGCCGTGACCGCCCAGGGCGATCGCGTCGGCCAACAGCCGTTCCGGTCCCATCAACAGCGCCGTGCCCGGAAAATCCCGGATCAATTGAGCCGCCTGCCGGAAATACTCCAGATCACCCGAGCTGTCCTTCAGCCCAACGACGTTGGGCAGGGCCAAGGCCGTCCGCAGCGTGGCCAGCTCGAACTTGATCTTCGTGTGGCTGGGCATGTTGTACAGGAACACCGGCAGCGGCAGTTCAACGACGATATGCTCCAGGTACTCGAGCAACTCGGGCTGGCCGGCGGGGAAATAGTACGGCGGGGCCAACACGACCGCCGCCGCGCCCTCGTCCGCGGCAATTCCCGCCAGGTTGACCGACTCGACAAACGACGTGTCCGTGATCCCGACCAAGACGGGCACGCGGCCGTCGACCTGGCCGCAGACGCGCTCGATCAACTCGCACCGCAAGCGGTAGCTCAAGCCGGGGCCCTCGCCCGTCGTGCCCAACAGGAACAGGCCGTGGACGCCGCCCGCCAGGATGTGCTCGACCAGCCGTTCGAGTCCCGCCAGATCCAGGGTATCGCGGTCCTTCAATGGGGTCACCATCGGCGGGACGATGCCCCGCAACGGTCGCGGCAGGTTGGGTTTTGCCATCACAAGGATCTCCTCACGCTGTTACGCAACTCGGGCTTGTTCGGTTCGCTCACTGCGGCCACTGCCCCGCCACGAAATCGCGCAGGACGAGTTTGGCCGGATCGACGACCACGTGCTTGATCCGCTGCCGCTTCCAGGTATAGGTGATGTGGAGCAACCCGTCGTGAGACTGCATCACGGCCGGGTACGAGTATTCGCCGGGCTCCTGCTCCAGAACCAGCGCCGCCTGCCACCGCTGGCCATCGGCGGATACGGCCACGTTCAGCGGGCTGCGGCCGCGGGGCGTGTGGTTGTACACCAGCACGTGGCGGCCGTCGGCCAGCGTCACGGCGTCCAGGCCGGAATTGGGATTGGGCAGGTCGAGCAGCCGGAGTGGGCTCCAGGTCGCCCCTTGATCACTCGACCACGCCTCCCAAACCTTGTCCTGCTGGCTGCGGCCCACCGCCTGGACGCGGCCACCCGGATGCAGCAGCAGCGCCGGCTGGATCGCTCCGATTTCGGCCGGATCGTGCTCCGGTTCCGCCTTGGACCATGTCTTTCCTCCGTCGGTCGTCCACTCGAACTGCGCCCGCCACCCGGCATGTTCGGTGCTCGAACCGCACAGGATCCGGCCGTCCGCCAGTTGGACCGGCTTGTTCTTGATCGGACCCAAAATGCCTTCGGGCAAGCGCCGGGCGGCGGACCAAGTCTGGCCGTGATCCTCGCTCGTCTTTAACACGCCCCACCAGGTGCTCGGACTGGGGCCGACCTTGTAGAACAGCAGCAGAGGTCCCTGGCGAGGCTGGAACAGGACCGGATTCCAGCACGGATGCCGGAGATCAGGGGACTGGACGCCGACGGCGACTTCGACCGGGGCGGTCCAGCGGTGGTCGCTGTACCGGGAAACCCAGATGCCTACGTCCGGGTTCTTTTCCCGAGTGCCTCCGAACCAGGCCGCCACGAGCGTCCCATCGCCGGCTTGAACGATCGTCGACGCATGACATTGGGGAAACGGAGCCGCCTGGTAGACAAATTCGTCCTGCAGGATTCCCGCGCGGTCCGCCTCCGCCGTTGCCGCCGGTCGCGAATTGGCGATCGCGAGCACGCCGCAAATCGTGAACATGGCGAAACGCATCCGAGTCCTCCCCTTGCCGGCATAACCCGTTCAGCCGAAACCGGTTGCCGCCGATCTGCGCGTCTCTGCAGACGGCCGCCATGTGAGTGTGCCCCGTCAGGACGGCATTGTCAAGCTTTCCGGCAGGACCGAGGCAACTGGGGGAGCCGCCACGGGCACGTCATGCCGGCCGGATGCGACCTTGCGGTTCGGGCGGACATGAACAGGCGGTGGCGTAAAGCGTGGAATGGACGGCGATCTTGGCATCAGCCTGCGGGGACGCCCCCACCCGGCCGCTGCCGCGTCCGACCTCCCCCGGCGGCGCGGGGGAGGTGACCGGGGCACGGCAAAAACTGGGGGCTCGCCACTCGTACCTCGTGGCTCGACCCCAGCCACCCAACCCCAATTCTTAGCTTGGACAACGCCCTAGTTCTTCCTCTTGCCTTCCTTGATGCCGGCTTTGGCCTTCTGCTCGGCGGTCAGCAGCGCCAGGGCTTCCTTCCGCAGGCCGCCCTTCAGTTCATCGAGTTCCTTCTTGGCGGCTTTCTGCGCTTCCGTCAGGTTCATGGCCGCGGCGACGGCTTCCATGGCCTCCTTGCCTTTCTTGCCGTCCGCCTTGGCCTTGGCCTGGGCTTCCTGGCCGGCTTTCTTCTGCTCCGGCGTCAGGGCGAGTTTCTCTTCAGCCGCCTTGACCTTGTCGGCGCACTTCGCCACCAGTTCCTTGATCTTGGCCACCTGGTCGGCGGTCAGTTCGGCCTGCTCCAGGCTCTTTAGCAGCTGGGCGGCGGGGTCCTGCGGCTTGGCCGCTTTCTTGCCTTTCTTGCCTTCGGCAGCCACCAGCGGGGAAGCGATCACGACGGCCAGGGCCAGGGTGAACAGGGTACGTACGACGCTCTTCATAAGTGTGACTCCAACAACACAGTGATTGAGGTGATGACGCGCAGACTTCCCTGCCCGCGGACACCGCCAGACACAAAACCTCCCGTCGTCCAAGTTGACAGGAGAAATGACGCTCAGGAAAACAGCTCGCGAATGATCCGGCCTTCGCGGACGATGGTGATCGGCCGGCCGGTGTTGGTGTGATACTCCTTGGTGGGGTCGATGCCCAGGCTGTGATAAAAGGTCGCGGCGACGTCGTCCGGCTTGAATCCTTCCCCGTCCGGCTGCGTGGCTTTGTCGTCGCTCTTGCCGACGACCTGACCTCCGCGGATGCCGCCGCCGGCCAGCAGCATGAACATGCAGCGCGGATAGTGGTCGCGGCCACCGTCGACGCTGCGATTGTTGATCTTCGGAGTCCGCCCGAACTCGCCGGTGACAAACACGCTGGTCGAGTCCAGTAGGCCCTGCTGAGACAAGCCATTCAACAGCGCCGCCAGACCGGTGTCCAGGGTGGGCAGCAAGGAATCCTTCAGACGCGTGAAGTTGTTCTGGTGCGTGTCCCAGCCGCCCAGCGACAAGGTCACAAAGCGGACGCCGCTGGTCACCAGCCGGCAGGCCAGCAAGCAGCTGACGCCGAACGGAGTGTCGCCAAACGGCTTGGCGAACTCCGGCGACTCGCGGCTGATATCGAACGCTTCGCGGGAACGCTTCGACGTCACGATCGCGTGCGCCTGCTGGGCGAATCGGTCCAGGCCTTCGAGCAGTTGGCTGTCGGCATCCGCGCCGCGAAACGCCGTGTCCAGGTCGCGGAGCAAACGCTGCCGCTGCTCGACCTCGGCGACGGTCAGCCCGCCCGCCAGATCGATCCCGCGGACACTGAACGGCTGGCCCGCACGCGGCGAAGCCCCGGTGTTCAACGGCGCGTACTTGACGCCCAGGAAGCCGGGCCGCTGGTTGCTGTTGGGGATGGCCACCAGCGGCGGCAAGTCGGGCGGATTGTCAGCTTCGGTTTCTTTCGCCACCACGGCGCCGTAGCCGGGATATTGAAGCGAGGGCAGCGGCCGCGTGCCCGTGTTCACGTACTCGGAGCCCAATTCATGCGCCGCCAGGGTGTGCGACACGCCCCGCAGCACGGCGAACTTGTCGGCGCACTGAGCCAGCTTGGGCAGGTGCTCGCAGAACTCAATCCCCGGCACGTTGGTCTTGATCGGCCGGAACTCGCCCCGATATTCCGCCGGCGCCTCGGGCTTCAAGTCGAACGAGTCCAGATGCGATGGACCGCCGGCCAGATTGATAAAGATCCCCGACTTGGCGCGGGCCTCGGGGGCGACTTGCCCCGCTTCCGCCAACCGCAAGTAGCCGGCCAGGGTCAGGCTCAGACCGCCGAACACGCCGGCCTGCAGCACGTCCCGGCGGCGGATTCCATCGCAGGTGCGGTGAATGGTCATCGAGTCAGCTCCTTGCGCGCTAGTGATTGACGATGAATTCCTTGGTATTCAACAGAGCCCACAGCACGTCGCGGACGCCGGCGACCGAGTCCTCGGCCTGGGCGATGTAAGCCACCGATTTCTGCAACTCGTCGTCCGCCGGATAGCGGCTGACGGTTCGCAGGTAGGCTTGCCGCACGATGGACGCCACGTCGGCGGCAACGGGCGGCTGGGCTGCGGGCTTCGTTTCGGCAGGGGGCGGCGGCGTCAGTCGCCGCAACTCCTGTTCCAACTGTGCCAGCCGCTTCTGCAGCCGCGGGACGGCTTCCTGGTTGCCGCTGTCCTGCAGTTGTTTCAACCGGGACTGTACGAACTCGATCTGCCTTCGATAGTTCTGGAGTTGCTTCGCCTGGTTGGGCCCGGAAGCCGGCGGAGCGGGCGACTGGGGGCGCAGTTGCCGGGCGACCTGTTCCAGCCAGCCACCCTGACGGACTTCCGTCAGTTGCAGGACTTCGCGGTCATTCTGCAGATAGACCGTCTGCAGCAGACTGGCCTCGGCCGAGCGGTCGCAATCACAGTTGCTCGCGCGCGTCGAGCGGCCGAACACGGTCAGCGCATAGGCGGCCCCGCCCGCGCGGTTGTTGCGGGCGCCCGAGCCGGGAACGGCGATCGCCCGGCCGGCGAGCTCCCGCTGCAGCTTGGCGACCCGCTCGTCGGAAGCCGTCGCCTGCTGGATGGCGTCGTACAGGACCTCGGCCGGCAGACGCCGCGGCACCGCGTGGCTGAAGTTCCGCTGGTCGTTCTTGTTCGTGGCGTTGGTCTCCCAGCCCAATTGATAAGTGCGGCTGTTGGCAATCTGCCGATGCACCCACTGCATGTCAAACCCGCTGTCGATGAAGCCTTGAGCCAGATAGTCTAGCAGCGGCTTGTTGCTGGGGGGATTCCCCAGGCTCAAGTCATCCGCCGGCTGAACGATGCCCACCGGGAAATAGTTCGCCCAGACGCGATTCACAAAGGCCGGCGCGAAAAAGCGGTTCTGTCTGTCCCGCAGCCAAGTCATCACGACCGTGCGGGGATCCGCATGTTGCGTCAGGTCGACCGTCTCGCCGCCCAAGAGCCTGGCGGTGGTCGCACCGGCCCCCGCGTTGCGGTTCTTGCCGCCGCCCTTGCCGCCTCGGGCGACGGTCCGAGCCACGAAGACCTCGGGGAACGGCACCGTCCGGCCCTGGTCCAGCAGGGCCGGCAGTTCCTTCTGCAGATCGTTTCCCTTTTTTTCGCCCAGTCCGAGATTCTTCAGTAGTTCGGCGTATTGCTGTTGGGCTTCGGGCGACGAGCGGCGGTCGGTCGCGACCACGCTTGCAAAGAAGTTCTTGAACTGGTGAAAATCGTCCTTGGACCACTGGTCGAAGGGGTGTTTGTGGCACTGGGCGCATTGGATTCGCAGGCCCATGAACGAGTACGCAAAGGCGACCGCGCGGGCATCCGGATCGCGGAAATCCCGCCGCGCCCAGAAATGCGGCATGGCGGGTAGATCGGCAAAGGACTCGTCCGAGCCCCGGCGGGCGATCTCGCTCATCTCCTGACAGTATTCCAGGTAGTCCTGGTCGGGCCGGCGACTGACGGCCGTCACGATTCCCGCGACCAGTTGGTCGTAGGGCGTGTTCGCCGCGACACGTTGGTAGATCCAGTCGTACCAATCCTGGCTGGCTTGGCCGCGGAGCGGCGTCACGTTGACCAGCAGGTCGTCGTTGTTGCCGGTAAAATCGCACAGCTTGGTCGTCCACCAGGCGGCGTAGGCGGGCGTTTTGAGCAACTGGTCGATCTTCTTCGCCCGCTTGTCCGGCGACGGGTCGGCGAGGAACGCCTCGACGTCTTGCGGCGTGGGCAGCGTGCCTGTCAGATCCAGGCTGACCCGCCGCAGGAACTGTGCATCGCTGCACAGATCCGCCGGCACGATCCCCAGCTTCTTCAGCTTGGCGACGACCAGTTCATCCACCTTGGTCGGCGTGGGCACCGCCGGGTACCTAGCGTCGGTCAGTTCG
>CAIYOB010000133.1 GCA_903927685.1 uncultured Planctomycetaceae bacterium
GAACACATCGCACATCGCCTGGTAGCGGTACTCCGTGGCGAGCGTGTTGTGCGTCACGACGGGCAGCTTGATCTTGTCCAGGTCGGCAAAGTCCTGGATCTGCACATGAAACCGCCGCGAGACGATGTCGCTGGTCTCGTCCGTCTTGACCACCTCCACGTCCTCGATGATCCCAAAGTCCGTGCTGTGGACGGCCAGCGGGCAGGCGAGGTAATCGCTGATGATCATGTCCCCCGGCAGGTGCCGCCACTGGTACAGCGTGCGCCGCAGTTCCCGCTCCGTGTCCCGAGCCCAGGGGTGCTCGGTCAGCAGCGTCAACTCGTCACCGACGTTCATCTCGTGCCAGGGGATCTCGTTGATCCAGACCAGCGGCCGCTCAGACTGCAGGTCGTTCAGCTTCTGCCACAGGCGAGCCTTTTCCCGGTGCACGGGCAAGGCGGCGAGCGGAGCCAATTCGTCCGCCAGGCGGCGCAACACGTCCCGGTCGCGCCGGCGCAACTTGATCTCCTCCGCGAGCGGCGGCGCTTCATAGTGGCTGGGGTCGTGTAGCATAGCAGGCGGTCTCCGCGGTAGTCCAGGCGTGCGCGTCGCCGCCGATTGTACCGCCCGGTCCTTGCGGGAACAATCCAAGGGGGGGCGGTCGAGTGTCGGGCGGCCGAGGTTTCCTGCCTGATGCCGGCGGCCCTTCCGGCGGACCCTCTCGGGCAGCAGCCGAGCCCCGCTGGACGCCCCTGATGGCCCGCGAGTCCCGAACGTGGCCGATTCACCCCGGAAACTGGCCGATTCACCCCAAACGCTTGCCAATTCATGGCCTTCTGCTGAACCTTGGCGTCCTTTTCGCTACGATGATGCTGAAGCGTGAGGAAGCCGCGGCTCATCGCTGGGACTCCCGACTCACGCAGCGAAAGGAGCGTCGGCATGCCCACCGCGTTACGTGCGTATCACCGGCTGTCTTCGTGGACTGGACGGGCCTTGAGCCGTCAACGCCGTCGCCGACGGGCGGGGCGCGGGCGCTGGACGCGGCGCGCGGCGCTCGAATCGCTCGAACCCCGCTTGCTGCTGGCTGACGGGCCGCTGTGGCCGGAAACGGCGCCGGACCGCTTCGAGCGGGCGGTGGAGGCCCTGTTGTCGGGCCCGTCGGCGGCGGAGGACGCGCATCCGGCGGCCGCGAACCACACGGTTGTCCCGCCGGACGACACGTCGGTGGCGAACGCGGTGGCGAGATCGGCAGCTGGAATCGCAAATCGGCAGTTGGGAATTCCAGATTCCGCATTGCCCAGCAGGGATTTCCAATTGGAAATCTCCAATCTCGAATCCGCATTTCCCAACCCGAAATCTCGAATCTCAGATCTCGAATCTCAAATCCCAGATCTCGAATCTCAAATCCCAGATCTGAAATCTCGAATCTCAGATTTGCAGTCCTTGATCATCGTCGACTCGGGATTGGAGGATTACCCGCAGTTGGCCGCCGCGCTGACCACGCAGACCACAACCGCGGCGGGCGTGCAGCTGGTGATCCTGGACGCCGGCCGGGACGGAGTGCCGCAGATCACCGCGGCGCTGGCGGAACATGCGGAACTGGCGGCCGTCCACATTTTCTCGCACGGCCGAAGCGGTGCCGTGACGCTGGGCAGCACGCAGTTGGACGGGGCGGCGCTGGGCTCCTACGCCGGCGACTTGGCCGCCTGGGGGCGGTCGCTGTCGGCCGGCGGGGACCTGGTGCTGTACGGCTGCAATGTGGCGGCGGGAGCCGATGGTACGGCCTTCATCGACCGCCTGGCCGCGCTGACAGGGGCGGACGTGGCCGCTTCGGTGGATCTGACGGGCAATGCCCGGCGGGGAGGTGATTGGGACCTGGAATACCGGACGGGGCCGGTGGCGGCGGACGAGTCACGAGGGGCTGTCGCGGCAGGCTACGCCGGGCTCTTGGCGACGAATGTGGATCAGAGCGCCGCGACGGACAAGGTCACCTTTGTGATCCTGGCCAATAGCACGGTCAAGTACAAGGTTGGAGACAACGGCGCCTGGCAAGAGCAGGCCGACGCGGGGAATCTGACCGGCGGCCCGGCGGATGACGTCTTCTTCGTCACGGACGGCGCGACCCTCAACGGGACGATCGACGGCCGTGCGGGAACCAACAGCCTCGTGTACGTGAGGCCGACGACTTTACAGGACAACTTCAGCAGCTACGCCAGCCCCGTGTCGGTCGACTTGCAGCTGGGGATCGCCACGGGAATCCAGAACAACGCGAACAACAGCGTCAGCAACATCCAGCGGATTAGCGGGGCCCATCGCGGGGACGCGATCAAGGGTGGGGGCGCCGCGGTGACGCTCGACGGGTTCTCCGGCGACGACACGCTCAGCGGCGGTCAGGGGGACGACACGCTGAACGGCGGCAAAGGCTACGACACGCTGCACGGCGACGCGGGCAACGACGTGCTCCACGGCGACGCGGGCAACGACACCCTCGACGGTGACGCGGGTAACGACACGCTGAACGGCAACGTGGGCAACGACACGCTCGATGGCGGCGCGGGCGATGACGCACTCGACGGTGGCGATGACAATGACGCGCTCGACGGCGGCGCAGGCCGGGATGGGTTGCAGGGCGGTTCCGGGCTGGATCGCCTGGCGGGCGGCTCGGACAATGACGCTCTGTCGGGCGGCCCGAACAGCGATACCTACGTGTTCGGCGATAACTGGGGCGAGGATCAAGTCCTGGAGAACGCCAATGAAGGGACGGCCGATACGCTCGATTTCTCCGCGGTGACCGGGGACTTGGCGGTGGAGATCGGTCCCGCCGGGATCATGGTCGACGATCGCGGCAACTCGCACGTCCGCGGCCCGGGCGGGGGACTGAACTTCGCCCCGAACCTGGACGGGATGATCGGAGGCCAGGGAGAAAACACCTACGTGATCGATGAGAACTGGGCCTCGGGCTTCCACATTGACGACACGCCGGGCCAGAATGCGACCCTGGATTTCTCGCAGATCCCCAGCGGCGTCAACTTGACGTTTACCATTCAGCGTCCTGCCCCCGGTTCGGCCGCGGCCAACAAGGTGACCGTGTCGGACGGCACGCGCACCTTGATTGCGGACGATGTGTTCAATCTCATCGGCGGGAAGGGCGACAACCGCTACAACTTCGTCGGCGGTGCGACGCTCCCGGGAACGCTCACCGGCGGGACCCCCGACGCCCAGCGGAATAACGCCTTGGGGCACAACGTGCTGGACTTCTCGCAATCGTCCAATGCGGTGAATGTCAATCTGACGACGAATGACGTCACGCTGCAGGCGACCGCCACGTACGCGCCCCTGGGGTACGAGCCTGGCGCGCCTCAGACCCGCACGCTCACGATGTCGCCACACGTGACCGGCGGGACCTTTACGTTGAGCCTGGGCGGGACGACCAGCGTTCCGATCGCCTGGAATGCCGATGCCAACACGCTGCAAAACGCCGTCCGGGCGCTGTTCAACAATCGCCCGGACGTAACGGCGGCCAAGGATGCCGCGGCAAACGCCTGGACCATCACCGTGCCGCGGACCCCCGCCGATCCGTCGCCGTCCGCGCCCCCGTTCGTGGTTGACGCCAGCCTGCTGCTGCCGGCGCTCGCCAGCCCCCTTGCGGAACAGGTCGAGGCGGGAAAGCCGCCTCAGCAGATCGCTGAACTCTGGCACGACGGGGTGGGCGGCACGCTCGATTTGCAGGTGGCTTGGGGCGGGGACAGCCAGACGATCCCGAACCTGGCTTTCGATGTGTCGGCCAGCGGGGCCAACAGCCTCGCAACGCAACTCGAGACCGCGCTCGGCACGCTCAATGCCCGGCTTCCCCTGGGGCAGCAATTCACGGGCAACGCCCAAGTCGAAGTCACGGGCGAGGGGACTCCGAGCGCTCCCTGGGAACTCCGGTTTCTCAATCCCCCCAGCAACGTCACGGTCGCGCCCGACGGCGGCGACCTGCTGCTGCCCGGGACCGTGGCGGTCGCCGCCGACCCGGAATTCGATCGCACGTGGCAACAAATCAGCCACGACGCCACCGCTGGCACGTTCCGACTGGAGTTTCGGGGCGCGACGACGGCCCCGATCCAGTGGGATGCTCCGGCGACGGGCCCCGGCTCGATTCAAGAGGCACTCCAGGCCCTACAGACGGTCAAGGACTACATCGCTTCGGCTGACGTCCAGTTGGCCCCGCATCCGGGCGACGGCCGCGCCTGGACGGTTCATTTCACGCCCGCCGCCCATACGCTGACAACGCTCAAGGCAAGCAAGATCGGTACGGAGCAGGTCGGCGTCGAGGCGACCCAGGACAACGTAACGCAGACGATCAGCCACAACGCCACCAGCGGGACCTTTCAACTGTCCTACCAGGGCGTGGCGACCAAGAGCCTGAACTACAACGCCACCGCTCAGGACATCCAGACGGCGCTCCTGGGACTCAGCACGGTCCAGGCGGGGGTGCGCGATGTGGCGGTCGCTCAGACCGGAATGGGGGCTCCCTACAAGTGGCAGGTGACCTTTCAGAAGAAGCCTTAC
>CAIYOB010000134.1 GCA_903927685.1 uncultured Planctomycetaceae bacterium
CTCGGCGAACGGACACCCTTTCGCCAAGCGAAAAGCGCCGAATCACGGTGTCGTCAATGGCCAAGTCCCAAACGACTTTGCCGGCACGCCCTGGCCACGCCGAGCCTTTTCCGCGTCTGGAACCGCCGATTTCGATTGGATTTTCGAGAAAATCGGCGCGATCTGCCAAGTTCGGGAACAGGAGGACGAATTACTCCCGGATGGAAGCCAATGAAGGGGCGAGTTGAAGGGAAGTCTCAACGGCGATTCTCACCCGTACACACCATATTTGGGAGGCAGGGCGATGTTACGAAGAAGTCTGATTGGGGTCGGCGGCTTGGCGCTGCTGCTGGGGTTGGTTTTCGGTCGCGACATGTTCAGCTATGTCAAGACCACCGTGGGCTGGGTAAACAGCACCGTGAAGGATGCCGTGCCTGTGCAGTTTGAACTGGAGCGGGCGCGGAAGATGATCCAGGGCTTGGACCCGGAGATCAGTCGGCACAAGCGGGAAATCGCTCGCGAGGAGCTTGACCTCCGGAAACTGGCGGCCCAGGTCAAGGAAGACGAGCAGAAACTGGCCAAGAACTGGAGCGAGATCGAGACCCTGCGGGGCGATCTGGCGCGGGGGGACAGCAACTTTGTGTACGCGGGCCATTCGTACACGGTGAAACAGGTCGAGACCGACTTGACCAATCGGTTCGAGCGGTATCAGACCAAGGAGGCGACACTGCAGAAGCTGAGCAAGATCGTGGACGCCCGCGAGCGAGGCTTGACCGCGGCCCAGGAGAAACTGAAGGCCATGATTGCCGCGAAGCGACAATTGGAGGTTGAGGTTGAAAACCTGGAGGCCAGGCTGAAGATGGTCGAGGTGGCCAAGGCGACGAGCGAATTCGTGATCGATGACAGCCAGTTGTCCCGGACTCGCCAGCTGTTGAGCGATATCGAATCGCGGATCGAGGTGGACGCTCAGTTGGTCAACGCCGACGACATCGTATTGGACGAGATCCCTGTCGGGGTTCCGGCGGAGAGCGTCAAGATCCTGGACCGGATCACGGAATACGAGAAGTCCAAGGGGCTGGATGCTGAGGAAGCCCAGCTGGTCGGCGTCGAGAAGTGATGAACGGAAAGAGGTTGCGGACCATGTTTCCGAACGCCTGGAACGACCGTTTTATGCTCTGGGTGGACGGTGTGGGCGGGTACTTGGTATGCCTGTCCGACACGGTCACGCTGGGGTTGGCCACGCCGGGGAATGCGGTTGACATTCCGATCATGGGAGACCTGTCCCGGCAGCACGCTCGGGTCCGCCGCGAGGAAGGGTACGTGATCGACCCCTTGCAGACGGTACGCGTCAACGGCCGCCTGGTCCGCGTGGTCACCAACTTGTCCGATGGCGACGAGGTCGAATTGGGCGAAAGCGTGCGGCTGCGATTCCGGCAGCCGCATGCGTTGAGTGCGACGGCCCGGCTCGAGTTCTTGTCGCGGCATCGCACTCAGCCTTCGGCCAGTGGAATCCTGCTGATGGCCGAATCCTGCGTGTTGGGTCCCAAGTGGCAGGATCATGTGGTTTGCCGGGAATGGACGCACGACGTCGTGCTGTTCCGGCGGGACGAACAGTTGTTCTGCCGCGCCCTCGAACCATTGGAACTGAACGGCCGCCGTTGCGAAGGCCAGATGCCCGTCACCCTGGGAACGCATGTGGAAGGAAGCGACTTTTCTTTCTGCCTGCGGCAAGTCGCGTGAGAAAGGAAACTGGCAAATGTCGCCGCTAACCGCTACGCTAGATGCTGGCCCCGGCCCGGGCGGCGAACCCGCCGCCGGCTGGCAGCCTCAACCCAAGGCAGGCGGAAAGATGAAATTCGCCTACAAGACAGGCGCGCGTCCCCTCGATGGCTACGAGATCCAGTGCGGCGTTGGAGTCGGCGGTTTTGGCGATGTTTACTTCGCCAAAACGGACGCCGGCAAAGAAGTCGCCCTGAAGCGCATTCAACGCAATCTGGATATCGAGATCCGTGGCGTCAAGCAGTGTCTGAACCTGAAGCATCCCCATCTGGTCGCCTTGTTCGACATCAAGTCGGACGAAGAGGGGCAGACCTGGGTCGTCATGGAATACGTCAATGGCGAGAGTCTGAAGGCGGTCATCGACCGAAATCCCAACGGGATGCCTGTCGAGCAAGCCGAGCGCTGGTTCCGCGGCATCGCCGCCGGTGTCAGCTGCCTGCACGATCACGGGATTGTGCATCGCGACCTCAAGCCCGCCAACATCTTCGACGACCAGGGCTTCATCAAGGTCGGCGATTACGGCTTGTCCAAGTTCATTTCGACCAGCCGCCGGAGCGGCCAGACGGAGAGTGTCGGCACGGTGCACTACATGGCCCCCGAGATTGGCCGCGGCGTGTATGGCAAGGAGATCGACGTCTACGCGCTGGGTGTCATCCTGTACGAAATGCTGACCGGGCGGGTGCCGTTTGACGGGGAGAGCAGTCAGGAGATCATCATGAAGCACCTGACCGACAACCCCGATGTGTCGCTCGTACCGCCGCCGTATCGCGAGGTGATCCAGCGAGCCCTGCGAAAGGACCCGCTGAAACGGTTCCGCAATGTGTCCGAGATGTTGGATGCCCTGCAGATCGTCTGGCAGCCCTCGGCGGCCGGCGCCGTGCGAGGCCGCACGGCCAGCGCGGAACCCGAGATTGTGTTCGGCCAGGTACGGCAGCGAAATCCCCGGACACCCGAAATCGTGCAGGCCGAGATCGTGTCCCCAAGACGCCGGACGCCTTCCTTGAATGGCGAGCGTGCCGCCGCGGGAGCGGCAGCCTGCACGCGGAGCGTTGTCGCGTCCGGCAAGCCGCCGGGAAACATGAGCGGATCGACGAAAGCCCTGCTGATCGTGGCCATCGTCCTGGTGCTGCACTTCAATCCGCTGCTGATTCCGCTGGCCGCGGTGCTCGGGATTGGGTACGTATTCTACTTGGGGGTGCGCAAGCTGACCGTCCGTTCAGCTCGCTGCCAGACGCTGGCCCAACTGGAGAAACCGCGGAATCCCGCCGACAGCCTCGCGGCGCAAGTCGCGGCGGCACGGGTCAGGCTGCGCGACAAGCCGGTTCGCGAGCGCGTGACCGAGCTGACCGGGTCGTTGCTGTCGGCGGCGTTCGTCTCGGCGGTGCTGACGCTCGTGGTCTTGCTGCTGCAAGCGTCGACCCTCGATGGCTCGAACACCGGTTGGGCGATCTACGCCTGGCTCGCCTCGGTCAGCACGCTCGGCTCGTGGATGCTGCTGACGGTGGCCAAGTTCTGGGAAGCGGACGCGGGCGAGCACTTCGGCCGCCGCTTCGTGATGCTGGCGGCGGGGTTGGCGATCGGCGCCGTAGCGTGCGGACTGAGTCAGCTGCTGCTGCTGGATGTTCCGGACCAGGACCATTGGACCGCGCATGCGTTGGGGAACGCTTCGTGGCTGCCCACGATGCATCGCGCGGACGGTTCCCCCTTGTTCGCCGCCTATCTGATCTACTTTGCCGGTCTGTTTGCCGTCCTCCGCTGGTGGCGGCAGATGGACCCGCTACGCAAGAACCGCTTGAGCATTTGGACCACCGCCGTGTGTCTGTTGTGGGCGTGGGTGATGCACTCGCTGTGCAGCTTCCCGCAGCCGTGGGGATTCATCCTGGCCGCAACAATCTCCGTGGTTGTCCAGTTGGCCGCTCCGTGGATTAGCCCCGACGAACGCGCGGCACTGATCCAGCAGCCGCGGGAGGTGCGACTGACATGAACGTACACGGGAGTTGGTTTGCGATGCTGTTACTGCTGGTCCTGGGTGTGACCGTGGCCGTCTTGCTTGCCAGCGCCCCCGCGCGTCGCTGGCTCCCGGCGATCCTGACCGTGCTACTGGTGGCGTTCTGCGGCTTGGCGGTCGTGCGGGTCTCCGTCCGTCCGGCGCCAGCCCTGACAGCTGAATTCAGGCACGCGGAGGCGACCGTAAGCGGACCTGTGCGGCCAGAGAGGACCGCCCCGGCGTCGCCCGCCGCCGCAGACGCTGAACCGATGACGCTCGAAGCCGACGACACGCTCATCGCCCTGGACAAGGCAGATCGCTCAGACTCGCTCCCGCCGCGGCCGGGGTGGGCGGACCGCAAGCCCACGCAAGTCGGCGACGTCTATCAAGTCTCCGTGGCGTCCGGTCCCCAGGAAAAGTTGAGTGAATGCGCGCCAGCCCTGGACGAACAGTTGAAGAAGGCCGTAGCGGCTTACATTGACGACTACTCGGGCCTCGAGGCCGTCGGCAACCGCCGGGCCTCGGATCTGATTGCGTATGATCCGGGGTACATCAAGACGCATCTGGTCAAGTCAGGATGCCTGTTCGAGGAAAAGCTGCAGATGTCGTTCGGCCCGATGTACCAGACGCATGCGTTGCTCGAATTCGGGCCTGCGTTTCGTGCCGAATTGGACGGCCGGCGCGGCGACGTGCAGCGTTACGCACGGGAAGTGGCGATGGTCTTCCGACTGCGGGGCTTGGCCCTTGGTTTCGCCGCCGTGCTCAGCGTCTTGGCGGTCGTGTTCGGCTACTTGCGACTCGACGCGACGTGCCGCGGTTCTTGCCGCGGCCGCTTGCGGTTCCTGGCGGCAACGGCGATACTGGTGGTCGTGGTCGCCGGCACGTGGCTGGCGCGAAGCGTGATGTCGCTGTGACTTCCGCCAACGGTATGGCCCAGTCGTCCTCCGTCGAGAAAACTCTGATTGAGCGGATTCGCCAAGGCGAGTCCGACGCCTGGGGCGATTTGATCGCCCGGTATGAGGGCCGCTTGCTGGCCTTCGTCGAAGGCCGCGTCGGCCGGCGGGCCGCCGCCGAAGACATCGTCCAGGAAACCCTGGTCGGGTTCCTCACCAGCTTGCCGAATTACGACGGCAAGCGGCCTCTGGAGAGTTATCTCTTTTCCATCTGCGCGTACAAGTTGACGGACCATCTGCGCCGCGAAGGCCGCCGGCCGGCAGTGCCGTTTTCCACCCGAGACGACTCGCAGGCCCCCTGGGATCCCGCGTCGCCCGCCCGTGCCGCCAGCAGCATCGCCCGCAGCGCCGAGCGGGCGGACTTGGAGGAAAGGGCACTCGTCGAGGCGCTCCAGCACCAAGTGGATCGCATCCGGCAGCGCGGCGAGTGGACCAAACTGGAGTGCCTTGAACTGCTGTTCGTCGCCGGCTGGGCCAACAAGGATGTCGCCCGGGAATTGCGACTGAGCGAACAGCAGGTTGCGAATTTCAAATTCGACTTCCTCGCTAACCTCCGCAAACAGGTCCGCAAGCAGGGACTGTCCGAAGACGTGTTTCCGGAGTTGTACGACGAGTGATGCCAGTGTCCTGCCAAGATTCGCCCCCCCGTTTCTTCCACGAGGAGATGGTCATGCGTTGTCTGCCGTTCTGCGGCGTTGCACTCGTGTGGTTTGCTTCCGTCGCGTCCGCCCAGGTGGCCGAAAAACTGGATCGCGGCGTCGTGGCCTTGCGGCGTGCCGACGGAGCAGTCTATATCGGCTGGCGACTGCTGGCGTCGGACCCGGCCGAGGCGGGGTTCCACGTTTATCGCCAGGCGGACCCGGCCAGCGAAACGCGACGCCTGACCAGCGAGCCGCTCCGGGGCAGCACCAATTTTGTCGATGCCGAGTCACCGCGAGACGGCACTCCGCAGTACTCGGTCGGCCTCGTCACGGCGGCCGGCGAGGGACCGGCGAGTCCTGCGGTGGCGGTCGTTGGCATGTCGGCGGGCGAGTCCTACGTGCCCATCCGCTTGCAGGGCGACTATCGCACGCACAAAGTGGCCGCGGGTGACCTGGACGGCGATGGCCGGTACGAGCTGGTCATCCAGCATCCCGACTTCAATACCGATCCCTACCAGGCGCCGGGCTACTGGAAGCGAAGCACGGACACCTATAAGCTCGAAGCCTACTCCTTGGACGGCCGCTTCCTGTGGCGGCACGACATGGGCTGGTCGATCGAAGCGGGAACGTGGTACGCGCCGTACGTCGTCTACGACGTGGATGGCGACGGCCGGGCCGAGGTCTACTGCAAAGGCGGCGAAGGCGACCCGCGCGAACCCGAAGGACATGTGAAGACCGGGCCGGAATGGCTGTACAAGCTGGACGGGCAGACCGGCGAGCTGGTCAAGCAGATCCCCTGGATCCCGCGGCTGCCGGAGATCGGAGAGTACAACTACTACTGCCGCAACATGCTGGCCGTGGCTTACCTGGATGGCAAGCGGCCGCATCTGTTGATGCAGCGGGGAACCTACCGGGCCATCGTGATCGAGGCCTACGATCCCGACCTGAATCTTGTCTGGCGCTGGAACTCGCACGACGAGAAGGAAAGGTACGACAGCCAAGGCGCTCACACCATTCGCGTCGCCGACGTCGACAGCGACGGCTGCGACGAGATCATCGTCGGCTCGTGCCTGGTGGATCACGACGGCAAGGCGATGTGGACGCTCGGCATCGGACACCCCGATACGTGCTACGTGGGCAAGATCGATCCGGACCGGGCGGGCCTACAGATCTTCTACGGGATCGAGCCACGGCAGAAGAGCGGCGCCGTGCGGTTGGTCGATGCCTTGACCGGCAAGTCATATTGGGCAAACAGCGAGCCGACCGTCCACGTGCACAGCCAAGGCATGTGCGCCGACATCCTGGCCGAGCACTCTGGCCAGGAATGCTACGCGGGCGAGGCTAAGGGCGGGGACCAGGCGTGGATGTACACGGCGCAGGGCCAGCGGATCGGTAACGAGAATATCGGCTCCTTGTCCCCGTGGACACTGTGGTGGGATGCCGACCCGCAGAAGGAAATCCTCCTGAAGGGCAAGCTGATGAAGTTCCCCAGCCAGACGGTGTGCGAGCCGCGGGGGGCTGACCGTCCGCAAATGGTGGCCGACTTGCTAGGCGACTGGCGTGAGGAACTGGTCGTCGCCGTCGACGGTGAACTGCGAATCTACAGCACCACGATTCGCGCGGAAACGCGCCGCGTCTGCTTGATGCAGGATCGCCTGTACCGGCTGTACGTCGCCACGAACTCGATGGGCTACAACACGCCGCCGCAGCACTCCAACCCGTAACGACGAGGTGCGGTTGGCGGGAGTCTCCCGGGGCATGGACGAACCTCTAGTGCTTCGTCAAGTCGAAGAATTGGGGTTGGGTGCCTGGGGTCGAGCCGCGAGGTACGAGTGGCGAGCCCCCAGTTTTCGCCTCTGGGGGCTCGCTGCGCTCGACCCCAGGCACCCCAATATTTTGCGCTGACGGAGCGCTAGTCCGTCGTGAACGTATCCCGCAGGAATTCCGCGGCCGAGTCCCAGGCGGCCGCGGCGGCGGGGAAGTCGACCGTCATGTGCCGCAGCGGGCCCGGAGACGCGGCCCGCGAGCGCGCGGCGCCGGTCGTGTTCAAGGGAAACTGGGCGCTGCGGCCAGCGGCCAGCCGGGCTTCTACCTCGGGCGACAGCAGGTAATCGACCAGTTGCCGTGCGGCTTGGCCGTTCGGTGAGCCCTGGATGATGGCCAGCGAATTGGGGATGAACAGTGCCCCCAACCCGCCTTCGTCCTGATCAGGATAGATAATCTCGACGCTCTGGCCGTTCTCCATCTCGATGATCGCGTCGTCGGTGTCGGTCAGGCCGAAAGCCAGCTCGCCGCGGCCGACGGACAAGGCGACCTGCTTGTTGCCGCTCAACACTCGGGCGTTGTCCTTCAGTTTCAGGAAGAACTCCTGGGCCTCGTTTTCGCCCCACTGAGCGAACAGGACGGCGGCGTGAGTCGCGGTGGTCCCGAACAGCGGCTTGGCAACGCCCAC
>CAIYOB010000135.1 GCA_903927685.1 uncultured Planctomycetaceae bacterium
GCCGCGATCGCCACGCCTGTCCGCCCGCCCAGCAGGTCCACCGTGGAAAACGTGAACGTGCCCCGCAGGACGTGGTCCAGGACCTTGATTTCGCCCGTCACGATCACGCTGCCCAGCCCGCTGCTGAACAGCGTGGCCAGCGAGTCGGCCATCCCCTGGGTGTCCGCATGGACGAACAGCGAGTCGCAGGGCAGCGTCGAGGCGACCAGCGAAAACGTCTGCGGGCCTTGGATCGGCAGCAGCCGGCCGCCGGGATACGCCAGGCCGGACAGCGACGCGAACGAACCCTGGAAAGCCGGCTGCCCTGCCTGCTTCAAGATCTCGAACACGCTGCCGGCAGGAGGAACGAAGCCGTTCAGGAACTGGACTTTCAGCGTCCCGTCCAGACGCGGCGCGGAGCTGGAATTCACGATGATCTGGTCGTAGCCGTCGCTGGTGGCCGGCCCCGTGTGGCCCGGATTCACGCCGCCGATCGCGAGCGGCAACAGGTGCGTCGGGCCCAGCGTCAGGGAACCGAACCGGCGGATGTCGGTCGGCAGGATCCGCACCGGATAGTCTTCGACTTCGCCGTTCGGGGCCGGCCCGTCGTACCCCAGTCCGCCGCCCACGCTGATCCGGAAGCGGGCGAACGTCGCGGCTCCCGGCGTGCCGGCAGGGACGGAGAACGTCAGCGGATTCGCGCCCGGCTGTACCAGGACACTCTGGAAAATGTGCTCGCCGGCATCCGCAAAGCTGCCGTTGGCGTTGAAGTCCACGAAGCCGTCCAGGCGAGCCGCTTGCGTGCCGCCGACCGTGACCGTGACACTCGCGACTTGCCCGGGGATCAGCGACGAGTCGAACGTCACGCCGTCTTCGTCCGGGTCGCTCAGTCCTTCCAGCGGCAGGCGGGCATCCGGCTCGCCCCGCCGTTCCGCACCCAGCCACGGGCCGGCGGCCTGGTGGCGAGCCCCGTTGGCGGCCAGCGACGTGCGATAGGAATCGGGCGCATCGCCAAAGTCCCAGCCTTGCACGGTCAGCGAGTACTTGCGGGTCGCCGTATGGCCTTGCGGATCCGTGGCCGTGACGTTGAACGTGACCGTGCCCGCCGCGGTGGGCACACCGCTGACCAGCAGTTGGTTCGTGCCGGTCATCTGAATCGTCAGCCCCGGGACCGGATGCTCGACGTCTGTCACCGTCAGCGTCTTGTCGCCCGCGCCGTTCAGGGCTTCGATCGTGGCGCTGTACACGCTGCCGGTCGTCGCGTCCAACAGCATGCTGGGCAGCAGCGACACGGTCTGCTCGGAGTTGACGTTCACCTGGCCGCCCGCCGAAATCGTGGCGATCCCGGATACGCGGACGTCGCGGGCCAGATTGACGACCAGCTGGTCGCCGGTCAGCGTGATGCTGCCGCGGCCGGCCGTTTCCAAGGCCCGTCGCTGCTGGTCCGTCGTGGGCCCGCTGCGCTGGATCCGCTGTTCGCCGACCAGGACGCCCACGTCCCCGCTGGCGGTCAGGGTCACGCGATTGCCGCTGATGTTGGCTGGCAGCTGTATGGGCGGCTGGCCTTCGACCGTCTGGCCTGCGTACGCCAACAGCGGCACGACCAGGTCCAGTTGCCGGTCCGTCCAGTGCTGGCCTTGGAGATCCGCTCTATCGGCATCCGTCGCCTGGTAGCGGTACTCCGGGTCAAAGTGCGGCGTGGACCCCGTTCCAAACCGCGAGTGCAGCTCTTTCGCGACTCCGGTGCGTTGCTGTTCCTGGCGGGCGATCTCTGCGTCGGAGACGCCTTGGTTCCGCAGGGCGGCGCGCTGTTCGTCGGTGTAGTGGAACGTATAGGTTTGCGGATCGAAGGGCACGACGTGCCACTCGCCGTTTTCGAAGCGTGCCTGGCGGTA
>CAIYOB010000136.1 GCA_903927685.1 uncultured Planctomycetaceae bacterium
CCCAGACGTGGCACTTCATGTCGTCGCCCACCACGTAGAGCGAACCGCGGTACGAGGCGAGACTGAACAGGCGGTCGCATTTGCCGGGTTGACCGCAGTCGAGCCACTGTTGGCCGCCGCCATAACGGTAGACGCGGCACGGATCGACCTTGTACACCGGCTCCTTGCCGGCCGGGGCGGCCACGCGGGTCCAGTCGTAATTCCAAGTGGCCGCGAAGAGGCTGCCGCGGTGGACGATCATCGGGCCTGCGCCGTGGGCCTCCAAGTCCGTGATCCGGCCGCAGTCTTCCCATTGGCTGCCGCCTTGGTAGCGAAACACATGGGCCCAGTCAGCCCGCTCCACCGCGTCGGTTACGCCGACGTAGAGCGAACCGTCGAACACGGTCATCGAGTTGCTGATGTAGTTGCTTGTGGCGCTGGGCCGGCCGCAGTCCTCCCAGTCGCCCAGCCTGGCGTTGTCGATGCCGAAGTACACGTGGCGGTCGTCGCCCTGCGAGTTGTACCCGCCGGCGCTGGCGCGGAGGTAGAGATTCAGCCCGCGGCGCGCGGCGGGGTCGTACTGGCTGATCACGTCGCCGAGCACGTCGTCGAGGTCCGGCTCCGTGTGGATCCACGCGGAAACGGTGAAATCGCCGGCGCCGAGTTGCAGCTTTTCGTGGGCGGGGATTTCCAGATAGGCCCCGCGGCCGTCGAACCAGCCGTCCTCCAGACGGACTCCGTGGTTGACCGCGTGCAGGCCGTTGCCGGAGCGGTCGCGGCAATCGCCTCGCAAGGGCCAGTAACCCAGGAGCTGCTGTTGCGAACCTGCTCGATCCGACAATTCCAGGGACGGTTTCGGGAAGACCATCCCTTCCGCGGGAACCTGCCCTCCCCTGCGGCTGCTCGGGTTTTCCGGCACCATCACCGGCTCGTGCGGCACACCGAGTTCCTTCGGGCGCTCGAGCGCTGCACCACGCACCCGTTCGAGCACCGCTTTGACCAGCGCGGTCATGCTGTGCGGAGCCGTCTCGGGGACCAGCTGTTGGGGATGCGGATACCAGCTCTGGACGAACCAGCGCGAGGGCCTCCCACCGGCACGCTGATAGGTGTCCACCATCTGCAGCGTTTCGCGGAAGAACCGTTCGTCCGATTCCTGCCCGCCCCGCTCGGAGTTGACGATCAGGTTGAAGGTCAAGCCCTGTTCACGGGCGAAGTCTTCATAGCTGCGCACCCGGGCCAGCCAGTCCACCGCTTTCGGGTCCGCCAGCTTGGCGGAAAAATGTTCGCCCACGAGGTACTCGTAGGGATTGTCGACGGTCACGCCGTCCAGCAGAATCTCGGCGGCACGTAGTTTTTCCAAGACGATCCGCACAACCTGGTCATAGTCGCCGTAGTCCTGGCGTTGCGGCCCGCGGGCATGATACGACACGTCGCCGCGCCAACCCCAGTTGGGAAAATTGGTCAGCAGCCAGTACTTCGTTTTCGGATGGGCCGCTCGGTGCAGCTGCAGCGCGTCGACCAGTTCGTCGGCGGCCCGGTCGAGCGAGTCGAACCGCCGGCCGTCGCGCCGGTTCTCAGGATGCAGCAGACGCCGGATCGGCCCGTCGAGGTCGAGGTAATCCACCTGGCCTCCCGCCGCATAGAAATGGGCCAGCGCCGCCAATTCGTGTTGAGCCGACCACTCGCCGGCCGTGTCGTCCAGCGGCGAGAAATCCAGGCAGCCGCCCAGTTCGACGGCGACCCGGAGATGGTGGGCCCGCACGAAACGCGCCAGGGGCCGAAGACGCTCGATGGTTTGTTCCTCAGTTTCCGCCCGCTTGCCGTAAAGCTGCCCGATGTACAGTTTGAGGCCCGTCAGTTGCCGCTTCACAATCGGCCATTCGGCGCCGGGTGGCAGCAGCTCCAGGATCCGGTCACCGGCACAGAGCCACACTTCGGGTTGCGCGTCCGGTGGATTGCCTGCGGATCCGACCGCTGCCGCCATGTCGCCGGCCGCCGCCCACCCGGTGAAGGCTGGCAGCAAGGCGATGGCCCAAGCCCAGCGGCGGACCTCGGCAGGGATTCGCGTGTTGCGCCCAACGGTGCTCATCGTGCGTCCTTTCGATCAGGCTGGGAACCAGCCACTTCGTCTTTGGCGTCTGGCTGCAGAATGATACGGGAAATGGACAACTTCTCCACCGCCTTGCGCGAGAGCGGCGCGGGGCGCAGTTCGCCGCGAACCCAGGCGGCCCACGAGGCAAAACGGAACG
>CAIYOB010000137.1 GCA_903927685.1 uncultured Planctomycetaceae bacterium
CCGAGCGGATCGGCAAAGGGGTTGGCAGGCGTCGTCAGCGAGCCCAGGGGCCCACCCAACGGCGTCAGGCCGCTCGACAGATCCGCGGCCAGTCCGCCGTCATTCAAGACCTCGTAGGACTCGTCCAGCGGGATCAGTCCCGCGTCGCCGATCGGCGTCAAGCCGGCCACCGGCGCCGGACTCGCCGCCGGGCCGCGGTCCCGAGTGGGTGGGTCAGCAGGAATCTGAAACACTTCGCCGCAGGCCGGGCACCGGCCCTTCTTGCCCGCCGACCCCGGCGGCATCCGCAGGGTCTTGCCGCACCGGCCGCAGGCGAACGCCGCCGAGTCCTGCGCGGCGGTGCCGACAGCCGACGCCGAACCGGCGGCCGGCGCCGGCGTCCGCTTGATCGGCAGCGGCGGTGGACCGGCGGGCGCCCGGGACTCGGCGGCCCGGTTTCCCGGCGTGGACGTCGCCGGCCGCGACGGGGTGGTCTCCGGGATCTGAAACACAGCGCCGCACGTCGGGCATTTGCCCTTCTTGCCGGCCATCGAGGCCGGGGTCCGCACGGCCCGGCCGCACTGCGAGCAGGGAAACTCGATCTTGTCCGCGGCGGCGGCGTCCGCGGGTGCTGTGGCCGGCGCCGAGGCGGCCGAACTGGCCGCGGCGGAGATGGTAAACACCGCGCCGCAGTGGGGGCATTTGCCCTTCTTGCCGGCCGTCTGCTCGGGCGTCCGGAACAATTGCAGACAGCCAGGGCAAGTAAACTCGATCGCCATCGTGCACCGCCGCCGCTTGGCCTGTGGGTTCGCCGCGGACTACTCGGCGTAGAACTTATGCACCGTCTTCTCGTGGAACGTCTCGCCGGGACGGAGGATCGTATTGGGGAAGTTGGCGTGGTTCGGCGAGTCGGGATAGTGCTGCGTCTCCAGGCAGAACCCGTCGTACTGCTGGTAGTTGTTGTTCTCGGGCTTGCCGTCCAGGAAGTTGCCGCTGTAGAACTGCAGCGCCGGCTGGGTGGTGTGGATTTCCATCACGCGCCCGCTGGCAGGATCCTTGACCTTGGCCGCCAGACGCATCTCGCCGCCCGTGCCGCGGAGCACGAAGCAGTGATCGTAGCCGACCGGGTCGGCCTTGATCTGGTCCAGCCGAGCGCCGATCTTCTCGGACTTGGTAAAGTCCAGCGGGGTGCCGGCGACGTCAGCCAGTTCGCCGGTCGGGATCAACCCGGCATCCACCGGCAGGTACTTGTCGGCCTCGATCAGCAATTCGTGCCCGCGGATCGTTCCCGAGCCGGCGCCGGCCAGGTTCCAGTAGCAGTGGTTCGTCAAGTTGACAGGGGTCGGCGCGTCGGTCTTGGCGGTGAACTCGATGGCCAACTCGTTGTCGTTGGTCAGCGTATAGACGGCCGTGACGTCCAGGTTGCCCGGATAGCCTTCCTCGCCGTCCTGGCTGAGGTACGTGAACTTGATCCCGACGCCCGACTCGTTCTGGAACGGCTCCGCATTCCAGACCACTTTGTTGTAGCCGACGGCGCCGCCGTGCAGATGGTTCTTGCCGTTGTCGTTGGTGGCCAGCGTGTACTCCTTGTCCTCCAGCTTGAACTTGCCGCCGGCAATCCGGTTGCAATAGCGGCCGACCGTCGCGCCGAAATACGGGTTCTTGCCCAGGAAGCCGTCGAGCGTGGAGAAGCCCATGTTCACGTTAGCCAGCTTGCCGTCCCGGTCGGGGACTTCCAACGCTACCACGATCGCGCCGAAATTGGTCATTTTCAGCACGACGCCCTTGGCGTTGGTCAGGGTGTACAAGTCGACTTCAACGCCGTCGGCGGTCTTTCCAAACGGGGTCTTTTCCAGGCTCATTTTCGGTTGGCTTTCCGGGGCAGAAGGTTCACTGGCGGCAGGTTCTGCGGTTACAGGTTCGGCTGGAGTTGCCGGGGCCGGTTCGGACGAGACGGCGCCGGCGTCGGCCTGGTCGGCGGTGGTCACGCTGCTTGCCGAGCCGCTGGGAGGCGGCGTCGGGCTCGGGCAGCCTGCGACCAGCAGCGCCACGCAACCAAGGACACACAGAATCACCGGGGCAGTGCGATTGTTAGGCATAAGATGGTCCTCGCGATGAAGTCGGAATGCGACAGGGGCAGTCTGGCCCGTATTATGGTGACCGAAGGGGCATTCGTCCAGCGTGCGAGGCGCCCACTCCCGCTGATTCCGCGCGGGGCTGCGGGACTCGCGCCTCGCTTTTCCTGTCGCGCGTCGCTTTTCCCTCTCGCTGGCGCTTCGGGCTAGGGTGCGGGCTACGGCGCGGTGGCCGCGTCGAGGCCGCGCTCCACGGCCAGGCAGATGCGATCCAACTCGTCGAGAGTGATTGCCAAGGGGGGCATGACCACCACTACATTGCCCAGGGGCCGGAGCCAGACGCCATCCGTACGGGCGAAATCGCAGACGCGGTAGCCGCGTTTTTCGGCCCAGGGATACGGCTCCTGCGTCGCCCGGTCGCGGACCAGTTCAATGCCGGCCATCAGGCCGCACTGCCGCACGTCCCCGACATGCGGGTGCCCGGCCAGACGCGCCAGATGCCAGGCCAACCGCTCGATCTTCGGTGGCAGGTGGGCCAGCGTCTGTTCCTGGTCGAAGACGTCCAGCGTTGCCAGGCCGACGGCGGCGGCCAGCGGGTTGCCGGTGTACGTGTGGCCGTGGTAAAAGGTCCGGCCGGCAGCGTAGGTGCCGAGAAAAGCCTGCCAGATCTCGTCGCTCGCCAAGGTCGCCGACAGGGGCAAGTAGCCGCCGGTCAGGCCTTTGCCCAGGCACAGCAAATCGGGGCTGATCGCTTCGTGCTCGCAAGCGAACAGCTTGCCGGTCCGCCCGAACCCCGTGGCGACTTCGTCGGCAATCAGCAGGACGCCGTATTGGCGCGTCAACTGCC
>CAIYOB010000138.1 GCA_903927685.1 uncultured Planctomycetaceae bacterium
AACTGGGGGCTCGCCACTCGTACCTCGTAGCTCGACCCCAGGCCCCTAACCCTAAGGAAACGCTGATGATTCGCGTCGTCGTGATCGCATTGCTCTTTTGCGAGTGGGCGTCCGAGGTGCCTGCAGTCCCGCCCCCGCAGCCTCAGGGGTCCTCTCCGCCGGCCAGAAAGCTGATCGTGGTTACCCCCGCGAAGTTTCAGGCTTCACTGGGCGAGTATCTGGCTCACAAGGCCCTGCAACTGCCGACCGAGTGCGTGGCGTTGGAGGCCGTCCTTGCCAGCCAAACGGGCGCGGACGATCCGGAAAAGCTCAAGCGATTCCTGTTTCAACGCTGGCAGGGCGATCAGCTCGGCTACGCTTTGCTTGTCGGTGACGTGGACGCGATGCCCGTGCGATACATGGTCCTGGACCGCGTGACTCCGGCCGCCTTCGACTACGCCTTCTATCCCTCGGATCTGTACTACGCCGATCTGGCCAAAGCGGATGGCCGGTTCGACGATTGGAATGCCAGCCGCGCAGGGTTTCAGGGGCAATACTACGGCGAAGTGCGCGGCGAGAAGAACAAGGACGGTCCCATCAACCAGGATCAGGTGGACTACCTGCCGGAAATCGCCGTCGGCCGTTGGCCGGCCAGCACCGCCGAGCAGGTGGCGATCGCGGCCCGCAAGACCGTTCGCTACGAACAGGGTCTGATATCGGGCGACAAGCCGGGAGGGAAGCGGGCGGCGTTATTGGCGGTCCAGGGCTGGGTGGACAGCCGGCACCTGCTCGACGGCGTCGCCGCCGACCTGTCGTCGCGCTGGCAGGTCACCAAGCTGTATTATGCCGAGGGATATCCGGAGCCGACCACGCCGCCATCGGAGACCGCCTTGTACGAATTGCTCGCAGCGGGCGCCGGGCTGGTGCTTCATACCGGGCACGGCGAGACGAATCGCTGGGACCAATGCTGTACCGCCGCCGGTCTGACGCAAGTCAAGAACGCCGACCGTCTGCCGGTGCTGTTTTCGGTGGGCTGTTCCACCGCGCACTTCGCTCCCCTGGCACCGTATGATGCCTACACCGACGCGGACGGAGTGGCGCATCAGGGGACCGACCACGGCGAACAGTTTTCGGCTCCGCCACCTCCGCCGGCGGCGTATCAACGCCAGTTCAACCGCACCGGGTTGGGCGAAGCGGCCTGCGTGCAGGGGGACAGCGGCGCGGTGGCCTACCTGGGCTGCAATACCGGCAGTCAGCCCTGTGCCCAGACACTGCTGGTCGGATTCGTCAAGGCCCTGGCAGCGCCCCAGTCGCCTCGGCTGGGTGACGCCTGGGTCGGCGCCCTACGCTACTATCACACGCACGAGCGGCTGGCGGAACTTCGCCCCAACGCCGATTGGTATCCCCCAAGCGTTTTCTTCCAGGGAATGAAGTTCATGCTGTTCGGCGATCCCGCCTTGCTGATGCCGCCGCTGGAATGACGAAATTCGCGAGTCTTCTGCCGGGCGAGGAATCTCATCAACGCCCAGGCGGGACAGGACCGTTGGGGTCGGACGTCAGCAACAGTTGATCCAGTCGCGCCCCGGGCTCGCGGGTGGTAATCAACAAGTGGTAACGCCCCGCGGGCAACTCGATCGGCACCGGCTGCTT
>CAIYOB010000139.1 GCA_903927685.1 uncultured Planctomycetaceae bacterium
CCCGCCAGTCCCGGTTGGCGAGCCTACCTGCTGCCGCGGATGGTCCGCATCCTGGACGAGTTCGAAGTCGACGGCCTGTACAACGATTGGGGTTACGTCCCCAACGCGATGAAGGGCCAGCAGCAGCTGGCCAAGGATGAAGTGGCCGCGTTCGAGGAGACGCCGCAGTTCGATGGCGCGATGGCCGATCTGCTGCAACTGATCTACGCCGAGGTGACGCGCCGCGGAGGGATCTACAAGGTCCACGCGGATTTCGCGAACGAGCCGCAGACCGGCGGCGCCAAGGTCTACGACTATCTCTGGGTGGGCGAGAACGTCGGCAACGCCGACGGGCTGCGCGAAGCCGTCAAGAACCACTCGCCCTACGTCGTGCCTTGCATCGACATGTCGTTTGCCACGGTCGCCAGCGACGACGAGCCGTACCTGCACGCGATTCCCTACTTGCAGTTTCCCCTGCTGCAGGCGGGTCGGCCGTGGACCGGCGAGCGGGCCCTGATCCCCGGCGTGAACTACTCGCCGGCTTCCGTCCAGGACGACCTGTGGAAACGGCGCTGCCAGGCGGCGTGGGAGTACCACCAAGCTCATCCGGACGGTCCGCATGTCTACGGCGGCTGGGATGCCGTCCCCCCGCGGCCCGGGACCCAGGCGACGCACGCCCGCTGGCTGAAGCAATACCTGCCGCTGGTCGAGGACGGCACTTGGGCGTGGCTGGAGATCAGCGACTCGAGTCTGTTTGCCCAGCCCCTTCCGCAGGGCGTCGTGGCTTCAGCCTTCGCGAATCGAGACCTGTACCTGGTTCTGGCCAACTACGGCACGGAAGCTGCCCGAGTCACCACCTCGGACACGTTCGTTCCGGTGGGCGAATTCAGCGGCGTCCCGCCGGAGACGTGGAATCTCGAACCCAGGTCGCTCCAGATCCTGCGCCGCCGCGCGTGAGTGCAGACCGTTGGCGTTGTCCTCTGCAAACTGCTCCGCCCTTGGGAATCTCGGGGCAGACGCAGTTTCTTTGCATATTGCAGGTCCTGCATCCGTGGTACAATACGTCAGCTACGAGTCCGTCGATGCTGGAGAGCGCACATTATGCCCGTCATCAGTCGGTTCTTCGGGGTTGTGATTGCGATGTACTGGCGCGATCATGCGCCTCCGCACTTCCACGCGAAATACGGCGACCAGGAAGTCACCATCGACATCGAGACGGGCGCAGTGACCGGTGTCATGTCGAAACGAGCCTTGGCGATGGTCGAAGAGTGGCGTCTTCTTCACCTTGAAGACCTTCGGGAAGATTGGCGATTGGCAACTGCCCGGCAGTCACTGAGAAGAATTGAACCATTGGAGTGATCTGATGATACTACACGTGCGCGAGGCAAGGCACGTCCGTGGCTACGTGCTTTGGCTTCGGTTTAACGACGGAGCCGAGGGCGAGATTGACCTGGAATCGGAACTAGAGGGAGAGGTCTTTGCTCCCTTGAAGGATCCGTCTCAGTTCAGACGATTTCGCGTTGACCCGGAACTCCAGACGGTGGTTTGGGAAAACGGAGCTGACCTCGCGCCCGAATTCCTGTACGAGCAGATGCGTGTCCTGGCGTGACTGCCGATCAGGCAGTTGTGGTCGTTGCTGCGTCCAACCCGATTTGGCCGAGAGGTCGGGTGGTGAAAGCGGCTTCTCGACACTTGAGTGCCGCGGTATTTGGGCACGAGCGTGGCAGTCTCGCCAGGCGGAGAAGCCCGCCGGGAAACGGACCGACGCAGAGAGATGTGAGGCGATCGTGACAAGTAGACGGGAGAACGAGTTTTGAATGCCAACCACCAACAGGCCAAGATCCGTCAACGCAACGGCTCACCAGCGACAATCGCTTTTCCGCCGTGGCGTCCCAGGACTCCTTTCCGAGCCGCCGTTTCTGCATTCCTTGCGATCCTCAGCGTCCAGCTTGCCGTGCCGCTCGCCGCGGACAACTCGCGGCTCGATGCCACCGAGCGGCCCAACGTGCTGTTCATCCTGACGGACGATCAGGGCTGGGCGGATGCCCGGTTTGCCGGGCATCCGTACGTGCAGACGCCGAACCTGGACCGGCTGGCCAGCCAGGGGACGTGGTTCAAGCAGTTCTACGTCGCGGCGACGGTGTGCTCGCCCAGTCGCTGTGCGTTCATGACTTCGCACTTTCCCGCGCGGCATGCCATCCACGGCCACTTTTCCGATCACGCGCAGAATCAGGCGCGCTCGATGCCCGATTGGCTCGATCCGCAGACCGCCACGGTCACTCGGTTGCTGCGCGACGCCGGCTATGCCACGGGGCATTTCGGCAAGTGGCATCTGGGCGGCGGCGACGGCGCGCCGACTCCGGACGCCTATGGCATCGACGACGTGCGAGCGATGGTCTGCCGGGACCCGGCCTGGACCGAGCCGGCGACGACGTTCTGGGCCAAATCCAGTGCCGCGATCGTGGACGAGGCGATCCGCTTTATCCGCGCGAACAAAGACCGCCCGTTCTACGCCAACGTCTGGACGCTGGTGCCGCATGCGCCGCTGAATCCGACGCCCGACCAGTTGCAGGTGTACCAGTCGCTCGCGCCGCAAGCCAATGATCCGGCGTTCGGCCGCTGGATGCAGTCGTACCTGGGCGAGGCGCAGGATCTGACCAGCCAGATGCGGATCTTCTGCGCCTCGCTGACCGATCTCGACACGCAGATCGGCCGGCTGCTGCAGACGCTGGACGAATTGGGGCTGGCGGACAACACCCTGGTGCTCTTGTCCAGCGACAATGGGCCGGAGGACTACCGCATCGGCAACGCGGCCAACGCCGGAGTGGGCAGCACGGGCCCTCTGCGAGCTCGCAAACGCAGCATGTACGAGGGCGGCATCCGCACGTTCGGCCTGGTGCGGTGGCCGGGGCACATCGCCGCCGGGCGGGTGGACGAGACGAGTGTCATCGGCGGCGTCGACTGGCTGCCGACCGTCTGCAAGCTGGCCGGCGCGGCCGTGCCGAGCAGCGTCCAACTGGACGGCGAGGACGTGAGCGACATCTGGTTGGGGCAGCCGCGTCCTCGGCAGAAGGCCCTGCACTGGGAGTGGCTGTTCCGCGTCTGGGGCGACGACTATTTGCCGCCGATGCTGGCGATCCGCGAAGGCAATTGGAAACTGCTTGTGAATCACGACGGCAGCCGGGCGGAACTGTATGACATCCCGCAGGACTGCGCCGAGGAGCATAACCTGGCCGCTGCGCACCCGGACGTGGTCCGCGACCTGACCGCCAAGGCGCTGGCGTGGCAGAAGTCCCTGCCGCCCAGTCCGGCACGCGACCAGGCGGCCGCCACCGGGACGCCGGTCGACACGCCGCGCAAGCCCGCGAAGCCCAAGGCCGGAACGCCCCAGAAGCCGGCCTTGGACCGGGCTGCGGTATTCAAGGCCAAGGATGCCAATCGCGATGGCAAACTGTCGCTCGAAGAGTACCTGGACCGCTTCCCCGACCAAGCCGAAGGCCGCCGCCGCTTTCCGACCTTCGACTCGAACCAGGACGGCGTCCTGAGCGAAGACGAGTTCGTCACGATGGGCCGGCGGTGAGGCTCAAGACAGGGCCCTCGCCGGCCGACGACAGCAGAAATGGCTTGGGGTAATCCACCTTGACCACCCGCGGCTGCCCTGAGCCGCCCTACCGGGCTGGAAGCGGGATCCCCATCGCCTGCATCAACATTTTCATGTCCTCCCAGGTGTGGCGTTTCATCTCGGGGGTTCGCAGCAGGTACGAGGGATGATAGGTCACGACGACTTGGCTGTTGCGGTACGTATGGAACTTGCCCCGCAACTGGCCGACGGGCCGTGTGGTGCGGAGCAGGGCTTGAGCCGCGACGGCGCCCAGGCAACAGATGAACTCGGGCTGGAGGATTTCCAATTGCCGCTCGAAAAACGGCCGGCAGTTGGCCACCTCGTCGGGCAGCGGCGTGCGATTGCCCGGTGGACGGCATTTGAGCACATTCAGGATGTACGCGTCTTCCCGCTTCAGGGTACAGGCGGCAATGATCTTGTCCAGCAGTTGGCCGGCGGCGCCCACAAACGGTTCGCCCTGTCGATCTTCGTCCGCGCCGGGGGCTTCGCCCAGGAAGCACAGCCGCGGACGCGGGTGGCCGACGCCAAACACCGTCTGCGTGCGTTGCCGCGCCAATTCGTCACAGCGGCGGCACAGGACCACTTCGCTGCACAGGTCGGCCAATGCGGCCACCCGCTGGTCCGACGGCAAGGCCGGTGGAATCGCCACGGGGGAAACCGGAGCGATCGCTGCGGTGCGCAGCGGC
>CAIYOB010000140.1 GCA_903927685.1 uncultured Planctomycetaceae bacterium
GTGGCTGCCGTGGAAGCAGCTGGAAATGCCCGACGAACCGCGGTTTGCCAACGCCGGGGCCGGCTGCACGCAGCGCTTCGATTTGCCCACCGGCGAAATCCTGCTGCCGATCTACTTCAAGCGGCCCGAGGACAAGGTGTCCAGCACCACGGTCGTCCGCTGCCGGTTCGACGGGGAAACGCTGCGGTATGTCGAACATGGTGATGAACTGTCGACGGAGGTCCCCCGCGGGTTCGGCGAGCCTTCGCTGGCGAAGTTCGGCGGGCGATTTTTCCTCACGATTCGCAACGATCAGCAGGGATTCGTGACGTCAGGTCCCGACGGCCTGCACTTCGCTCCGCCGCGGCCGTGGACGTTCGACGACGGGACCGAGCTGGGCAGCTACAATACCCAACAGCACTGGGTGGCCCACAGCGACGGTCTGTTCCTGGTCTACACGCGCCGCGGAGCGAACAACGATCACGTGTTTCGCCACCGGGCTCCGCTGTTCCTGGCCCGCGTGGATCCCCAGCGGCTGTGCGTCCTCCGGGCGACCGAGCGCGTGCTGGTGCCCGAACGCGGCGCGCGGCTGGGGAATTTCGGCGTGACCGAGGTCAGCCCGGACGAGACCTGGGTCACCGCTGCGGAATGGATGCAGCCGAAGGGAGTCGAGAAACGGGGCAGCAACAACCGCGTCTGGGTCGCGAGGATCCAGTGGAACAAGCCAAATCTGAACCTGCCGTAAAGGAGCCATGTCGTGACTATTAGCAACTTGACGCGCCGGCAATTCATCCGGACGGCCAGCGCCGCAGCGGCCGCTGCTACGATCGTGCCGCGGCACGTGCTGGGCGGTCCCCGGTTCGTGCCGCCCAGTGACAAGGTGAACGTCGCCTTGATCGGCGCCGGCGGACAGGGCCGCTCGAATGTCCGCGAGTTGTTCCGCCTGGACGACGTCCAGGTCATCGCCTTGGCCGACCCGAGCAGCGAGTGGGACTTGGATCGGTTCTACTACAAGGGCCAGGGCGGCCGTCTGCCGGTCCAGGCGGAGATCGAGAAGCACTACTCCGAGCAGACCCCCAATTTCCGCGCGGCCGCATACGAGGACTTCCGCGTGATGCTCGAGCAAGAGAAAGCGATCGATGCGGTGCTGATCGCCACGCCCGATCATCTGCACGCCTATGCCAGTCTGATCGCCATGCGTCAGGGCAAGCACACGTACTGTGAGAAGCCGCTGACGCACAATATCCGCGAGGCGCGGTTGGTCGCGCAGGTCGCCCGGGAGACGGGCGTCGCCACGCAGATGGGCAATCCCGGCCACTCGCGGGACGGCATCCGCCAGACCTGCGAGTGGATCTGGGCCGGGGCGATCGGCGCGGTGCACGAAGTGCATTCCTGGGTCCCCACCAATCGCTGGAACCCTGAACTGACCGGCCTGCCCCAGGGCACTCCGCCGGTCCCGGCGGGACTGAACTGGGACCTGTGGTGCGGGCCCCGCGAGCCGCGGCCCTGGCATCCGGCTTATGCCCCGGTCACGTGGCGCGACTTCTGGGCCTTCGGCACGGGCAGCTTCGGCGATTTCGGCTGTCACGATATGGACGCCCCCTGCTGGGCGCTGGACCTGTCGGCCCCGGACAGCGTCGAGGCGTTCGGGGTGGGCGCGAACCATCCGGAGATCCAGCCGCACGGCTGTCTGTGCTACTACCGCTTTCCCGCCACCGACCAGAGGCCGGCGGTCAAGCTGACCTGGTACGACGGCGGCTTGATGCCCGAGTTGCCCGCGGCTTACGATCGGGCGCGGTCCAAGTACCGTCGCGGCGTGCTGTTTGTGGGCGAGCGAGGCTACATCGCCTGCGAAGGTGCCGGCGGGCCTCCGCAGTTGGCACTGCGGGATCCGGCGGCCACGTTTGACCAGCCCGAACCGAGCTTGAAGCGTTCGGCGGGCCACCATCGCGATTGGATCGACGCCTGCAAAGGCGGCCCGCCGGCCAGCAGCAATTTCGAGTACGGCGCCCGGCTGACCGAAATCACCTTGCTGGGCGTGCTGGCCCTGCGGTTGGGGAAGAAGATCAACTGGGATGCGGCCCAGCTGCAGGTGCCCGGCGTGCCCGCCGCCGACGAGATCATCCACGGCACGTATCGCGCTGGTTGGGAGGTGATGTAACACGGCTCTTTCGAAGGTGACATGATGAGAACGCGAGTGGTCTGTATGACGGCGTTGAGCCTGCTGGGCAGTCTCTGGAACCCGGGTCACGCCGGCGAAGGGCCAACGGCCCACCCCAACCTGATCTTCATTCTGTCCGACGATCTGGCGATGGGCGACGTGGGCGCTTACGGCCAGCAGCTGATTCAGACTCCGAACCTGGATCGGCTGTGCCGCGAAGGCACTCGCTATCTGCAAGCCTACACCGGGACCACCGTCTGTGCGCCGGCCCGAGCTTCGTTGATGACCGGCCTGCATTCGGGCCATTGCCCGGTCCGGGCCAACCGGGAGATCCAGCCCGAGGGCCAGATGCCGCTGCCTGCCGGGACCTTGACCGTGGCGCGGCTGCTGAAAGAGCAAGGCTACGCCACCGCCTGTATCGGCAAGTGGGGCCTGGGCATGTTCGATACCAGCGGCAGCCCGCTGAAGGTCGGATTCGATCACTTCTTCGGATACAACTGTCAGCGGCACGCGCACAGCTACTTTCCGACCTACTTGTATCGCGACGAGCAGCGTTTCGAGCTGCCCGGCAA
>CAIYOB010000141.1 GCA_903927685.1 uncultured Planctomycetaceae bacterium
GGCTGGCGGTTGACGCGGATCAGGTAGTCGGCGGGCCTGCCATTCTTGACATGTTGCTGAAACATGTCTTGCACCGTGGTGCCTTCGGCGATCTCGACATGGTCGGCAAAGCCGCCGCCGTCGTTGTTGATGACCAGGATTTTCATGGTGATCCTCTCTGGGAAACGTGGTTGGTTTTGGGGCTCTGGAAAGCACCAGCAAATCAGCGCCGGCGCGATGCGGGGCGTACTATGGACGGGACGGACCGTAACGGCGCCGTCTGTGCCGGGCTCGCGGTTGTCGTCGGCCGCGGGATTGCCCGGATCGGAGTGCCAAAGCGTCGATCAGCGGGCGGGCCTTCCCGATCACAGCGCCGGCAATCGCTCGCAAGACGCGCGGGCCAGGCGAAACGCTAGGAAATGGACCGAGCACGGCACGGTCTCCTGGTAAAACGGGGCCTTCCCGGGACGTGGTGTTCGCCCCCGCCGACGATGAGCGGTTGGCTTTCCCGTTCGACGGGCCCGCGTGTCAGGACGACGAAGCCGAGCCGGGCAATGGTTGCGGGATCTTCACCGGTGACGCGGGCGACGGCCCGGTCCAAGTGTTCTTGGGTCATTGGGATTTCCTTTCCAGGATGTCAGGGCAAGAACCAAAACGAGCCTCACCGCGGCGGGAGAGGCTCGTAGAGACGTTTGACGATTGGGGAGGCTGGAACCGCAGGTCACGGATTGGGCCGGGACTGCGGGAAACTGGCTAGGCTCTGCTGGAATACGGACAGCGGTACAGCGGCGCAGTGGTAGTCGTAGCCCTCGTTACCTCTGATCAGTACGGCTGACCACAGTACCCACAGGCACGGTGACTCTGGTGCCGGCTGGCGAACAAAGTCGGCATTGCTCAAAAGCAGCAAGTCGTTTTCGGCTTCGCTGGGCGGCCAGGCAAAATCGTCCGGCTGGTCGAGGACGCGCAGCTCTTCAACAAACTCGTCGCGCGCGTCCAGCAGGCAGGATTTGTCCTTGTCGGCGAGGGCTGCGACCGCTGCCGGCATGGTTTCGTACCAGTACAGCGCCGGCGGGCCCTCCCAGAGGATGCTCGTGACGTGAAACCGGTCGCGGAGCATGTAGCTCAGGAATCGCTGCGCTTCCGTGGCAACGAATCGACAGACCGGTTCGCAGAGCGGAACAAGGCAGTAGCACAAGTCCTGGTGGTATTCGTGGCCAGGAACTCGCAGAATCAGGTAACGCATAGAGTGGGTCCTTCTGTTGATCCGAGTGGCACCAGCCAATGCTGCTCCAGCCACGTCCGCTCCGCGTCCAGGGCCTGGTTTCGGCAAGCGAAAGGAAACGGTCCTATCCGTGGACCATTCACCGGCGCGAGGTCCGCCCACCACTGGTTCCGCTCGTCGACTTCGACGTGGGAACCCCGATGGGTCGTGACCTGGCCCAGGGTCGATAGGTCAAGTTCCTCGCCGTAGACGCAACGGATCGTGCCGTCAGGAGCGATGACAAGCTGCATGGCGTTGAACCTCACTTGGGCCGGCGCAGGATGTTGCGCCTGGGACGGTCCACGAGCAGGCTGTCTAGCACGTTTTCCACCTGCGTCAGTTCGGTGGCAACCTGCTGGCGGAGCCCCTGGTTGTCGCGCAGCAGTTGCGGTTCCACGCCCCGCACGATGCCCTGGCACTGCTCGACGAGCCGATCGAGATCGTCGTTGCTGCGGACGTTGAGCTGCTGAAACCGCTGAAAGAACTCAGTCAGATTGCCGACGATGCTATCCCTGAATACTTTCGGGCGGCCGTCCGTCTGGCCGGTCAGCCGTTCGGTCAGGTGCGACACCAAGTCGTGTAACTCTTCGATGAACGCCTGCTCGGCCAGCCTTACGGCTTCATCGAACCGCGCCGCCACCCGCTCACATTCCTGCTCGTACAGGTCCGGGTGGAGATCCCGCAGGTAGTTGGGGGGTTCGACCGA
>CAIYOB010000142.1 GCA_903927685.1 uncultured Planctomycetaceae bacterium
GCGCATTCCTGGCCAACATGAGCCACGAGATCCGCACGCCGATGAACGCGATCATCGGCATGACGGAACTGGTGTTGGAATCGGACTTGGACGAAGAGCAACGCGACTATCTGCAGACCGTGCTCGAGTCGAGCAATTCGCTGCTGGCCTTGCTGAACGATGTGCTGGACTTTTCCAAGATCGAATCGGGACGCGTCGACTTGGAGCAGATCGAGTTCAACTTGCGGCACTGCGTCGAGGAGAGCATCCGCTCGTTCGTGTACCGCGCCAAGCAGAAGGCGTTGGGGTTGAGCTACGAAGTCTCGCTGGACACGCCCGACTGGTTCATCGGCGACCCGTTGCGGTTGCGGCAAGTGCTGGTCAACCTGGTCAGCAACGCGATCAAGTTTACCGATGTGGGCCGGATCAGCGTTCGGGTGCAGACGGTTTCGACCATCGAGCACACGGCGGTCCTGCGGTTTGAAGTTGCCGATACGGGGATCGGGATACCCGCCGGCAAGCGGCGCAAGATCTTCGAAGAGTTCGAGCAGGCCGACAGTTCCACCAAACGGCGCTACGGCGGTACGGGGTTGGGGTTGGCCATTTGCTCGCGGCTGGTCGAGCTGATGCAGGGCGAGATCGGCGTCGCCAGCGAAGAGGGCCAGGGCAGCACCTTTTTCTTTACCGTCTCGCTGGGCCTGCCGCCGAATCGTCCGCGCGCCAGCGAGGCGATTTCGCCCGCTCCGGTGGTGCTGTCGGCCGGAAACGACGAGGGGGCCTCGCCTGGGGAACTTCCCGGACTCCGAATCCTGTTGGCGGAAGATAGTCCCGCCAATCAGAAGCTGGCGCTCGGCCTGCTGAAAAAGCGGGGCCACACCGTCGTCGTCGCCAACAACGGCAAAGAAGCCGTCGACGCCTTCCTGACGCAGCCGTTTGACCTTATCTTGATGGACGTCCAGATGCCGGACATGGACGGCTTCGAGGCGACGGTGGCGATCCGGGCCGCGGAACGCGATTCCCATATCCCCATTGTCGCCATGACGGCGCACGCGATGCGCGGGGATCAGGAGCGCTGCCTGGAGACCGGGATGGACGCTTACCTGGCCAAACCGATCCGCGCTCAGGACTTGTTTGAGGTCGTCAACCGGATCGCTCGCCGTTGCGTCCGGACCGAATCAGCCGACCGTTGATCGGCCCGGCGGACGACCATCCCGACTCCAGGAGAATTCGACTTGACCGCGATCTCGCACTATTTATACATCGAAACCGTGGGCTGCCAGATGAACGTGCTGGACAGCGAGATGGTGGTGGCCAGTCTCCGTCCGCACGGCTACCAGCTGGTGGACACGGTCGAGCAGGCCGATACGATCCTGTTCAACACGTGCAGTGTCCGGCAGCACGCAGAGGACAAGATCTACAGCGCCTTGGGGCACCTGCGGCGGCACAAGCAGCGGCATCCGGAGAAGATCATCGGCGTCCTGGGGTGCATGGCGCAGAAGGATCAGCGGCGGATCTTCGAGCGAGCGCCGTACGTGGATCTGGTCGTGGGGCCGGGACAACTGCAGCAGACGGCGGAACTGATCGCAGCGGCGCGGGCCGGCGGCGGCCGGCAGTTGGCGGTCAGCTTGGGCCGCCGCGACGGGCCGGTCGACCAGATTCGGCGCAGCCACGAGACCTTTGATCCGTTGCGGGATCCCGCGATGCGTCCGACCGCGTTTCAGGCGTACCTGCGGATCCAGATCGGCTGTGACAAGTTCTGCACGTACTGTGTGGTGCCGACGACGCGCGGGCCCGAGCAAGGGCGGCCTCCCGAGCAGATCCTGGCCGAGGCCCGCGTGCTGGCCGACCAAGGCTGCAAGGAGATCACGCTGCTGGGGCAGACGGTCAACAGCTATCGCTACCGCAGCGGCGGCCAGACCACGCGACTGGCCGACTTGTTGATCGCCCTGCACGAAATCGAAGGCCTCGCCCGGCTGAAGTTCGTCACCAATTACCCCAAGGACATGACGGTCGAGCTGTTGCAGACCATCCGCGATCTGCCCAAGTGCTCGCACTACCTGCACGTGCCATTGCAGAGCGGCTCGAATCGCGTGCTGCAAGCGATGAAGCGCGGCTACAGCGTCGAGGAGTATCGCGAGATGATGGGGCGGATCCGGGAGATCCTGCCCGAGGCGGCGGTGTCCAGCGACTTTATCGTGGGCTTCTGCGGAGAGACGGAGGACGAGTTCCAGCAGTCGGTCGACATGGTCCGGGAGTGCCGCTTCAAGAACAGTTTTATCTTCAAGTACAGCGAGCGGCCGGGCACCAAGGCGGCCGAGCTGTTCCCGGACGACGTGCCGGAAGAAGCCAAGCGACGGCGCAACAATGAACTGTTGGCCTTGCAGGACGCGATCAGCGAAGAGGAGAACCAGAAGTTCCTGGGCCGCAGCGTCGATGTGCTGGTCGAAGGTCCCAGCCACGCGGCGCAGAAGCGGGGCGAGGACGGCGACGTGCTGCAGTTGACGGGGCGGACGATGTGCGATCGCATCGCCGTCTTTTCCGGCCCCCGGCATCTGGTGGGGCAGATCCTGCCCGTGGCGATTCTGGACTGCACCGCGCACACCTTGATCGGCGAAGTGGCGACCCGGGACGCGATCCCGGACCTGGTGTCGCTGGATGTCGGGCGGAGCGCTGCGCCAGGCCATTCCGCCAGCCACTGATTCCCGGGCGCCGCTTCACGGAGGAGAATTGAGGTTGGGTGCCTGGGGTCGAGCCGCGAGGTACGAGTGGCGAGCCCCCAGTTCTGTCCCTGGGGGCTCGCTGCACTCGACCCCAGCCACCCTGACCGGGCGCATGGTGTCGTGCGCATCGGGTTTTCGTGGGAACGCGATCGTGCTAGAATCCTCCGGCATCGGACCAGCCGGGGTTGCGGGATTTGTCGTAAGGAAGCCATGCCGTGTTCACTGTCGAGCCAGCGCCGACTCAATTCGATTTGCACTTCCGCGTAGCCGGCTTTCCGGTGCGGGTGCATCCTTTCTTCTGGCTGATGACGCTGATGCTGGGGGCTCGCGACGATGATCCGATGGCGTTGCTGATCTGGATCGGCGTCGTATTTGTGTCGATCCTGGTCCACGAGTTGGGGCACGCGTTGCTGATTCGGTACTTTGGCCAGGACGCGCGGATCGTGCTGTACATGATGGGCGGCTTGGCCATTCCCGAGTCGTCGCGGTGGGGCAGCAGCTCCGGACGCCGGCCGCGCGGGGAGTTGGCCCAGATTCTGATTTCCGCCGCGGGGCCGGGCGCGGGGTTCCTGCTGGGAGCGGTGACCGCGATCGGCGTGCTGCTTGGCGGCGGGGATGTGGAAGTCGTGTGGCTCCGCGGCATACTGCCGATTGTTGTCGCGTATGTCCCGGAGCCGGCGAACGTCTACGTCAATCTGCTCGTCAACGACTTGCTGTGGGCGAACATCTTCTGGGGCCTGATCAACTTGCTTCCCGTCAACCCCTTGGACGGCGGCACGATTGCTCGCGAACTGCTGACCCGTGGCGATCCGTGGCAAGGCACGGTCAAGTCGCTGTGGCTATCGGTGATCGTCGGCGCTGGGATGGCCGTGGTCGGCTTTTCCGCCCTGCGAGATCCCTACATCGCCATCTTCTTCGCCGTGCTGGCGTTTTCCAACTATACGGCAATTCAGAACTTGCAGGGGCGCGGCTGGTGACGCCGGGAGAGCCGTAATGGAACGGTCGGCACGGGGCGATTCGAATGCCGGGGCAGTGTCCACGCGGCGCGTGATTGTGGTGGGCGCCAGCAACGTGGTGCGCGGTCTGTCCACGATCATCGAGACGGCCGAATTGGTTTGGGGCTGTCCGTTGGACGTGCTGGCCGCCTGTGGGCACGGCCGTTCGTATGGGCGAACCAGTTGCGTGTTCGGCAGGTCGCTGCCGGGGATCTTGGAATGCGGTTTGTGGGACGAGCTGTCACAGCGGCCGGCGTTGCCGACGGCGGCGCTGGTCACGGATATCGGGAATGACATTCTGTACGGCGCGGGCGTCGACCAGATCGCGGCGTGGGTCGAGCAGTGCGTGCTGCGGCTGCGCGCGGTCTGCGATCGGATCGTGATCACCGAGCTGCCGGTGGCCCGCGTCGCGTCCGTGACCGCTCGGAAATACAACGTGCTGCGTGCGATCCTGTTTCCCGCCTCGCGCGTGACGTGGGATGACGCCTGGCAGCGCGTCCGCGAGTTGAACGAGCGCGTGGCCGAGTTGGCCAGTCAGCAGCGCGGCGTGCTGTGCGTACCGCGGCTGGCATGGTACGGCTGGGATCCGATTCACGTGCGTCGCGGTGCGTGGTCCGAGGCGTGGGGCGAGATCTTGTCGGGCTGGAGCGACGGCGCTGTGACGCCGCGTGCGCGCGGCTCGTGGCAGCGCTGGTGGCAACTGCATCGCCAGCGTCCGCTGGTCCGGCGCAGGTTCGGTGTCGAGCAGCGCCGCGCGCAGCCGACTTGCACCTTGCGCAGCGGCAGCGTCATCTCGCTGTACTGAGCCGGTCACCTAAGCAGGCAAAAAAATGTTGGACAATTTTGTGGAAAACATGTTGAAAACATGTTGCATAAATTTTGGCGATGCGTACAACATTAGCTAGCATCCGGTGGAGATTAGTTGCCACGCGTGTTTGCACTCGCTTCATTCGTGATGGGGACAGAGGCAAGCACCTCGGAAACGAGAAGTGGCAAGTAGGAAGTTGGCGAGTAGGACTCGTCGGCACGGGCAACCTGGAGGCCAGGCAACCTGGAGGCCATCGAGAAGGAACTCGCCGGAACCTTAGTTTTACGGAGGACGTGTAGTGGCCACGAAGAAAGCTGCACCGAAGAAGGCAGCCGCGAAGAAGGCTCCCGCCAAGAAGGCACCCGCCAAGAAGGCCCCTGCGAAGAAGAAGAAGTAGGACGCCCGGGTCAGCCGTTCGATTGTCGCCCGCCGCGACGCTTCAGCTTGCTGACGTCCGGCGGCGAGAATGGAACCACCGACAACAACGAGAAAGGGCCGTCTCAACGCTTAGTTGGGACGGCCCTAGTTTTTGCGCGAGGTGCCTGGCTTCGCGTGCTTCGTCGCCGCTTCATCTGGGGTGCCTGGGGTCGAGTGCAGCGAGCCCCCAGTGGCAACACCTGGGGGCTCGCCATTCGTACCTCGTGGCTCGACCCCAGGCACTCTGCCGCCATTCTTCACCCGGACAAGGTTCCGTGGCTCGCGTTGCCTTGCACCGGCCGTTTCGGTACCGTGGAAGGGTAGCCTCAGCGCGAAAGGGCAGACGATGACCTCCGTCCCGGATACCAGGTTGGCGCAACCGGACCGATTGGAATTGCCCAGCGGTGACTGCCTGAGCTAGCGACTGTGGTTTCCGGAGAATCGCTCATGGGTTGCATGTTGATGTCGCTCCCCACGCGTAAACCCTGGCTTGCAGCCGGAATGGCGGTCGCCCTGACTGCGGCGGCTGCCGCGGCAGAACCCGTTGCCGCTCCGTCGCCAGCCATTCGCTACCGGCAGGCGCTGGGCGAGTACTTCGAGGAAATGTCCGCCCCGCGGCCGGTCGCGATCAAGCGGGGTGCGGAACTGGCGGACCATCGACGGCGGCTCCAGGGGGCCCTGCTCGAATGCGTCGGCCTGCACCCGTTGCCGGAGCGAATACCGTTGGACGTCCAGGCGTCTGCGGCCTTGGATCATCCTTGGTGTACGGTGCGACGCGTGTGGTATCAGCTTTGGCCTGGCGTGTACACGTCGGGGCTGCTGTACCTGCCGAAGTCGTTTGCCGAACGGCCGGCGCCCGCGATGCTGTGCCCGCACGGGCATTGGGATGTCGGCCACCAGCATCCCGACGTGCAGAAACGCTGCCTCAATTTTGCCCGGTTGGGCTATGTGGTGCTCTCGCCGACGCAGAACCACTACGAGGATCTCCCGCTCGGCATCTCGCACCAGACCCTGATGATCTGGACGAACATGCGGGGACTCGACTATCTGGAATCGCTGCCCGACGTGGATGGCCGTCGGCTGGGCGTCGCCGGCGAGTCGGGAGGCGGATTGCAGGCCCAGATGCTTGTCGCGTTGGATCCGCGTCCCAAGGCGGCCACCATCGTCGGTTTGACCTGCCACTTCCGCGAGATCATGTTCCCTGACGCGACGCACTGCACCTGCAACCACTTCCCCGGCGTGCTGCGAGTCACCGATCATCCGGAGATCAGCACCCTGGGCCTGCCGGCGGCCATCCAGTACCTGACCACGAACGACTGGACCGCCACGTTTGAGAAGAACGCGTTTCCCGCGATCCGCGAGTTGTACGCCGCCAACGGCGTCCCGGACCGCGTCTTCTGCCGGTACGCGCCGACCGACCACAACTACGATCAGGCGAAGCGGGAGTTGACGTACTGGTGGATGCAGCGTTGGGTGCGAGGGCGGGAGGACGCTGAGGTTACGCCCGAGCCCCAGACGCTGACGTTTCCCGTGAAGACGCTGCAGGACTTGCTGCCGACCTTGCCGGCGAACAAGGGCTTTGCCGAGTTGAGGAGGCTGTACCAGGCGGCCGCGCAGTATCAGGCGCCGCGACTGTCAACCAGCGACGAACTGCGGGCCTACCAAGCCCAGCAGCGGGCGACGCTGGTCAAGCTGTTGGGCGACGAGGCGACCTTGCCGCGCCGCGCTCGGCCGGCCAGCAGCGAAACGGCCGACGGAGACCTGGTGATCCAGTCGATCGAAGTGCCCAGCGAGGCGAATCTCCTGGTGCCGGCGTTCCTTGTCCGGCCGAAGTCGGCCGCCGGGAAACTCCCGGTACAAGTGCTGGTGGACGCGCAGGGGCGGGCCGCGGCGATGACCCGGGACGATCCGGAAGGGCCGCACCGGCGAGCCGCCGGTGGTGTGCTCGTCGTCGTGCCCGACGTGCGTTGCTTTGGCGACTTGGCGGCCACGGGAAACGCTGCGGCCGCCGCCCAGCGTCAAGCGTGGGAGCGGAACGGGATCGTGTGGGGCCGCCCGGTGCCCGGAATGGGCTGCACGGACCTGCGGGCGGTGCTCGACGCCGTCCTGGCCCGCTCCGACGTGGATCCGCAGCGCGTGGAAGTGATCGCCCGAGGATCCGGTGAAGCGGCGCTGGTGGCCCTGTTTGCGGCCGCCTTGGACGAGCGGATCACTGCGGCCGATGTCGACTTTGCCGGCTGCTGCTTTGCGAACCGCAAGTTGCCAAGCGTGCCGTTTGTGCTGCGGCATGGCGACGTGCTGCAATGGGCCGCGCTGGTTGCGCCGCGGAAACTCGCGCTCCGCAACGTGCCTGCCGGGGCGGGCGATGGGGATTGGCTGGCGGCAGCCTACACGCTGGCCGGCGCGGCCGCGGCGCTCGACAAGAGCGCCGATTCGCCTTGATCCATCGCGGAAATCGCATCGTCGCTCGCCGAACGTCGGCGCCGCGGCGACTCACCGCTCCAATTCGGCAAAGTTCTTCAGCAAGCGCAAGCCGTGGCGCTGGCTCTTTTCGGGGTGAAACTGCGTTGCGTACACGTTGTCCCGCCACACCATCGCACAGAACGGCTGGCCATAGTCGGCCTCGATCGCCACGACGTCCGGATCCTCCGGTACGACGTAGTACGAATGGACAAAGTAGAAATGCGTCCCTTCCGCAACGCCCGCCAAGATTGGAGCCGGACGACGGATCCGGGCCGCGTTCCAGCCCATGTGCGGCACTTTGTACTCGGGAGGCAGCGCGAAACGCACGACCTTTCCTCGCAGCAGGCCCAGGCCCTCATGCTCTCCGTTCTCGTAGCTGACGTCAAACAGCAGCTGCAACCCCAGGCAGATTCCCAGAAACGGCTTTCCCGAATCGATCGCATCCCGGATGGGGCCGACCAGATCGCGATTTCGCAACTCGGCAATCGCATCCTCAAAAGCTCCCACTCCCGGCAGCACAATCCGACTGGCTCGGGCGATCTCGGCCGAATCGCTGGTGATCACGGCGTCGTGCCCGACCTTCTCGAAGCCCTTTTGCACGCTGCGCAAGTTGCCCATCTGATAATCGATAATGGCGATCATAAATACCTGAGAATTAGCGATGTCCCCGTGGCGTAAGCTTCCAGCTTGCGATTCCCCGATTTCCCGCAAGCTGGAAGCTTACGCCACGGTAAGAACCGACACCGAACTGCGACGGCAGGTTCGGACCAGTGCATAAGATAGGGCACGGCGACATTGACGCCAAGCGGCTTTTGGCCCATACTTTTCGCCACCCGCGGCGAGTCCGCGGCGGGCGGGCCCTTGGCAAGCAGGAAGAACCATGTCCACGATCGAACCGACGGATCTCAAGGCTTACTGCCTGGATGTAGCGCAAGCCGCTCAGCGTGCGGCCGGCGAACTGGCCTTGGTCAGTGGTGCCCAGAAAGACGCCTGGCTCAGGCGGTCCGCGCGGCTGTTGCGCGAACGTAGCGGCGACGTGCTGGCTGGCAACGCCCTGGACCTGGAAGCCGCCCCCGGTTTTGGCTTGACCGACGCCGCTATCGACCGGCTGCGGCTGACCACCTCCCGAATCGACCAGATCGCCGCCGCCTTGGAAGAAATCGCCATGCTCCGCGATCCGGTGGGCGAGGTCATCGAGTCGTCCGTGCGGCCCAACGGGCTGGATGTCAGCAAAGTCCGCGTGCCGTTGGGTGTGGTCTTCTTCATTTACGAGTCGCGGCCCAACGTCACCGCCGACGCGGCGGCGATTTGTGTCAAGAGCGGCAACGCGGTGATTCTACGCGGGGGCAAGGAAGCCGCACATTCCAGCCAGGCGATCGTCGCTCTGCTGACCGAGGCCGCCGCAGAAACCGGCATTCCGCCCCGCGCCGTCCAGTTGGTCGCAACCGCCGACCGCGACGCCGTGGGCCATTTTCTGGCCCTGCCCCAGTACATCGACGTGGCGATCCCCCGCGGCGGCGAAAGCCTGATCCGCCGCGTCGCGGCCGAAGCCAAGATGCCCGTGATCAAGCACTTTACCGGCAACTGCCACGTTTACGTCGACGCCAGCGCCGATTTGGACATGGCCGAAACCCTGACGATCAACGCCAAGTGCCAGCGGATGGGCGTTTGTAACGCGTGCGAGTCGCTGCTGGTGCACCGCCGGGTCGCCGCGGATTTCCTGCCGCGAATCGGCGCGGCCCTGCAACAGCGGGGCGTCGAACTCCGCGGCGATACGTTGGTCTGTCAGGCAGTTGCTGGCGCCAAGCCGGCGACGGAGGAGGATTACTACGCGGAATACCTGGGACCGGTGATTTCGGTCAAGGTCGTCGAGTCGCTCGACGAGGCGATCGCGCACATCAATCAGTACGGCTCGCGGCACACCGACGCGATTGTCACCCGCGACTTGGCCGCCGCCCGCAAGTTCACCAAGTGCGTGGACAGCTCGGCCGTGATGGTCAATGCCAGTACCCGCTTCAACGATGGCGGCGAATTCGGGCTGGGCGCGGAAATCGGCATCAGCACCGACCGCTTCCACGCCCGCGGACCCTGCGGGCTGAAGGAACTGACGACCTACAAGTACGTCGTCTACGGAGACGGACAAGTGCGGACTTGAAGGTGAAGCATGGGTAGGGACGCCCTCAGTCTGGAAGAAATCGCCGTGCTGCTGGGCGAATCGGCGAGCCCGGCGGGCCGAAGCAATGAAGCGGAGGACCTGCGCCGGCGATTGGCCCCAGGCGGCCAGCCGCCGGACGAAGCATCCGCCGGCCTGGCCACCACGCTCTTGACGAAGCGAGCCGTGACCCTGCTGGACGACTGGCCCTGGCCCCGGCAGCTTGCCGGCCGCCTGGCAGGGGCGTGGTCCGAGTTGCTGCGGACCGAGGTCACCGTCACGGTGCTGTACGTCGAGGCGACGACGTTTGGCGGGTTCCTGTTGCGGGCCCATCTGCCCTCGTTCCTGGTCACCGCAACCGCGCCCGGCGGAGCGCCGATTCTGGCCGCCGAGATTCCGCTGCCACTGGTCGGTTCCGCGCTCCGCCGCATGCTGGGCGGACCGCTCGATGAATCCGCTGCCCCGGACCAGGGGCTGACTCTGCTCGAACAGCGGCTGGCCACACGCCTAATCACTTGCCTGGTCGCGGACTCGCTGGCCATCACCGGGGAGAAACCGCCTCGCCTCACCCTCCCGCTCGCGGGAGAGTCGGACGCGGTAGCGGCCGGGGAGGGCCCCACGACTCACGCATCCCCCCCCGCCCAACACCCAATCCAGAGCGCCGCCAAGCCCGAGTCCGCGTCATCCGACGCGATCCCCCTGACGGTCCACAACCGGCTGCCGCGCGTGACGCCGACTTGGTCCCGAGCCCCCGCCGCCAGCATCCAGTTCCGGGTCGCCTACGGGCCCGTGGCGGGACTTCTGGACTGTTGCATCCCGTGGGCCACTTGACGCTGCCGCCCGCGGATGTCACGATCTTTTCGATTTCCCGCGGCGGGTCAGGACACCGGCCACACCCCGAAGTTGTCCATGATCCGGGGGACGTAACAACGCGTTCCCTCGCAACCCGAAGCGTCAGCGAGTACAACTCAGCTAACCCGAAGCGTCCGCGAGGATCCCATCATCCGTCCTCGCTCACGCATGGGGTTACGATCGACTCGTGAATTACCCGGCCACAACCATCACTCCAGGAGTAGGGAACGAAACGCATGACGGACACACGCAAGGTCTATTTGGCGGTTGACTTGGGAGCTTCCAGCGGCCGGGTGGTGGCGGGCTTGTTCGATGGCCGACGTCTGACGCTCGAGGACGTGCACCGCTTCGAGAACGGCCCCGTGCTGACGGCCGGCCGGATGTATTGGGATCTGCTGGCCCAATGGACCAACATCCAGAAAGGGCTGCAAGCGGCGGCGGCCAAGTACGGGGATCGCGTGGCCAGCGTCGGCGTCGACACATGGGGAGTCGACTTCGGACTCTTGGGCCGCGGCGACGAGCTGCTGGGCAACCCCTACCACTATCGCGACCGCCGCACCGTCGGGATGTTCGACAAGGCGTTTTCCATCGTCAGCCGCGAAGAAATCTTTGCCCAGACCGGCCTGCAGTTCATGGAGTTGAACACGCTGTATCAGCTGCTGGCCATGACCCTGCAGAAATCGCCCCTGCTCGATGCGGCCGAGTCGCTGCTGATGATGCCGGACCTGTTCCATTGGCTGCTGACCGGCGAGAAGGCCAACGAATTCACCGACGTCTCGACGACCCAGATGTACAACCCGCTGACCAAGACCTGGTCGCTGCCGCTGCTGCAGCAGCTGGGCATTCCCACCCATTTTCTCGGCAAGATCGTGCCGCCGGGCACCCGCTTGGGGCCGTTGCGTTCCGACGTGGCCGAAGTCACCGGCCTGCAAGGCGTTCAGGTCGTCCTACCGGGCACCCACGATACGGCCAGCGCCGTCATGGCGGTCCCGGCGGCCAGCGTCGCCGGCGCGGCGCCCGACTGGTGCTATATCAGCAGCGGCACGTGGTCCCTGATGGGCGTCGAGACCCCGCAACCGGTCGTCAATGACAAGTGCCGACAACTGAATTTCACGAACGAAGGCGGCGTCGGTGATACGATCCGCCTGCTGAAGAACATCGCCGGCCTGTGGCTGCTGCAGGAATGCCGCCGAATCTGGAAACAGGAAGGCCGCGACTACGGCTGGGACGAGTTGGTCCAGCAGGCTTCCGCCGCCCCGCCGCTGGTGTCCCTGGTCGCGCCCGACGACGGCCGCTTTGTCGCTCCCAAAGACATGCCCGCCGCCATTCGCGAGTTCTGCCAGGAGACCGGCCAGCCGGTTCCCGCCACGGCCGGGGCGACGGTGCGGTGCGTGTTCGAGAGCCTTGCGTTGCGGTACCGCATGGTCCTGGGCTGGCTCAAGGAACTGACCGGCGCCTCGATCAATACCATCCACATCGTCGGCGGCGGCACTCAGAACCGCCTGCTGTGCCAGATGGCTGCGGACGCCTGCAATTGCCGCGTGGTCGCCGGCCCCGTCGAAGCCACCGCGATCGGCAACATTATGATGCAGGCCGTCTCGGCCGGAGATCTGCAGTCGATCGCCGCGGCGCGGGACGTGATCCGGGACAGCTTCGAAGTCCAGGAGTACGCGCCGCAGCAACCCGACGGCTGGGACGATGCGTTCGGCCGATTCGAGCAACTGGCAGGCAAGTAGATGCTAAACTGGTCTATGGGAAGCGTGCCTTTTTGGACGGCACGCTCGCACGCCAGCGATTGGACACCGCCCGAGGCCCTTGCATGAAAGCGTCCCCCAAGATCGGAGATACGGCCGAGATCGAATTCGTGGTGGATACTCCCCACGTGATCGATTTTGCCGACGACCAGATGCCGGCCGTGCTCAGCACGCCCAACTTGATCGGCTTCCTCGAGCGGACTGCGCGGAAAGCGTTGACGCCCGTCCTGGCGGCCGGCGAGCGGTCCGTCGGTATCCACATCGACGTCCGTCACTTGGCCGCCACGCCGCCCGGCCAGCGCGTGGTCTGCACGGCCCGGGTGATCCACGTGGAAGGTCTCACGGTCAGCTTTCAAGTCGAGGCCCGGGACGAGAAAGAGCTGATCGCCCGCGGGCTACACAAGCGTCGGGTCATCCAGGCTGACCGCTTCGCCGCCCGCCTCCGTCGCAAGCAAAACTCCAAGTAGTATAAAGCATTACGTCGACAATCCCGCATAAGTCCAGAACAACACGTTGTCCCCTCCTTGACTTCCGCCGGGAAAAAGGCCACATTACGATCACAACGCAACGCGAGACGCCCCAGTCGTCCGCGAAGCGCCACCAGGGCGTTTAGATCAGTTGGTTAGATCGCCACGTTGACATCGTGGAGGTCAGAGGTTCGAGTCCTCTAACGCCCAC
>CAIYOB010000143.1 GCA_903927685.1 uncultured Planctomycetaceae bacterium
ATGGAAATCGCCGCGCGGATTCAGGACGCTGTGGATCGTCAGTTGGGCGAGCGGGGGCAGGGAATTGTCGGCCAGGCGATGTCCGTGCCGACCTTCGCGCCCGAGTTGCCGCCGCCGGGATTCCCCACCATGCGCGATCCGACGCGGTCGGTCATGAATCGCAAGCTGGAGGAGCACCGCGGCGAGTACCTGGCCAGCGACTATCTGCGGATCGATCGCGGGCCTCCGGCCCGCGGCGACGCTCCGAGCGGGGCGGCTGCCCCGGCGGAGAATCCGAACCTGGGCAGCGAGTTGTGGCGGATCAGCCTGCGCGTGGGCGCCCTGCGAGACATCGACTATGGGGCCTTCGTGGGAGAACTGAAGCGGGTCGTCGAGCCGGTGTTGACCGCGTACCAGTACCGCGAGCAAGTCTTGAGCGACTTGGATTCGCGCAGCGACGGCAAAGGCTTTGTGAAAGCTCGCGTGGCCTTCTTGGGATTGAGTGATCCGGGAGAGGGCCAAGCCAAAGCGGCGGAAACCGCTGCGGCGACGGACGGCGACGCAGCGGCTCCGGCCGCCGCCACGCGCCCCGCCAACGCGGACGAGTTGGCCGCGAACCTGGACCGCAAATACGAGGGGCCCGGGGCCGTCGACCAGACCCAGTTGTTCGCGCAGACGTTGAAAGACTTGATGACGTGTGCCGGCGTCTATGCCAAGGCGGGCTGCTGGCATAATCCCGATAAGGTCCCCACCGCGGCGGGTTACTACGCGTCCGATGCTTGGGCCAAGTTGCTGGGCGAGAAGTTCGATTGCGTCGTCTTGGTCCGGGACAATCCGGCCTACGACGTCGAGTTCATCAAGCAGCACGCCCGGATCTTTATCGATGCCCGCCAACACGGCTTCGATCCCGCGTCCACGGCGGCGAAGACGGCCGTCGAACGCAGCCAACCGATCCACGTCGTTTACACGGGCGTGGTGCCGCTGGTCTACAAGGCCCAACGCTCGCTGCTGGAGAGCTTGATCCAAAGCACGTTCTGGTCGTTCGTCACGATCACGCCGCTGATGATGTTCCTGGCGCGGAACATGATCGCGGGATTGGTAGTGATGCTGCCCAACGTGTTGCCCGTGGCGGTCATTTTCGGCGGGATGGGGTTGCTCGGCATCGACGTCGACGTCGGCTCGATGATGACCGCCAGTATCGCCCTGGGTGTGGCGGTCGACGATACGATCCACTTCCTGACCTGGTACCGGCAGGATTACGAGCATCTGGGGGATCGCAACCAGGCCATTCTGGCTGCGTATCGCCGCTGCGCCTTGCCCACCATGCAAGCCGCGGCGATCAGCGGCCTGGGGCTGTCGGTGTTCGCCTTGAGCACCTTCACGCCTACGCAGCGATTCGGCTACTTGATGCTCTCCATCCTGGTGTGCGGCGTTGTGGCGGAGCTGATTATGCTGCCCGCCCTGCTGGCCGGACCGCTGGGTCGGTTCTGCAATCCGCGCGTGTCGCGTAAGGGGCCGAACAAATCGCCGGAGCAGGCGGCCGAGGAACGACCTGGAGCGGCCCCAACGACGTCGCTGGACGCCGAGCCGCCCACGCAGTCCCGGTTCGCACAGCCGCACATCACCGGCGACTCGCGGCCCGGTCGGAAGAACTCGCTCCGTCGGCATGATCACGGACACGACGCCCGCGGCCGATGACGCGGGAGGCATCTGCGTCCCCCCATCCCTGAACGCCACCATGGACACCCCAGCGCCCGATAGCAGCCTCGCTTCGAATCCCGAGGCTTCCGCAGCCTCGCCGCCCGCCCGCATCCGGCGATACTCTCCCGGGCCCTGGTGCTGGGCGATCGTGGCCTTGGCCTCGCTCGTGGTGGTGCTGCTGCGCAGCCGGGTCTGGGGAGCGAATCTAGAACAGGCGAACGTCAACGTGGCCACGTTCGCTGGTGGACTGGTCGCCGTCTTGACGCTGGTCATCTGGTTTGTCGGCTACAGCGCTTACCCGCGTTTCTTGCGCCGCTGGGTGGCCGGTATCCTGGCCCTGTCGTTGTTGGTCGCGATCGCCAGTCTGCGCATCGAGGGCGTGGACGGCGACCTGGTGCCGACGCTGGTTCCCCGCTGGCGGCCATCCGCCGACCAACGCTTGGCCAAGCCGGTGGCGGACGTCGCGGTCGTTGATCTCCGCACGACTACGCCGGAGGATTTCCCGCAGTTCCTCGGCCCGCGTCGGGACGCGCGGGTGACGGGCCTCCGGCTGAGTCGCGACTGGCAGGCCCATCCGCCGCGGTTGGTCTGGCGCCGCGAGATCGGCGCCGGTTGGTCGACCCTGGCGGCCGTCAACGGCTTTGCCGTGACGCTCGAACAACGGGGAACCGACGAACTGGTGACGTGTTACGAAGTGGCCACCGGCCGGCCCCGCTGGTTCCACGCGGTGGCTGCCCGGCATCAGACCTTGTTGGGCGGTGTCGGTCCG
>CAIYOB010000144.1 GCA_903927685.1 uncultured Planctomycetaceae bacterium
GTCGTGGTCTTGCCGGCGCCCAAGAAGCCGCCGACCAGGAGGAACCGCACCTTGGACATGGTTTGGCCTGCCATCCACGCATCTCCTGTCCTGAAGCTACTGTACCACGACTGCTAAAGGCGTTCATCCTATACCGGATGTGGACGAGTATGTCGTTGCCGGCCCTTGGTGTCAACGCCCAGCGGACGAAAAAACGCCAGGGATCGCCGCCGCCGGCCCCTTGACAGTCGGGCTCCAGTCGGCAACGCTTCAGAGCAAGGATGATCAGACCTATGAAAGCGAGCGAACTGGAAGTGGTGTCGGACCTGGACGATTGCCCCTGCGCGGGGCGGACGCTGGACAAGTTGATCCAACCGGCGATCCTGGCGGTGCTCGCGGAGGGGCCGCTGCACGGTTACCGGCTGGCCGAGCGGATCGGCGAAATCTCCATCTTCGGGGGTGGCAAACCGGATGCGTCGGGTGTGTACCGGTTTCTGAAGGCGATGGAAGGCCGGGGCATGGTGGCCTCTTCGTGGGTCTTGTCGGACACCGGTCCCGCCAAGCGATCGTATCAACTCACGCCCGCGGGAGAGCATTGCCTCCGCCAGTGGATCTCGACCCTGGAGGAATACCGCGACGGGATCAACTCGCTCCTCAAAGTGGCCCGCAAGGCGGTGGCCGGATCGACCGTCCAGCATCCGAAGTGACCCAGTCTGGGAACTTGCCTACCCCAATCTCGCCGCGGCAAGCTCGTTCGGCGTGTCGAAAACACCGACGCGCATGTCGAACAAAAAGACACCAGGCCGACGGTGCCGAACGACTGCCCTGAACGCCCGCCGCGAATTCCCCGCGTGTCGCACGTTCCGCCCTGGCTTGTTCGCGTTGGGCATCCCATTTGCTATCGGCACGATGTCCGGCCGCGAACGTCGATCGGGGCGGAGCGTCGGATGGGGCCGCGCCGTATCGTTCGAGGAATAGTGTCCGCCGCCAAGTGAGCGGCAAGGCGCTGGCCGCCGGGATTATCGCCAAGCTGGTCGATCAGGAACCGGCGGCGAGCGCCGTTCCGCTCACTTTCATGGGAGAGCCGAGCATGGTTCGCAGGTGTCAGGCGGGTTTTCGCCACGCGTTTACACTCGTCGAGTTGTTGCTCGTCATTGCTTGGGTGAATCGACCAACCTTCGCGTCCTGGCGGTCCTGGTGACCCGTAGCGGCGGAGAGACCGAGGATGTGTCCGGCCCGTAAGGCTGGATCTTGCCTTGCCTCCCAGTGACGCGGCAATGTCTTAACGAAACCCGTAATCCCAGACGTAAACCCCAAGAATTCTCAGGAGGTATCCCACCCGTGCGTCCTTCTCCCGTCTTTCGAGTTTTCGCATTTTCGGTCTGCCTTGGTTGTTGGCTCGCGGGACGGCAGGCCGTTGCCCAGGAGGTTTCGCGGCAAGATGAACAAACGGCGAGCAAGGCGGTCAATTACTTGGCCAGCAACGGCCAGGCGGAAGACGGCTCCTACAGCGCCCAGGCCGGCCCCGCCGTCACGGCGCTGGTCACCACGGCCATCCTGCGCCACGGGCGTTCGCCGGATGACCCGCTGGTGGCCAAGAGCTTGAAGTACTTGCAGGGATTCGTGCGGCCTGACGGCGGCGTTTGCCCCGAGAAGACGGTGTATGGTAACTACGAAACCTGCCTGGCGATCATGTGCTTTACGGAGGCCAACCAAGACGGCCGGTACACCCCGGTGATCGAGAAGGCGGAAGCGTTTGTCAAGCAGCTTCAGTGGGACGAAGGGGAGGGCAAGGATCCCTCGGACCCCGCCTACGGCGGCGCCGGCTACGGCAGCAAGAAACGACCCGACCTGTCGAACACCAGCTTCATGATCGAGGCCCTAAAAAGCACTGGCAATGAAGAGAACCGGGAGGCGATTGAGCGGGCGTTGACCTTCGTTTCGCGTTGTCAGAATTTGGAAACGGAGCACAACACCACGCCGTTCGCCGCCAAGAATCCCGATGGCGGTTTCTACTACACTCCGGCAGCCGGCGGGTCGAGCATGGCGGGCGAGACCCCGGAAGGCGGACTGCGCAGCTATGGTTCCATGACCTACGCGGGGCTCAAGAGCATGATCTACGCCGGCGTGGGGCCGGACGATCCCCGGGTACGGGCCGCCATCCAATGGCTGCGCAAGCACTACGATTTGGAGTCCAATCCCGGGATGGGGAAGGCCGGACTGTACTACTATTACCACACCTTTGCCAAGGCGCTCGCAGCCGAAGGTGCAGACACGTTCCAGGACGAGCATGGTGTGAAGCACGATTGGCGCGCCGAACTTCGGGCGGAACTTGCTCGACGGCAGCAACCCAACGGCTCGTGGGTTAACGACACCGATCGGTGGATGGAAGGCGATCCGATTCTGGTGACGGGCTACGCCCTGCTGGCTCTGTCCTACTGCCGGCCGCAGCCTTCGTCGCTGCGGGATCAGTCTCGCTAGCACCAAACGGTTCTTCAGGTGCCGGGCTTCACCTTGGCATTTGGTGAATGCCCTCAGCGTGCCGAGTCGGCAGGGCTTCCGTTCGCGCGCTGTCACTTCGCAGACTTCCAGAATCAACGCCGAACCGGCGGCGACGTGAATTCCGATGACAATCTGTTCACCGCCGCGGCAAACATCGTCCGTAACGCCGTCATCGTAATCGATCGTTCGGACGTCGGCAACCCGACAGTCCGCAACGCTGCCGGTGGCGGAAAGAACGGGGGCCAGTTTCGCGGCGAGTCGGGTCCACCGGCGCA
>CAIYOB010000145.1 GCA_903927685.1 uncultured Planctomycetaceae bacterium
CACCCAAGAAGCCGATGGTCGCGGCTTGCGGCCACGCGTCGCAGGCCCGGCGAGCCGAAGCCTCGTCCGCGAATGCGCCCAGCAGGTAGCCGCGAGCCGAGAACACGCCCCACATCATCAAACCACCTCCAGCCGATTCGCGAGCCGGACGCACAGGTCCACGTCGCGGTGCAGATACGCTTCCGCAACCTTGCGGTTGGTCCGCCAGACCTCAGCGAACATGGCTCCGCTGACCTCGACGCCTTCGGCCTCCTTGACTTTGCCGCTCAGGCCAAACGCCTTGGCCAGCCGGTCGAGTCCGATCAGGTCGCGCCCGTGAAAGCCCCAGACCTGCATCAGGTCCACGACCAGGTCGGACCAGTAACGGCCCTTGCGCAGGCCCGTGGGCATGGGCACGCCCAGCAGCCACGAGCGGCGGATAAGGAACGGCAGGTCGAAGTGGCAGACGTTGAATCCGATCAGCGGCAGCCGGTCGCAGATGGCGTCTTCGACGGTCCGCCACCACTGCCGCAGGCCGGCCTCTTCGTCCAGGTCGCAGTCGATGAGGGCCGGCGTTTCCATCGCGTCCGCCCGGCAGAAGCCGATGGCCACTACGCGGCCGGTGGTTGCGTCCAGGGCGGCGCGGCTCTTGAATTCCGCGAAGTGCTTTTCCTCGGCCGCGGCCAGCTCCATCGCGTAACGCTTGCCCAATTCCTCGTGGGCCTTGCGTGCCTCCTCGATCTTGGCCTTGCCCTTCTCGCTGGTCGGACCGCCGATATTGCCGCATTTCACGGCCGTCGGATCGAAGTCTCCGGGCGGCGGCGGCGGCGTGAATGGCGGCAGTCTCTCACGGAGGATCTCGTCGGGAAGTCCGCTGGTCTCAATGTCAAATGCCAGATACATCGTTCGCTTTCTCCTTGGCAAAAAAGGGATTGTCTCCCACGTTGTCGCGCGGATGTTCACGCGCACAACACGCGTTCAGTGCGTCGATCACGGCCTGGCCGTTGACGAAGCGGCGACGGCCGAATGCGTGCACCTTGAGGCCGCCGATCGTGACCAGGTCGTAAATCGATCGCCCCACACCCAATCGGGCCTGGACTTCGTCAGGCCAGCGATACACGTCTTCCGGCCGCAGGCACGCCGACAGTTTTCGGGCCATGTCTTCGCTCTCCCGTTGCGGTTACCGAGGTTCCGACGTGACGGCCTGCTGGTAGGCCGCTGACAAGGACTTCTTTGAGCCCTTGCGAGGCTGCTGCCAACGTTCCAGGAGCAACCCCGCTCGAACCAGTTTTTCGCGAGCCTTGACCCGCAGTAGCCGAGTTGGCTGGCGACTGATGACATGCTCCGCGGCGTCGTAGTGAGCGCGACAACAGCCGCAAACGACCATCGAACGCCGACAGTTCTTGGCAAGGCATTCACGCCGGGCGACCTTGGCGGCCACGCGAGCGGCGATTTTGGGACTCAATTTTGGGGCGACCATGAACCACTGCTCCCTGATCTGAAGAAGCATCGGAAGTGTGCTCTGCGTGGAAACCCATCCGTTCCACCTCGATGTCGAGACGGTTTCGGCTGCATCCGTTCCGCCTGCCATGACAGCTCACAGTGGCCAAGATACGCC
>CAIYOB010000146.1 GCA_903927685.1 uncultured Planctomycetaceae bacterium
CTCCCGACATCTACAATCTGGCCAAGGTCAAGGGCAACCGGATGCTGGTCAACACGCAGACGGCCAACAAGCTGATCGCCGACGTGTGGTTCGCCCGAGCCGACTTTGCCAAGGACCATCCGCAGATCCTCGAAGGGCTGGTCCGCGGCATTTTCGACGCCATGGAACAGCTGAAGCAGCCGGACAAGAAAGAACTGTGCGCCAAGCTGATGGCGGACGGCTATGGGATCCCGGTCCCCGATGCGATGAGCATGTCCGGCGATGCCCACAACACCAACTGGGCGGAGAACTATCAGTTCTTCATAAACCAGAACAATCCGACGAATTTCGAGCGGATCTGGCGGCAGGCTTCTTACCTGTACCGGCGGATCGGCGCCATTGAAGGCCAGCCCGTACCGTTCGACCAAGTGATGGACTTCTCGATCATCGCGAAATTGGCCGGCGAGCCGAAGTATGCCCAGCAGAAGGACGAGTACGAGGTCGTGCTGGCGCCCAAGACGGTGACGGAAATCCGCGCCGAGAGCGAGGAGATCCTGACCAATACCATCGTCATCCATTTTGCTCCCAACAGCTGGGACCTGCACCGCAAGATCACCCGCGAGATCGACGGGAAAGAGGTCGAGCAGCTGTACGATCCGGCCGTGGACATGGTGCTGGAAGAGGCCGCCAAGCTGACGGGGCAATTCGGCGCTGCACGGATCATCATCGAAGGCCACACCGACGCCTCGATGAAGGGCGCCGTCCCGGAGTCGCTGATCAAGGAGCTGGCCATGAACCGGGCCAACGCGGTCAAGGAGGAACTGGTGAACAAGTACAATCTGGAGCCCAACAAGTTCTCCGTCGACGGCGTCGGCTGGGACCGGCCCGCCGATTCCAACGACCCGTCGAACCATGCCAAGAATCGCCGCGTAGAAATCAAGGTCTATCCAGCGGAGATGGAGTAGGTCCTGTTGCCAATGACCGAGCCTGCAATTGAATCCCCGAACCCCGCCTCCGCGGCTAGTGCCTCGGCGGCACCTCCGCGCCGCTTCACGCCGTTGCGGAGCGAGATTCCCACCTGGCAAGCCGCCGCGTTGGGCGCGGCCTGCCTCGTGGTCTGCCTCGTCATCTGGTGGGGCCTGACCCGCGGCGAAACGGTCGAAAGCCGGGCGCTCAGTTCTAGCATCCTGCCCAGCCCGCACGAGACGTTCCGCGAATTCCGCAGCTTGTGGTTCGACGCGGCCCTGACCCGCAACACGTGGGCCAGCCTGCGGCGCGTCGTGCTCGGCTTCGGCTTGTCCGTCGCCATCGGCGTGCCGATCGGCGTCTTGTGCGGGTGTTTCCGCCGCGTCGCGGCGTTCTTTGCGCCTTTGACGATCGTCGGCCGAAACATCCCGATCGCCGCCTTGATTCCGCTGACCTATTCGCTGTTCGGCATCGGCGAGTTCCAGAAGATCATGTTCATTTTCATCGCCTGTGTGGCGTTCATCGTCAGCGACACGGCGACGGCGATCGGCGAGGTCAGCAGCCGCTTTGTCGACACAGCCTACACGCTGGGCGCCAGTCGCCGGCAGATCATCATGAAGGTTCTCGTGCCGCTGGCCATGCCCAGCGTGTTCAATTCCGCGCGGCTGCTGTTCGGCTTGGCCTTTGGCTACATCATGCTGGCCGAGTTGATCAAGTTCCCCGGCGCATCGGGCGGTTTGGGGGACATCATCAACACATCCAACCGACTCGGCAAGCAAGCCTACATCCTGCTGGTTCTGATGATCATCCCGCTGGTCGCCTTGGCCATCGACCGGATGCTGTACTGGGTCCAGCAGCAGTTGTTCCCCTACGTCTACGGCAGCGACGGCCTGTTGCACCATGCCCTGGTCAAAGTCCTCCGCGCCTGGGAAGATCTCTGGAGCCAGCTATTCCACTCCCCCGGCGCCAAGGCCATCCAAGAAGCGGCAAAGGCAGCGGACCAATGACCCGTGACGAATGACCAGTGACCAATGACTAACTCCCCCGCAATCACCGCCGCGGCTTCCGCCCCGGCCCAACCGGTCGGCATGGGCCGGATCATCGATCGCGCGGCGGCGCCGCTGGGCCGTTCGCTGCCGCGGGTGGTCGAGTTCCGCGGCGTGGCCAAGACGTATGGCATCGGCGGGCCGAAGGAGTTCACGGCCATCCGCAACGTCAACTTCTTCGTCGAGGACCTGCCGGAGAAGGGCGAGTTCATCTGTGTACTCGGCCCCAGCGGGTGCGGCAAGAGCACGATCCTGCGGCTGATCGCTGGACTGCCGCCGCAACATCCGCCTAGCGAAGGCGAGGTGCTGGTACTCGGCCAGTCGGTGACACGGCCGGGAGCCGATCGCGGGATGGTGTTCCAGGACTATACGAGCTTCGATCATCGCACCGTGCTGGAGAACATCACCTTCGGCCTGGAGTGCCGCGGCGTGCCGCGTGCCGAGCGAGAAGAATTGGGCCGCAAGTGGATCGAACACGTGGGGTTGGACGTCGCCAAGGACGCCGGCAAATATCCGCATGAACTGTCCGGCGGGATGCGTCAGCGGGTGGCCATCGCGCGGACCTTGATCCTGCGGCCGCGGATCATTCTGATGGACGAGCCGTTCGGGGCCCTCGATCCGCAGACCCGGATGAACATGCAGGACCTGTTGGTCTCGTTGTGGCATGAAGTCCACGCCACCGTGTTCTTCGTGACGCATTCCATCGAAGAGGCCGTATTTCTGGGCGATCGGGTATACGTCATGGGCCGAGCGCCGGGGACGATCCTCCGCGAATTGGAGATTGAACCGGCCGACCGGCCAGCCCGCGTGCTCCAGCGCGATCCGCGATTCCAGGAAACGGTCAGCTACATCCGGGACCTGATCAGCCAGTTGGAACAGGAGCCCAACGCCAGATAGAGCCAAAATCGGGGTTGGGTGTACAACAAGACCAGGCAAGTTTTGACCATAGAGTTTGGGCGGTGAAGACGATGGCTTTTCTTGATTCTTTCGCCCCGAAGGGGCCACAACAAATCAGCCCAGGGCAACGCCCTGGGTACCGCGACAACGAAGTCCAGGTAGCCCTGAAAGGGCGAAACAAGGCGAACACCAATGCCTTAGCCACCGTGCCAGTTTCCCACCTCTTGGCAGCGACTTAAGAGACTCCCGTGGGATTTGGAAAATACCTGAAAGCGGCCTTTCTCAACCGCTGGAACTTGTTGGCGTTCCTGGGGGCCGGCGGCTTTGCGCTGCTGAGCGGTCAGCCCGACGTGGCCCTGCCGGTCGTCGTGGCTGCCGAGTTGGCTTACCTGGGGCTGCTCGGTACGCATCCCAAATTCCAGAAAGCGGTCGAAGCTCAACACGCGGCCGTGCGGCGTGCCGAAACGTCCCAGTCGACCGGGCAGACGCTGCAGCGAATTCTGCAGAGCCTGCCGCGCGACATGATGCAGCGGTTCCAGGACCTGCGGCAGCGCTGTCTGGAACTGCGACAGATTGCCACCGACTTGAAGCAGCCGGGCGATCAGGTTGTCGACGAGACGTTTGAGCAATCGCAACTGGCCGGACTCGACCGCCTGCTGTGGATTTTTCTGCGGCTCCTGTACACCCATTTCGCCCTCAGCCGCTTCCTCCAGAAGACCGACAGCGCGTCGATCCAGGAGGACATCGAGCGGATCGAAGCCCGGCTGGCCCAGCTGCCGCCGGAGCCTCAAGAGTTGCAGCAGCAACGGATTCGCAAGACCTTGGAGGACAACCTCGCGACCTCCCAGGAACGGCTGGCCAATTTCAAAAAGGCCATGGATAATCTGCAACTGGTCGAACTGCAGCTGGACCAGCTGGAAAACCGCATCCACTCGCTCAGCGAGATGGCCGTCAACCGCCAGGAGCCGGATTTTATCAGCAGCCAGGTCGACTTAGTCGCCACGAGCATGATCCAGACGGAACAGACCATGAACGAACTCCGTTTCGCCACCGGCCTGGACGCCGCCACCGCCGAAACCCCGCCCCTGCTGCGGCCCGTCCAGGCGCAGATCCTGGAGTGACCGAAACGCACGCGAGCGTCGGTTTTCTCGGGATGACCATCTCGCGGCGTTACGGAGCGAGGCGTTACGGCGCGGCTGGCCAATTTCGACAAGGCCGTGTACAATCTTCAACGGGTCGAGCGACCGCTGGACCAACTGGAAAACCGAATCGACTCACTCAGCGAGACGGCCGTTAACCGCTGGGAGCGGGACTTCATCAGCAGCCAGGTCGACCTGGTCGCCACGAGCATGATCCAAACGGGAGTGAAGGGGGGCTGTGATGAGGGCTTGGGGTTTGTTCCTGCTTGTGTGTCTGGTCATCGCGTTTGGCTGCGAGCGTTCGCTGCCGCCGCCGACGGATCACCCCTACTTGCGCACGCTGCTGGACACCGACCAGCCTGTGCTGCTGGACTGCTGGGCGGAATGGTGCGGACCGTGCCGCCAGCTGGCTCCCGTCATCGACCAGTTGGCCGTCGAGTATCGAGGCCGTGCGGTGATCGCCAAACTGAATGTCGACGAACACCCCGACGTCGCCGCTCACCTGGGCGTCTCGGCGATCCCCGCCTTGTTGCTGTTCAAGGACGGTCAGTTGGTTGACCGAGTCGTCGGCGTCCAGCCCAAGCGGACGCTCGCGGCCGCGCTGGACGGCCTGTTGGCCAAGCCGTAGCGGCAGCCTCCTTCGGCTGGCTGTTCATCGACGCCGGGTTACGGCTTGCCGGCCGAGGTCGGCTGGGTCAGGCCCAGTCGGTTGTCCGGGACAAGCGAGCGGATGTGCAGGTCGCGCTGCGGGAAGGGGATCTCCAGCCCGGCGGCGGCGAATTCCCGATGGATCGCGGTGTGCAACGCGTGAATCGTGTTCAGGCGGTTCTCGAAGCTGGGCAGAAAGGCCCGCAGGACCAGGTTCAACGCGCTGTCGCCAAAACCTTCCAACGAGGCAACGGGCTCGGGGTCCTTCAATAACAGCGGATGCTCGCGGGCAATCTTCAGCAGCAGGTTCCGGGCCCGTTCAGTGTCCGACCCGTAGGCGATCCCGACGTTGATCACGATCCGGTTCACCTGGTCGGACAACGTCCAATTCAGCAGCTTGCCGGTGATGAATTCCTTGTTGGGCACGACGAATTCCTGCCGGTCCCAATTGGTGATGGTCGTCGCCCGGATCCGGACCCGCGAGACGACGCCGCTCACGCCCTCGACGGTCACGATGTCGCCGACGCGCAGCGGCCGCTCGAACAGGATGATCAGGCCCGCGACGAAGTTGGCAAAGATCTCCTGCAGGCCGAAGGCGAGCCCGAACGTCAAAGCGGTGGCCAGCCACTGAATCTGGTTCCAGCGCAGGCCCAGCGTGCCGGCCCCCAAGACCACTCCCACAAGGATGATGGCATAGCTGGCCAAGGTGGTGACGGCGTAGCGGGCGGAAGCCTCCAACGGCAACCGCTGGAGGACGGCAATCTCCAGCAAGCCGGGGATATTCCGGAACGCGACCAGGGTGATGACGCCGATCACCGAGACCAGCAGCAGATCGACCAGCGTGATCCGCCGGACGACGTCGCGGGTCACCAACACGGTCTCGCCCGCCGCGTTGGTGGCGCTCTCCGTCAGCGGCTCGACGGTCGACCACAGACTCCAGCGATCCAGGATATTCAGAGCCGGTACGACCTCGCTCCAGATGGTCCAGGCGCCGACCAGCATCGCGGCCGCAATCGCGGTGGTCACGATGCGCTGCGTCTGGCTGCTGAGATGCGCCAGATCGACGGTCTCTTCTTCGACCGGGATCACGGGCCGGGATACGGCCACCGTCGCGCTGCCCTGGGCGGCGGCCAGCATGGCGGCGCGCCGTTCTTGCGCCTGCTGGATGCTCAACTGGCGCCGATGCACCAGCAACAGCCGCAGCAGGAACGCCTGGACCGTGACCAGGAGCACGAGCAGGGAAAGCGTGTACAGCAGCCGCAGGGCCAATTGCTGGGCCGTATAGTAGTAGCCGAGAAAGGCCAGCCCAGCCAGCACCAGCGGCGAGGCGACGCCCAGCCAGTACCAGACGAACTTGAGTCGATCGAGCCAGCCGTTCTGGTTAAAGGCCAGGTATTCCTGCAAGACGGCCGACGTGGGGTGCAGCACGCGGGAGACGAACAGCGACACCAGGCCGCAGGTCAGGATAAAGCCGATCCGTTCCGGGACGGCATAGCCGCGTTCCGGATCGCTGGCATGCAGCACGGCCGTGACGAAGACCAGCGGCATGCTGGTGATCATCAGTTGCCGCAGGTTCAGGCGGAGCGTTTGCGCGGCCGGCTTGGGCCAGCCAAAGTGCGCCTCGGCCAGGCCCTGCTGGCGACAGATCTGCCGCAGCAGTTCGACGGGAAAGAACGCGCTCGCCAGTCCCCACAGCCCGCTGGCCACGGCGGCGGCAAAGTCGCTGCTGTCGGGCGAAGCCGCCAGCCGCCAGGCCAGGAACCAGGTCGCGGCCGGCCAGAGGAGACTGACCAGCAGGGTCAACACGGCCGCCCGCAAGGTCAGCCGGAAATGGGTGCAGTTGCGGCGTGCCGCCTGTTGGCCCAGCTCCTGAATCCGGTGCCGCAGGCGCCGCCGCACGGCGAACAGCCCGGCAAACACGAGGGCCGCCAGCGCGAACACGTTGGGGGAACTGCGGACCTGCTGCCACAACTGCCCTGCCACGGAGACCCACTGGTCGGGCTGGATCAGCCACAAGTCGCTGTCCCGAATCGACCAATCCGAGGTGAGGGCTTTGCCCGTGCGGATCCACAGCACGCGTTCCCGGATATAGTTGATGAACTCCTCCGTCTGGTTGACCAGCTGTAACTCGGTCGTATCCAGTTCGGTCAGGGCGTCAAAGTACGTCTGCTGGCTGCGAATCAAGGCGTCCAAGTACTCGCGTTTCCGGTCCAGCACCCGTTCCGCCGCGGACTGCAACTGCTGTTGTTCGGCCGCTGACAGCCCCGGGGGCGCGCTGCCCAGGATTCCGGCGATCAGCACGTCCGGCTTGGCCAGAACCGTGCGTTCTTGCTCCAACTCGAACAGCTCGTACCGCACGTCTTCGATCGTCTGCTGCCGGTCCCGCAGGTTGCGGCGGTACTTGCGGACGTCCGGCAGGGCGGCCTCTTGCTTGCGCAACTGGGCGCCCACCGTCTTGGTCAGCCCGACGCTCTTCTCGCGGTCCTTGGCCCGCTTGAACTCCTGCTGGACGATCGCCAGTTGCGCTTCGGCGTCGCTCAGCGCCTGGTCGGTCTGCCCGATCTGCTGGGCCAGGAGTTGGGCTTTCTGCGTCAGTTCCTTGTTTCGCACCGCGAACTCCTGGAGCAGCGGCTGGGCGCGAATCGCCTCCTCTTCCGCACGCCGCACCGCCTCCCCGGCCGCCTCGGCCCGGGCCTGCTTGACCCGCTCGTCCAGGAGTTGTCGTTGCCGTTCGGCCAACGCCAGTTCCTGGATTTTCAGGTCCTGCTGGAACCGGACCATGTCCACCGCGTCCTCGGCGTCGTACTTGGCCAGTTCGGCCTGATGGGCAGGGATCTCCAGTTCGATCGCCTGCCGCCGGGCCTGCAGTTCAGTGCGGCGAGCCAGCGTGACCTGGGGCGACTCGTCAGCCGGGGTGGGCGACGCCAGTTGCTGGCTGATTTCCTCCAGCCGCTGGGGCGCGGCCAGCAGCTGGTTGCGCAGCTCCTTGCGGCGATCGGCCCGCGTCTGGCGGTCGTTCTCGGCCTGGGCCTGCTTCAAGTCCGTCAGCTCGCGATCCGCCCGGGCCAATTCGCGTTCCCAGTCCGCCAACGAATTCGCCGCCGGCATCGCCGGCACTTGGTTTCGCAGGGCATCGATCCGCTGCTGAATCCCCGTCAAACGCCGGGGAACGGCGTCCGCATCCTGCTTGGCTGCCTCCGCCCGCTTGGTCGCGGCGGCGGCCAGGTTCAACGACTCCAAAGCCTGGGCGTACAGGCCGGCAATCCGCTTCTTCGTGGCGTCATCCAATTCGGCCGCGGCTTCCGCCTGGCGGCGACGGATTTCGATCATCTCCGCCGTGAGCGGCGACTCGGCGGCCGCATCGGAACTCACCTGGCCGGGCTTCGCCCCCTGGGCGGCCCCCAGCGACGCCGGCCACCACACCAGCATGCCGGCCAGGAAGAGAAGAACGCGTTGGTTGGGCATGAGGTCCTCCGGTTCCACGCTCGGCACAGGATCGCAACCCGCAGCGTACCGCTCGATTCGCCAGTTCACAGCAGCCGCGGGGGGCAGACATTACCGTCATACCGCCGAGGGGTCAACCTCAGCGCGTGCCTGGCAACTGGGGGGACGGGCCAGAAGATCACCGCTCGACAAGAGCATCGATCATCCGTTATGCTTCCGAGGAATCGATGGCACGGACAGCGAGGAGTGGATCGCGATGAGACGTCATTTGGCTTATGTCATGGCTGTGACAGCAGCGCTGTCGGCGACCCTGGGCTGGGCCGTCTTGCAGGATGCTAGCACGGGTGCTGATCTGACGCGTGCCGCCCGGGTGTTTCTGGGCACGCTGTCCGCCGACCAGAAGGGCATCGCCCTGCTGCCGGCCGATTCGCCCTTGCGGCTCGATTGGCATTTCATTCCCAAAGATCAGCGCAAGGGCCTGCAGATCAAGCACATGGACGCCGCCCAGCGGAAAGCGGCCTTGGCCGTGCTGCGCAGCGCGCTCAGCCAGACCGGCTACGACAAGGCCACCAAGATCATGTCCCTGGAAGGCATTCTGCGGGAGTTGGAGCAGGGCCGCAGCGGCGGGCCGATCCGGGACCCGGAACGCTACTATTATACCATTTTCGGCGAACCGGCTGAAACGAGCCGGTGGGGGCTGAGCATCGAAGGGCATCACCTGTCCTTGAATTTCGTGGTCGACCAAGGCCGCGTGATCGGGTCGACGCCGACCTTTTTTGCCGCGAATCCCACCGTGGTCCGCGAGGGTATGCCAGGCAATGTGCCGGTCGGGACGCGAGTCCTGGCGGACGAAGAGTTGCTGGCGTTTCAGCTGTTGGACTCGCTGCACCCCGAACAGCGCAAGGCGGCGATCCTGGCGGACAAGGCCCCGGCGGACATCCGGGCCGCCGGCCGGCCGCAGGCGCCCGAGTACGCGCCGGAAGGGATTGCCTTTTCCGGCTTGAACGAGACGCAGCAGAAGCTGCTTCGCGAGCTGGTCGAGGTCTATGCGCGGAACCTGCCCGCGGATCTTGCGGCGGCCCGCCTGCAAGCGATCGACGTGGCCGAATACGACCGGATCTACTTTTCCTGGGCCGGCGCGGATCGCCCCGGGATCGGCCACTATTACCGCATCCAAGGCCCGACGTTCTTGATCGAGTTCTGTAACACCCAGCCCGATTCCGCCGGCAATCCGGCCAGCCATATCCACAGTGTGTGGCGCGATCCTACGGGCGACTTCGCGATCCCCGCCAAACGCGTCGGGGCGTAGCGCGCCCGGGGGGCGAGCGCCGCGAGCCTCCACCGGCAAGAACCGGAGACGCGCCACTCGCCCCTCGTGGCTCGGCCCCGGGCACCGCCCCCCAATTCTCAGCCTGAACAAGGCACTTTGGCCACGCCAGGGCATCGCGGCGCTTGCGGGTGTGCCCGTCGACCAGCAACGCCGACCCGCCGTCGGCGGACTGTCAAGGGCGTCTCAAGGCCCGACGGGGTGCGGCGGCGGGAATGCGGCATTTCCCGGCTGGGGGGAGCTGTCCGGAACGACGATTTGGGGCTAATCTAAAGAGAGACAGGTGGGGCACGAGTGTGCGAGCGTGCACACCCCTCGACGGGTTCAGTCAAGCCTTAGGCGTCTGTTAACTCACGAGAAAGGGGTCAACGATGGACACCTTCAGCACCAGTGATTTGAAGCGGTTGACAGCGGCACAGCAGGGACCGTGCGTCTCGATCTTCATGCCCACGCATGCCGCGGGGCCGGACGGGCAGCAGGACGCGCTGCGGTTGAAGAACTTGTTGGCTCAGGCCGAGCGTGGGCTGGTCGACCAGGGCGTGCGCGCGCCCGATGCCAAGCAGCTGTTGGAGCCGATTCGCGGTCTGCCGACGGAGCATGCCTTCTGGGAGAAACGCAGTCTCGGTTTGGCCGTGTTCGTGAACGACGGGCTGTCGAATCGCTTTCGGCTGCCCCTGCCGCTGGAGGAAGCGGTGGTGGTCAATCGGCGTTTTCAGGTCAAACCGCTGTTGCCGCTGGTCGGCGTCCATGACCAGTACTTCGTGCTGGCGCTCAGTCAGAATCGCGTCCGGTTCCTTGCCGGCCGGCAGTTCGGCCTGCACGAGGTCAAGGTCGAAGGACTGCCCAAGGACCTGGCCCGGGCGTTGAACTACGATTCCAGCGAGCGGCCTTCCTTGGCCCACACGGCGTCCCGCAGCCAGGCGGGAAGAGCGTCGGCCGTGGTGCATAGCCTGGGCGGCGAGCGCGAGCCGTCCAAGGACGAGTTGGCCCAGTACTTCCGCAGCGTCGACGCCGCGCTCCGCGATTCGCTCCGGGATCAGCGGGCTCCGCTGATCCTGGCGGGCGTACAGTACCTGCTGCCGATTTATCGCGAAGTCGCCAGCTATGGACATCTCGCTCCCGACGAACTCGCCGGCAATCCGGATCATCTTTCCGAGCACGAGCTGCATGAACGGGCCTGGCCCCTGGTCAAGTCGTACCTGGAGCGGGCCCGGCACGAGGCTGTCGCCAGGTACCAGGCCCTGGCCGGCTCGGGCAAGACCAGCGACGATCTCCGCCGGATCGTGGTGGCGGCACAGCAAGGCCAAGTCGAGTCGCTGTTCGTCGATCGTGCGGCGCACCGCTGGGGCCGGTACGACGCAGCGACGGGCCACCTGACCGAACGTGCCACGCCGGCCGCCGAGCCCGGCGACGACGACCTGCTGGACTATGCCGCCGTGCAAACCCTGTTGCATCGCGGCGCGGTGTACGCGTTGCCGGCAGACCAGGTTCCGGCGCCTCCGGCGGCTGCCATCCTGCGGTATTGATCCGGCGGCAAGAAAGCCAAAAAGCCGGCAGATACGGGCCTGCCGGCTCTTCGGGAGTATCATCCAAATCGTCGCAAGAACCAGGGCACGCTGTGGCGGGCACAGCGTGGGAGTGGGTTAGAAACGACCCTCGACGCGAGCGACCACACCATCGAAGGTGATCGTGTCACCCATGTCGCGGAAGTCGTTGGCCTGGACCGCGTGGATCCAGTCTTCCGTCTTGACCACATTGGTCCAGGCGCTGAACACGTAACCGACCGTGGCCTGCAGGTGGCCGCCCGGCAGGTAGAATCCGCCGCCCAGCTCCAAGTCGAACGTGGGCACGATGCGGCCGGCCGTCCAGCCCGTGTCGACGCCGTAGTTGCTGTTGTTCTGCACCGTCTGCTGGTAGGTCGCGTCAAACTCGCCGGCCATCAAGCTGGCGAAGCCTTTCATGTACAACTTGACCGGCACGGCACAGTAGAAGCGTTCGCCTTCCAAACCGAGGCGGAGACCGGCCCCGTCGAAGTCGATGTCGGTCGCCACTTCGGACCGGTTGGACGGCTGGCTCAAGTCGTCGCTGTACCGCGCGGCAAACGCCTGTTCGAGGTTGCCGTAGCGGAGCCCGATCACGTAATCCAGGTTCGACGTGCAGGTCTGCACCAGGTAGCTGCGGTAATCCAGGTCGACCAAATCGAACTGGATATCATGCCGCCCCGCGGCCTGCAGGCTGTCCCGCGCGGCATACTCGGTCGCCGGATGCAGCGGCAGGGCCGTGATCTTGTACGGAGCATCCGTGGTCAGCGTGTCCTCGGTGGACGTATCGAACCAGGTGTAGCCGAGTCCCAGTTCGCTGACCGCGTCCAGGCAGACGCCGAACCCGGCCCGGAAACCGGCGGAATAGTCCTGGTCCAAGACGCCCACGGGCGAAGTCTGGATCGGGATGCTGGCCGACGGAGCGCCGGTCGTCGGCAAATTCGAATTCGTCTCGACCGCATAGCAGACCTCGGCATCACGAGCCCGCAAGTACAGCCCTTCGACATACACGCGGAACGCGTAGGGACTGCACGCGCAGCAGGCCCCGCAGCCCTTGCCGCCGCAGTCATCCTTGCCGCTGGCCTCATTCTTCATCAAGTGTGCCACCGAGGGCGTTTCGGTCTGCGGTTCCGGTTGCGGTTCGATGCTCGGCGGGTTGGGCACCTCTTCGCCGACCATCGTCACGCGAAACGCGGGTTTAGTCTGGCCGTTGGGCGACCGCGTGATTTGGGCCGTCGAGGCCGGCACATTGCTGTTGGCCGCAACTTGGACAGGCACCGGCTGACCATACGGGCTGACCACCGCCGGCGCTCCGTAAGGAAGCCCGGAATCCGGCGTCGAGAGCGTTCGTCGGCCGAGCGTTTGAGCTTCGACTGTGGTTTCCGCCACGAGCAGGACCAACATCGAGCCCACCACCATACAGATTCTCAAACTGGTTCTCATGGATTTTCCCCCCCATGTGAAAAGACCCGGTTTTCTTCATCGACTGCTACGACCGGTCACTAGAGATTCTTCGGCAGGCCGGGATCAAAGCCCCCATACCTCCCAGGTTCGCAGACCAGCAAGCTCGACCGGCCCGCGGCAATCGGCTATACTCCACGCGCCCTCGCGGAGACGGTTCCTCGCCTCATCCAGCCCCTGGAGACAGCCATGCGCCACGCCTGCCAATCCCCTCGGCCGCAGTCCTTCGCTTCCTTGCTCAAGCTCCTGCCCGCGGTCCTGCTCGCCGCCGCCATCCCGGCCCGGGACACATCCGCCGGGGATCTGCCCGAGAACTTGGCGACCACGGCCCAGGTCTCCGCCAGCAGCCAGTTCAACGACGCGTACCGGCCTCAGCTGGCCGTCAGCGGCGTGGTGCCCTCGGAGTTTCAGGAGGACGGTGGCGATTGGGCGCTCCGGGGCACGCCGGAGGGCTGGTTCGAGTTGCGCTGGAGCCAGCCGGTACAGGCGGCCCAGATCGTCTACTACGCGCGCGCAACCAGTCCGCTGCTGGAGTGCTTCCGGGACTATGAAGTCACGTTGAACGACGAGGCCCAGCCCGCGGTGCGCGGGACTTTCGAGCAACGCCGCGGACCGCAGGCGATCGCGCTCCCCCGGCAACCGGTGACGAAGATCCGGATCGCGTTCCTGTCGTCCTACCCGAATTCGCCAAACCCGGGCGCCGCCGAGATCGCCGTGTATGCCGAGCCGGTCAGCGCTGCCCAGTTGGCCGAATTGCAGATTCCGCCCAATGAAAAGACGCCCGCAGCGCTCGCCCTGCGCCGCGAGCTGCTGGACGGGCGGTTGGGCTTCCGTGAGATCCTGTTGGTCAAACGCAAGCCGCTGGACATCTCGCACGTCTATGTCTACCACGTTGAAGGCTTTCGGCCCGGCGGCGGACTGTACGTGTATACCCCGCAGGAAGACGGCGGCCGGCTGAAGTGCATCTTCGACGCAGGCGAAGGCATGATCACCACGGCCGACCTGTCCTACGACGGCCGCGAGATCGTCTTTGCGATGCGCCGCGGCGGACACGTGGCGTCGAATCCCGTGGCCCACATCGAGGACATCTCGCGGTACGAGGACGAGGCGAGCAACTACCAGCTGTTTCGCATCGCAACCGACGGCAGCGGGCTCGAGCAGCTGACGCACGGGGCCTGTAACAACCTGGACCCGTGCTGGCTGCCGGACGGAGGAATCGCCTTTATCTCGGACCGCAAGCCGGCCTATGCCTACTGTTACGTTGTCACCTCGCCGGTCCTGTACCGGATGGACCGGGACGGCCGGAACCAGCGCCGCTTGTCGTCAAACTACCTGATGGACTTTACGCCTTCCGTCCTGATCGACGGCCGGATCATCTATACTCGCTGGGAGTACGTGGACCGCGCGGCGTGCCCGATCCAGAGCCTGTGGGCGATCAACCCGGATGGCACGGGCCTGACCGGCTTCTACGGCAATCGGGTGCTGTCCCCGGGCACGTTCATGGACGCCCAGCCGATCCCCGATGGCCGTGGCGTGCTGGCCGTGGCCACCAACCACAACGGCTCGTGCCGCGGCGGGATCGTGGCCATCGATCCGGCTTGGGGCGCGAACGCGCGCGAATCGGTCCGCAACCTGACACCCGAGATCGACATTTACGCTCACCGCGTCGGCGGCGGGCCGTATGGCAACGGGATGCTGGACTGTGGGATCCGCGGGATGTACGAAAAGCCGCTGCCGCTGGGCGGCCAACGGTTCCTGGTCTCCAAGGGCGGCGTGATCCAGCTCCGCGACTTTGACGCCAACGCCGCCTCGCTGTTGGGCCCGGCCGACGGCATGGGTTTCTACAGCCCCCAGCCGATCCGCCCCCAGCCGCTGCCGACCGTCCTGACCGGCAACGTCATGGACCGCACCGCGCAACTGCCCGAAGACGGTCGCGTCACCGGGAATTGGGCCACGGTCTTTGTGCAGGATATCTACCAGGGTTTGGAGCCGGCCGTGCAGCGCGGCGAGATCAAGCAAATCGCCGTCGTCCAGGAGATCGAGAAGAGCACGCACACACCGCAGAACAACCTGCGTCCGGACGGGCCCGGGATGCGGAACATCGCCGTCTTCGGCTTCCAGTTCCCGCTGGTCTCGTGCGGCGCGACTTACGCGCCGAAGAAGGTCTGGGGCTTTGCCGACGTCGCTGCGGACGGCAGCGCCGCGTTCCAGGTGCCCTCCGAAGTGCCGATCTACTTCCTGGCCCTCGACGGCGAAGGCCGCGCGGTCCAGCGGATGCGGTCGTTCACGCACTTGATGCCCGGCGAGATCCAAGGCTGCGTCGGCTGCCATGCCGACCGCAACACGCTCACGCCCGTCCGCGGCGGCCAATTGGTGCTGCGCGGCCCCGCCCAAGAATTGCACCAGCCCGCCTGGGGCGTCAAGGGCTTCAGTTATCCCGAAGTCGTCCAGGGCGTGTTCGACCGGCATTGCACCGAGTGCCACAATGAACGGGAACAGCCGGGCGGCGTCGATCTGACCGGCGACATGACCGACTTTTTCAACGTCTCGTACGACGTGCTGGGCCGCACCGGCACGCAAGGCGAGAAGGAATGGCTGCAGCACGGCAGCCCATCCGGCGCCGAATTCGATCGCGTCCGCGGGATGAGCCCCTGGATCGAGTGGTTGTGGACCATCAACGGCTCGGAGACCAACATCCTGGAGATCGCGCCGCGCCGCTGGGGCAGCCCGGCCAGCAAACTGGCCGAGATCCTCCGCAGCGGGCACCCGGACGAAAACGGCCAGCCCCGGGTCGCCGTGCCCGACGACGACCGCCGCCGCGTCTATCTCTGGATGGACCTGAACATCCCGTACTACGGCACCTCGTCGTCCAACCATCCGGAACAGCTCGGCAGCCGCCGCATGCTGCCGCTGGACCTGGACGCCACGCTCAGCGAAGTCGCCTCACGCCGCTGCGTCCAGTGCCACCAAGGGGAGCTGCCTCGCAAGTTCTACACGCGCGTGATGAACCCGGAAAAGAATAGCTTTCTGCTGGCGCCCCTCGCCGCCGCCGCCGGCGGCACGCAGAAGTGCGGCCTGCCCGTCTTCCCGTCCACCGACGATCCCGACTATCAGCGGATCCTGCAGACGTTCGCCCCGATCCACGCCCTGCTCAAACAGCGGCCCCGCGCCGACATGCCCGAGTTCCAGGCCACGTGCCGGTAAGCACCGTTCGAGACACAGGTGGCGTAAGCTTCCAGCGGCGATGTCACTATCTCCCGCAAGCTGGAAGCTTACGCCACGGTGAGAACGGACAGTCATTAAGCGGGCGGCCCCGCTGTCCGCTGCCGCCGGCTCACCGGTTCACGGCAGCGGCGTGACGCAGATTGAGCGGAAGTGGATCTCGCCGCCTTCGGATTGCAGGCCGATCGCGCCGGCCAGCACGTCACAGTCGGTGGCTTCGTTGACCTTCTCGCCGTTCACCACCAGCGTCAGCTGGCCTTCCTGCATGGTGATCTCGTACGTGTTCCACTGGCCGGGTTCCTTCTCGTTGGCCTTGATCAGGCCGACGCCCATAAAGTCCCCCAGCTGTTCATGCTTCTTGATCTCGCGCAGCCGCGCCGCATCGCCTTTCAGCTGGTAGCCGTAGAAGCCCCAGATGTCGCCGGCGCTGCCGCTCTTCAGCTGGGCCTCGGCGCACTTGGGCAGGAACGTGACCGCGTCGCCGGCGATCCGCAACAGCACGCCGCTGTTGCCCGGCTCCTTGCCCGGCGCCCACCGCCATTGCAGGGTCAGCTTGAAATTCTTGAACTGCTGCTTGGTGGACAAGTAGCCCAGAGGCTCGCCCTTGCAGACCAGCACCCCGTCCTTGACGCTCCAGACGTCGTCCTTCTTGACCTTGGAATCCACCAGGAACGCGTTCCAGCCATCCAGGGAACCGCCCGCCAGCAGATCGACCGCCGGGCCGCCCTCCGCGGCCGACGCCGCGTTCAGACCCGCCAGTGAGAGAGCCGCCACGGCCAGGGAACTCAGAATCCAACGCATGCTGCAATCTCCTCGTTTTCAAAACACAAGTTGCTACCGCACCCGGCGCAAGCGGGTGCGGCGATTCAGATAGTCCGCAAACACTTCGATCAGCGGCTGGCTGGTGTCGACCAGCACCCGCTCGCACTTGTTCCGCTGAGCCAGTTCCTCCAACTGGCCGTTGAACCGGTTCAGGGCCTCCAAGTAGCCCCGTCGCAGATCGTCCGGCTGGGCCAGCAGTTCCTCCGGGATCTCCAAGCCGACGAACTTGGTCATCTCGTCAAACTCGAAACTCAGCTCGTCATGGTGCAGGACCTGGATCAGCACGACCTCGTGCTTGTTGTACCGCAGCCGCTGGATGGCCGACTCGATCTGCGCCAGATCGGTGAAGAAATCGCTGAACACGACGACGATCTCCCGGCGTCCCATCCGCTGGGCCAACTCCGTCAGGCACGTGGACAGCTCGGTCTTCTCGACCGGCGCCACGTCGTCCAGGTGCTGCGTCATCCGCACGACCTGGTCCATCGAGTTGCTGGGCGTGACGAAACCCCGCACGTGCGTGTCGAACGTGGCCAGGGAGACCTTGTCGCTCTGCCGGACGATCGAATAGCCCAACGTCGTCGCCATCTGGGCGGCGTACAGCAGTTTCTGCTGGCCCCCAGCGCCGTAGCGCATCGAGGCGCTGACATCCAGCAACAGATGGCAGACGAAGTTGGTCTCCAACTCGTACTGCTTGACGACGAACTTGTCGCGGTTAAAGTACACCCGCCAGTCGATATGCTTGGGATCGTCGCCCGGTGCGTACTCGCGATGGCCGGCGAACTCGACGGCGAACCCGGCCAGGGGCGACTTGTGCGCGCCGGCCAGGTTGCCGATGACCAGGCCGCGAGGCTCGAAATGCCGGTCCGCGACGGCGCTCAGCACCTCGGGATCCAGGTAACGGGACAACACACTGGTGGCCATTGGCAGTCCCCCTTTTTAAGCCCCGGTCCAGCCGTCGGCGACCTGGTAAGCCCGTGAGCGAAACAGGAAGTCGATCAGGTTCCCTTCGTGCGGCTGCAGCCAGTTCAGCCGCGTGGTCGGGATGGGGCCGATGTTCAAGCGATCGATGTGCGTCGCATCGGTGGCGGCGCCGATCAAGTTGCCGTTCTTGGTGATCAAGGTGCCGACCAGCGTCGTGCCGATCTTGGCCAACAATTCCTTCTCCGGGCACTGGACGACGGTTGTGAAGGGGAACATGAACTCCTTCTTCGCAATCTCGCAGTCCGGCGAGGCGCAATGGACGATCGTCGGGCGCAGATAGGCGCAGCGTTCCCGCTCGACCAGCCGCGGCCCGAAACGCTCGGTCACGTGCGTGACGCCGCCCGCCTTGAGGTCCGCCTCGATCAGCCGCCACGTGCCCTGGGCGGCGTTGGGAACCGTAAACGCCGCCAGGCCGGCTTGGGGATCCTCCGGCGGTTTCACGTCGACCGGCCCCAGCCGTTCCGCCAGCGCGGCGGCGATGGCCTGGGTGTGCCGCGAGGCCCAGATGCCCGAACAGTTGATGCAGCTGCGGCCGCCGTTCAGGTAGATGCTGTCGACCATCAGGTCCAGGTACTGCTCCCAGTCGTCGACGACGTCGTCGCCCAGCAAGATCTTGGAGAACCCCGGACCGTGGACCTGGACGCGCGGATTGCCCTTGTACTGTTCGATCGTCTGCGCGCTGCCGAACATCATCGCTCGCGGGCAGGCCGCCAGCAGGGCCGCGCCGGCGTCGTGGCCGCCGGGATAAAGGGAAAACGCGGCGGCGGGGATGCCCGCGGCGACCATCGCGGCGACGATGCGGTACGGCGTCCACGGCTCCTGCGAACCGGGCTTCAGGACCAGGCCGAACTGCAGCGGTACGGCCGGCAGCCACAGCGTATGCACGCCGGGCGAATTCGAGGGCAGCACGGCGCCCAGCACGGGCGTTTGGGCTTGATAGCTGACCACCACGCCGCGATTCTCGTGACCCCAGCCGCGGGCCAGGATCTCCAGCGGCAGGCCGCGGGTCAGGCAGTCCAGGATCTGCCGCATGTTGCGCAGCACGAACGCATTCTTGGCGATGTTGGCCCGGCACATGTGCTCGGGCAAGCCCGTGCTGGCCGACTGGTGGCGGACGAAATCCTCGGGCGACTGCGTGCCGTCGCCCAGCGGCAGCGTGCCGGTTTCGTACCAGTCGGCCGCCCGGGCCACACGCTGGATCAATTCGTCGGCGGGAATCTGCCGCAAAATGTCGCGCGCCTGTTGGGCCCGGCGCATGTCCCGCTGGACGATCCCGCCATTCGCCTGGCTGACCCGGGCCATCGGCTCGCCGGTGAAGAAGTGCTTGATCTCGTCCAGTTCCAGCGACTCGTAGGGCTGGCCCCACCGCAGGACAGGAATCTTGAGCATGTCTGGCGTCTCCTTGTCGTTGTCGCTGCCGTGCCGTCAGTACACGCCGACCGTCGTCTCGCCGGCCAAGCCGCGGAAAGGCCGCACGCCGCTGACGCCGTCCCACGGATATTTTACATACGGCGGTTCGCGTTCGCCTTCGTCCCGCTCCAGGAACCCGGGCACAAAGAACTCCTTGGTCAGCGTCGTCAGCCGCACGCGGCCCGTCTGGCCATAGCCCACGACCTGGTCGGGGTTGTCCAGGTCAACCACCTCGATCACGGCCCGCGGTTGGGGCGCGAAATAGGAGATCTTGTATCCCTCGGCCGCGGTCACCGGCTTGCTGCAAGCCAGCCCCATCAGCGTGTTGCCGTAGGTCGGCGTCATGTACACGCCGCTGACCTCCGGCGGGCCGCCGAAATACTCCTCGATGCAGAACCGCGTCCACTGCGGAGTGAACTCCGTCCCGCCGGAGAAAATCCCCGTGACGCCGATCTCGGGAATCGTCGTGCCCCGCTCCTCCAGCGCCACGGCCAGTCCCTCGAGCAGCTTGGGCGTCGCAAACATGCACTTGATGTCATGGCCGGCGGTCAGGATCGTGACGGCCTGGTTGATGCAGTGTTTCTTGTAGGCTTCCAGGTGCTCCATCCAGCC
>CAIYOB010000147.1 GCA_903927685.1 uncultured Planctomycetaceae bacterium
ACCAGTAGAAGTGGATCTGGGTGTGTACCGCCCAGACCGCCGCGGCACTGGTCACCGCTCCCAGCAGCGCACCGGGACCGTTCGCTCGCCGAGTGAAGATGCCCAAGACAAACAAGCCGGAAATCGTTCCGCCGAACATGCCGATGACGTTCAGGAACGCCTCGAACAGGGAGCGGACGTCCGCGTGAGCAATCCACACGGCTGCACCCATCCCGACGACTCCGACCAGGACGGTGGCGATGCGGGCCACGCGCAGGCATTCCGGATCGGAGGCCGCGACGCGGAAACGGCGGTGGAAATCGGTGACATAGGCGGTCGCGACGCTGTTTAGACTGCCCGACAGGGTCGACTGGGCGGCGGCGAAGATTCCGGCGACCACCAGTCCGGCGATTCCGGCCGGCATCTCGCGGACGATGAACAGCGGAAAGATGGCATCGGTTTGGAAGACGGGATCCAAACGCTCCGGATGCTGCCGGTAGTACACGAACAGCACCGTGCCGATGGCGAAGAACAGGGCCTGCGAGGGAACCACGAGCACAAAGTTCGTCCAGATCGCACGGGCCGCCGATTTCTGGTCGGGCGTCGTGAAGTACCGCTGCACAACATCCTGGCTGGCCGTGTAAGCGAACAGGTTGTGGAAGACGGCGCCCAGGATGACGGTCCAAGCGGTCCCGGCGGCGATGTTCCAGCTCCAATCGACCGTCTCGAAGAATTTGCCGTGGGCCGAGGCCTGTTCCAGGATCGCCGGCAGACCGCCGTCAATCCGCTGCATCGCGACGACCAGTCCCAGCACGGCGCCGCCCATCAGCACCACCGTCTGGGCTACGTCCGTCCAGACCACGGCTTCCATCCCGCCCGCCACCGTGTACACGATGCACAGGACGCCCATGGCCACGATGCAAGTCGTCAAATCAAAGTTCGCGACAGCCGCTAGGGCGAGCGCGGGCAGGTACAGCACAATCGCCGTGCGGCCACACTGAAAGAGGATGAACAGCAGGCTGGCCACCAACCGGGTCGCCACGTTGAACCGCTGCTCGAGATACTCGTAGGCGCTGGTCAAGTTCAACCGCCGATAGAACGGCAGGTAGACCAGGGCGGCCAGCGGCAGAACGAGGATGTAGGAATTCTGGAGGAACAGGTTCCAGTTCGTGCCGTAGCCCAATCCGGGCAGGGCCATGTAGGTGATGGAACTGAGCACGGTCGCAAAGATGCTGAGCCCCGCCGCCCACCACGGGATGCCCTGGCCGCCCCGAAAGAAATCGTCCGTCGTGCGGTTGAATCGCGAGCAGTACACGCCGATCCCGACCATGCCCAACAGGTAGGCCGCCAGCGTCGCATAGTTCAACCAGCCGAAGGCCGTCCGCCGCGGCTGCGGCTGAAAGCTCCAGACTTGCGGTGAACGCACGCCGGGCCGAATCTCGCCGCTGGGGATCACCCACCGGCCCCGCCAGTTCGCCGTGGCCGTCGTCACCTGCGGCGCGGGCGTCGTGCCCAGATTCACCCAGGTGTCGGTGATCGTGTGGTAGGCCAGGATGGACGCCGGAAAGCCAGGATGCTCGACTAGCGGCGTGAAACCCACCTTGGAGCCGTCGTCGCCGCTGCAAACCAACAGGTGCGACTGGCCGACGGCCATCGCGGGCGAGGGCGCTGCCACCAGCGGACGCGGCGGCGCGGCGACCGTCTGCCAGCCGCGGCCGGGCGTGTAACGATAGGCGTCGGCCAGGTACAGCCGCACGGGAGCGCCGGCGGGATCCGGCGTCAGTGCCGCCCCGCTGAACAGGTGAAATGCCCCGCTCTGGACGCCGGCCACCGCCAGGATCCGCCCGGGTCCCGGCCAAGGCTCCAATTCCTGCCACGCGGGCCGGGCGGCCGCCAAGTCCAAGGCCCAGAACCGCCGCAGCGCCGTGGTTGCCGTCGGTTTGTCCGTGCCGCCTGCCACGTAGACGACGCTGCCCAGCCGTGCTCCACACAGATAGGCCGCCGGCGTGGGCAACGGCGGCAGCGGATCCAGCGCCAGGGCCCCCGCCGCCCAACGGATCAGGAAGGCATCCGCGTAATGCCGCTGTGCGTCAGCGCCGCCGGCGCACAACAAGCCGCGATCTGTCTCGATCGACGCTCCGTAGGCCAGCTGCCGCGGCAGCTGGCCCACGTGCCGCCAGGACGGCTGCCCCGGCTCCAGCGAATAGACCGCAC
>CAIYOB010000148.1 GCA_903927685.1 uncultured Planctomycetaceae bacterium
AGAACGGCTGGCCGTCGCAAAGCAGTTGCGAGCCATCGGCGGTCGTCTTGAGCTCCCAGTGACCTGCGCTGCATTGCATCGCCGCTACCGAGAGCGCCAAGGTAACTGGCAGGAATTGTAAACTGATGTTCATAATCGACTTCCAATAGAAGGACTTGAGTGTGCGGGTGGTTTTCATTGTGTGACCGTGATGGTAGCCCGCCGATAGGCCCACAGGCAAGACGTCCCGCGGTCTGGCACTTCCAGGGCAACCTGGACGGCTTCGGTCCCTCCTGCGCATCGGTTCGTTCGAGAAGACAAGATCATGAGCGGTCAAAATCGTGGGGGGCGAACGCCGACCCCGGAGGTTTTCCAGAGGGCAACCGGTGGTAGAACGCCGCGATACCACCGGCTAATCTCTGGGACCGCTCTGCGGTCGAGGTGACGGCGACGGCAGGGTGCGGGCGATGCGGAAGCCCATGCGCGGGTCGGTGTGGGCGAAGGGGAACGACGAACGGTGCGAGGCCCGGAGCTTGACGGGAGAACTCCACACGGAGCCACCCCGGATGGACATCGCGAAGTCCTCGTCGCTGCGACGATACACGGCATGGCACCATTCGGCGAGGTTGCCCATGATATCGAACAGCCCCAGCCGGTTCGGCATCAACTGGCCGACGGGCTGAGCTTCCTCCTTCGACGTGTCGTAGGACCAGCCGTAGCTGTCCAGGTACAGTTCCGTTTCGCCGAAAAAGCGGCTGGTCGTCGCTCCCGCCCGACAGGCGTACTCCCATTCCTCCTCGGTCGGCAACCGATAGCCCGAACGCGACAACGCAGCAGGGGCGCACCACGCGCGCACGGCGTCGTAATCGATGCGGTGCGGAGTCGCGGTCAGTAGCACCTCAAGGATGCTTGGGTACTGGGTGCCCGCTGCGTCCAGACCGTCCAGCATGGTCAAGCGGTGACAGTACCCGGCGGCATCGATCCAGTTGATATTGCGCTGCACGGGGTAGTGGTCGTCGGGGCGGTCTTGATCTCGCGGCGCGTACGGCTCGTCCCAGCACGTCCAGAACTGCAGTTCGGTGACCTCTGTGGCCGAGATTGCGAACGACCGCTCGATCCGAACGCGTTGGCGGACCTCGTCCGGCTCATGCCCGCGCTCGGTCTCCGACGACCCCATCTCGAACTCGACCGGACCGCGGATGACAATCATCAGGTGGCCGGACGGCGTGTGGTACCAGTTGTGAGCCGGATCCCAGCCGGCTTGCTCGAGCTGCCGATTCAGCTCGCGCAGTTCCTTCCCACGCCCCCAGCGGCGGAGCAGCCAGTCGATGGCGGCGTGGACGCCGGAGTCCGGGTCGGTGCGGTAGTCGGCCTGCAGCTTGGGCACCAGGGCAGCCTGCAACGTTTCGGGAACGCGGCCCTCCGGGAACCGGCCCAGGGCCAGCAGCAAGGCTTGACGCACGCCGGGGTCGCGCTGGTCCTGATAGCCGCGAATCAAGATCGAGGGCTCGACCGCGGCCTGGGCCAGGTGGTGGATCAAGGCGGTGCGGAGCCGCGGGTCGGGGACGTCCGTCAGCCACGGCCAGACTTGGACGCCGTTCTGCGGATCGGCCAGGCATAAACCGGCACCCGCGTTCGCCCGCCGTTCGGCCGCCGCGTCCTGGGCCAGTTCCGAAGCGTCGTCAGGCACGGCGGCCCCGAGTTCCTGCACCAGCCGGCGTTGCACGGCCGAGGACTCACGGGCCTCGGTCGGAACAAGGTCCGGCAGCCGCTCGGGGTCGGCGTGCAGGATCTCCGCCACCGTCCACTCGGTCAAGCGATGATGCCGGTCCAGCAGCCAGGCAAGCGGGCCCGCGATCATCGCGACGAGCAGCGTCAGCAGCCCGGCGGCTCGCAGATAATACGCCGTCGCGGCCCGCATCATCCGCCGCTGGGCCGGCGGCGGGGCGAGCGTCCCGGGCCGCAGTCGCTGGACAGCGTCGGCCACTCCCTGCACGGCCCAGTCGGACAGCGACGGCAGCAAGGCGGCGCGCGGACGCCGCGACCAGGTGACGGCGTGCTCAGTCATCCGCTGGACATGCCGCCCCCACCAGCGGTCGCGCTGTTTCACGTGCAGCCAGGCGCGGACCAGGGGCAGCAGGGAATCGTGGGCCAGCTGGTAGCGGAATTCACGTAGCGTGGTCTCGCCGAGACCGGAGTTCGCGTCCGGGCCAGACGCGGCTACGTGGGCGGACTCGGCGTCACGGTTGGACGGGGCGATGTCGGGCGGGTGGACCAGGCTGAGCACGCGTGTGGCGCACAGAGCGTCCAGGATCGGCTGGACTTGTTCCCGCCGGCGCGGGCGCACCGCAGCGAACAACTCCTCCTCGGTCCGCGGCGTCCGCCGGTATTCGGCTTCCGCCCGGGGCAGCAGCGCCTGCAAGACCCCGGCGACGGTATCCAGCGCGCGCTGCGGCCGAGGACTGGCGACGGCCCGCCGCAGCAGGTCGTCCAGGAACGCAGCCGCCAGCGAATCGGGGCCGCCCAGCGCGCTCAGCGACTCGGCCGTCCACGGCTTGTCGCGCATATAGTCGACGAACATCGCCAGTTGGGCCGGCACCACGCGTCCCTGGTGCTCCAGCAACTGCACCGCGACGTCCAGGAACCGGCGGTGCTCGGCGCTCAGCTCCTCGTCCGTCGCCGGCAGCGTCTGGGCGCTGCGGCCCATCGCCGTCAGGACGCGCCGGGCATGCTCGATGTCGAACAGGTCGAGCAGTGACTCGCGGAGCGCCGGCGGCCCCTCCAGTTCCAGTTCCTTCAAGAACCGGGCCGCGGGCGTGCGGAATTCTTCCCGCACCAGCAACAGGCACTGGACGCCGACCCCGTCGCACTGGCGGAGGGCGGCCGTCAGTTCGGCGTCCGCCACCTGCGGATGGGCCTGCAGCCAGTGCTCGAAATGGTCGATGACGATCAGCAGCTTGGCGGGCGTCGTATCGCCGGGTTCCGCGCGGCCGCGGCGGGCGGACGCGATCAGGGCGGCCAAGGCCGGCGTGTCCCGCGTCGCGAGGCGGACCAACAACTGCTGCCGCAGTTCCGTCTCGACGTCCCGGCTGCCGTCGACGTAGACGGCCGCGACGCGGTCCGACAGACGCGGCAGGATCCCCGCGCGGACCAGCGACGACTTGCCGGCCCCGCTAGGCCCGTAGAGCAACCCCGCCCGAAAGGCCCGCACAGGCACGGTCGTCTCGATGCCTGCCAGCCAGGCGGCGATGCTGACGGGCAGACCGGACCGCGTGTACGGTCCCGGAGCCAGCCGGAGGTACGCGGGGCCGTCCTCGGGCCCGAAGGCCAGGATGCCTTTCAAGTCGATTCTCGGCAGCGCGCCGTCCGCGGCCGCCTCGACGGGCTCCGCGTCGGCGTGCTCGGCCAGCCAGGCACGCAAGTCGCCGGCCAAGTCCCGGGCCGTGGGATAGCGGTCGGCGGCGCGCCGAGCCAGTCCCCGTTGGCAGATGCGATCCAGTTCTTCCGGGATCTCCAGATGCTTCCGCCGCAACGGGGCCACGCGGGCGTGCCGCACCAGTTCCAGGGTCTTCTCCCGGTCCACTTGCTCGAAGGGGTTCTCGCCGCCCAGCAACTCGTACAGCACGACCGTCAGGCTGAAGATGTCGCTGCGCCCGTCCAACAGATGACCTTCGCCGCAAGCCTGTTCGGGACTCATGTAGGCCGCCGTACCCATGAGCCCGGGTTCGGCGGGAATCCGGGCCTCGTCGAGAGCCAGTCCGAAGTCGGACAAGTACGGCCGCCCCGCGTGGTCGATCAGGATGTTCGACGGTTTGACGTCGCAGTGGTAGATGCCCTGCTGGTGCAGACAGTCCAAGGCTTCGGCGATGGCCAGGACGATCTCGACGGTGCGGGTGACGGAAACCGGCTCGCGGCGCTGCCACTCCCGCAAGTTCCGGCCCTCGATCAAGGACATGGCCAGGTAGGGCAGCTCTTCGACCTGACCGTAGTCCAGCAGCGGAACGATGGCTGCGTGCTGCACGCGGGTGGCGGCCTGAGCCTCCTCCAGAAACCGTGCGACCCAGCGTTGGCGGACCGCCGGCGAGGCTCCGGCCAGGCGGTCGGCGCGGATCACCTTGAGGGCCACCTCCTGCTGCCACCCCTCGTGCCAGGCCCGATACACCGCCCCCATGCCGCCCTGGCCCAGCAGGCCGCGGATAGTGTAGCCCCCCCAACGTTCACCGTCTCGCAACAATTCGGCGGCCGGCAGTTCGGCCAGCACTGCAAAGGCCGCCCGGACGATGCTCGCGTCGTCGGGGAAACGCGCCAGATACTCCTCCGGGACGGGCGATTCTCCAGCTTGCGAACGGTAGTCGAGTTCGATGCTCAGCAGTTTCAACAGCCGTTGGCTGCGCGCGGGTTCAGCCTGCCCGCCCAGGTGGTCCTCGATGCGCGGACGCCCCCCCCGATCCAAACCGGCCAGGTACGCCCGCTCGAACCGATCACAAGTTCCTTCGCCGGCCAGGACGCCGTCCCAAGTCTCCCGTCTGGTTTCGTCGGATTGAGTCATGGGAATCCTGGGGTACCGGGGCGAGGCAGTTATGTCGTGAGCTTTCGCGAGTCGCGGGAGATCGGTGCCGGGTTATCCCTCCAGCAGCAGGACCCAGTCGTGACCGTGCGCTGGCGGGGCCACCGACGCCTGGCCGTCGGCACCGGCGGTGAGCTCGCCGCCGGCCGTGCGCTGGCCGGTGACGGGGTCGAACCGTGTTAGCCGGTACGTCGCCTGCGGCCGCAACGCTTGGATCGTGACGGGCCGGGACGCCGGAACGTAGCACACACGCACCGCGCCGCCGATTCCGCAAGCTTGCGGCACGCGGTCCGGAGGATCGGCGGACAGCCGACCCCAAGGCGGGTCACCGTAGCGGGCGGTCGCCAGGGCGGCAGGCCAGGCGGAATCGTTGAAGTCCAGGGCGGTCCAAGTGTCGGCTGCGGTTGGCGAGGCCCGCCACAGGGCGTTGGTGGCGACGGACAGCGCCCCGCCGTCCGCCAGGCGGATGTCCAGCCTCGCATTCAGGCCCGCCGGGTTCAATTCGACCGGCGCCCGGCCGTTTTCCGCGCGGATCGCCAGCAGGTTGGACCCCGTCCGCAAAGCCGCGGTCGCATCGATCACCGTCGGAGTGGACCAGTCGGCGCCGGCGCCGATCTGCCGGCCATTCAGCCAGACACTGAACAGATCGTCAGCTGCGACCCGCAAGGTCGCCTGGCGCACGACCGCCCCTGGCGGCAACTCGAAACGGCGACGGAAATAGCGGGCTGCGACCGGCGCGTCCCGCTTCGGATCGCCTTCCGGAAACCAGATCCAATCGCCCAGCGCCAGAGGCTCGGCCGTGTCGCCCCAGGCCGCGGTGTCGGGCAGCGGCTGGAACTGGCTCCATGGCAGGGATTCGAAGAACCGTTTGGCGTAGGCGACTTGCGCCGCCCCCGGCAGCCGCAGGGCGTCGTCCCACGGCGTCGTGCCCCAGTTGTTGCCGCCAGGCGAATTGCCATAGGGCTGATCGCGACGATTGACTTGCCAGATGCCGTTCGCTCCATACGTGCCGCCGGCCACGCCGCTGGCCAGCAAGTGCATCCAGAACGCCTGGCGCGCGTCGCTGTCGTCCAGCTTGCGGCCGATCTCGAGGGCCTCGTACCGGGCTTCGCCGGAAATCACGGGCATCACCGGTTGGGTGTTCCAGCCTTCCCGGCCCAGCGCTGCGTGCCGCTCGGCCGGCGCGCCGTGCCCCGTCTGCTGCATGTCGAAATCCAGGACGGCAGGATCGGTGACCGACTCGCGGGCCGTGCGCGAGGGGTGGATCGTCACCAGGCGGTCGAACGGGTCCGTCTCGCGGAGGTACCGCATGACGTCCGTCCAGCCCTGCCGCTGCCGTTCGCTTTCCGCCGCCCGGTCCCGGGACAGGCAGAACGGCATCGTGCCTTCGCCTGCCGCGCACCAGACCACCGGCAACGCTCCCCAGCGGGCGACCAGATAACGCCAGTGCTGCTTCATCCGCTCTTCGCCCAGCCACGGCAGGTGATAGCCCCACGCACCCACGACGCAAGGGGTCAATCCCTGGTCGACCAAGTCGAAGATGCGGCGATCCGCCAAGTCAAAATACGACGGGCGGATGCGGGCGTAGTCGGGTTCCCACGGCAAGCCGGCTTCGTTGGCTCCGCGCGGGTCGAAGGCCGGCATGTCGGGATACAACCCGGCTACGATCTGAACCACCGTAAACCCCTTCGCGCGCCGGTCGGCCGCCAGTTGCCGGAATTCGTCCGGCCAGTGCAGCCGGTGGCAGAGCCCCATCCACCACGTGTCGCCCAACCAGAAAAACGGCGTGCCATCCGCGGATTCAAAGTGCCTCCGATCGGCCGCCACACGCAGCGGCCCGTGCCGGAACAGGGGGTTCTCGCCGCGATAGGGTTGGACGTCCAGCGTCCCCTCGACGCCGTGCAGGCCCGCGTCTTGTGGATCGCTGCACGAGCTGCGCCAACGATGCAGGCCCGTCTGCGGCGATGCGTAGCGGACTTTCCAGGCCGTGCCGCCGGCCCAAAATGCAGGGACCTTCTGCGCCGTCCCGTCCGGCGCCGTGACCTGCACGTCCAACGTGACGTCGTGAAAAGGGTCGGCGTGCGGCCGCTGGGCCGTCAAGGCGATTTCGATCGGAACATTGGCGTCCGTGCGCAGCGGCTCGGCAGCGGCGCCCAGCGCGGCGATCAGGAGGACGCCGAACGCATCCAGACAACGGTGCAGCTTCATGACTCGTCCTTTCGTCGAGAGGCGATCGTCAGGCGGTCAGTCTTTCGCCTGGCCCTGGCCGGGACCCTCGAGCGATTGCAGGGGGAACGAGGCGAACACAATCGACTCGTACGCGCTTCTCTGCCCGGCCTCGTACAAGCAGGCGGCCTGACCCGCGGCCAGCACGGCCAGATCCGAGTAGGCGCTCGGCCCGGCATGCAGCACGCGGGAAGCTGGCCAGGTTTGCCCTTCATCGAAACTGGCCCGCACGGTCATGTTCACCCGTCCGCTGGGGCTGGCCGGATTGCTGAACAAAATCACGCTCCGGCTCTCGGCGCCGGGCCAGCTGAAGCGTTCGATGGCCGCCTGACAGATCGGCTCGATCAAGGCGGCGTCGAAACGCTGATCGTGCCAGGTCAGCCCGCCATCGTCGCTGACGGCCACCTGGCGGTTCTTTTGCGTGCGGTCGTAATTCCGCATGTTCAGCATCAGCCGGCCGTCCGCCAGTTCCACGGCCTCGCACTCGTTGACCTGGTGCCGAGGCGTCGAACCGCCGAGTTGCCAAGTCTTGCCCTGGTCATCGGAGTAGATGACGTGCGAGTAGTAGTGCTTCGTGCCGGCCTCGATGTGGTCGCAGGGGATGACCAGGCGACCGCGGTGCGGGCCCTGCTGGATCTGAAGCCCGCTGCCCGGTCCGGTGGCGTACCACGTCCAGTTCTCCTGCTTGGCGTCGGCCGTGATCTCGCGCGGATCGCTCCACGTCAAGCCGTCATCGGCGGAACACGTGACGAACACCCGCCGCGTGTCCTTGCTGGTCTGGGCGATAATCTGCGACTCGCGATCGTCGCCGCGGTTCCAGGTCATCAGCAGCCAGATCGTCCCGCTCTGCTGCTCGACCACGGCGCAGGGGTTCCCGCACGTGTTGCCGGCGTCGTCCCAGAGGATCTGCTGCGGACTCCAAGTCCGGCCGTGGTCCGTGGACCGCTTGACCAGCAGATCGATGTCGCCGGTGTCACTGGACGAGTTCTTCCGACCCTCGCAGAAAGCCAGCACTGTCCCCGTCTTGGTCACGGTCAACGCCGGAATGCGATAGGTGTGATAGCCGTCCCGGCCGCTCACGTACAGCGGTTGGCCGCAGGGCGTCGCCGGTTCCGCGGCGGACAGCGAGGACAGCAGCGTGGCGGTCACGAGGCCAGCGATGATCAAGCTCAATCGAGTCATGCATTGTCTCCTTGGCAGGTGTGGTCGGCCGGCGCGACCACAGAAAGCAGCCAACGCCGGACGGCCGGTCCGTACCAACGTACTCGACTCGCGCATCGCCGGACAGAGGGAAAGGGTTGCGGAGAAGGCATTGCGGCTGAAGTAGGCCGCGCTGGTTTCGGCAAAGTACTCCCGCCGTTGCGAACTCACGTGGACCGTCCAGCCGGCAACTTAACGAGTCGGTCGGCTGTTCGCCTTCCGCGCCGGTCCTGGCGCCGCCTTGCGATTCGGACGGACGCCGAGGAGAATCTCTACATCGTTGGTCTGCGCGGCGCCGGGAGTGCTGCGTCCCCGAGCGATGTCCCGGCGCAGCAGAGCGGTGAGGCTGGCGACGACCTCGGGGTTCTCGGCCGACACGTCGTGGGACTCGCTCAGGTCAGATTCAAGCTGGTACAGTTCTCGGCTGCCGTTCGTTTTGACAATCAGCTTCCAGGGCCCCTGCCGGATGGCCAGATCTCCGGCCATCGATTGATGGATGGTGCTTTCGCGGGTGGCCGCCGCGCTCGTGCCCAAGAGGGCGGGCAGCAGGGAGACGCTGTCCTCGCCGGCATTGGCCGGCAGTGTGGCGCCCGTCAACTCGGCCACCGTGGCCAGCAAGTCGTTCAGGCAGACCGGATGGTCCCAGGTTGAGCCCGCCGACACGCGGCCAGGCCAGCGGGCGACGAAGGGCACGCGGTGCCCGCCTTCGTAGATGCTCCGCTTGGCTTCCCGCAGTGGCGGATAGGCACGGTGCTCGGCGCCGTTGTCCGAGGTGGCGATCAGCAGCGTCTTGTCCGCCAGTCCGCGCCGCTCCAACACGCTCATGATCTCGCCGAGCATCGCGTCGCCTTGAAAGACCCAATCCGGGTAGCGGCCGGGAGCAGCCGCTCCCGGGAGGTCCTTGCCCGCCAGGTCCACACCCCCGCTCTGGCCCAGGAACTCAGGGGCCGGCGCCACGGGGTAGTGCGGCGGGCAGATCGGGAAATACAAGAAGAACGGCTGCTGCGGTTCGCGCTGCTCGAGCCACTCCACGGCCTTGCGCAGCATGAGCGGCTGGTTCTCCTCCTCGGCGACCTCAGCCGTGACGCGGTCCTGTTCGAGGATCGAGCCGATGTTCGCGGCATGCGTGTATCCGCAGAAGTAATCGAAGCCAAGTTCCGTGGGCCCCTGGGTGAAGCGCGTGCCTATCGGCGGCGGGCCTCGGGAGGGGGCCGTTGTCCATTGCAAACCGAGATGCCACTTGCCGATGCATGCCGTCGCATACCCCTGCTGCTTGAGCAACGAAGCTACCGTCGGGCGCGAGGCCGGAATGAGCGGCGCTGACCAGGTGCCCAACACCCCGAATTGGCCAATCCGGGCCGGATAGCGGCCGGTGAGCAGACCGTAACGAGTGGGCGTGCAGACGGCCGCAGCCGAGTGCGCATCCGTGAACCGCATGCCCTGCGACGCCAGTCGGTCAAGGTGGGGCGTTCGCAGCGCGGAATCCGGACGATAGCACTGCGGCTGGCCCCACCCCAAGTCGTCGAACAGGACCAAGACGACGTTCGGCTTGGGGGCCTCCGCGGCCTCCAAGGCAGGCGCGGCTTGGAGGCAGCCCAGCAGCCACAGCGAACACAGCATTGCGCGAGTCATTGGGCGTCCCTTCCTTACTGAATCTCCGGCATGGCCAGACGCTGGCCGGCCAGTTGTCGGGCCTGGTCGGCGGGGTCATACGAGCCGTGGAAAACCGCGTTACAATCGATCCATGCGGCCAGCCGCCGCCAGTCGGCGTCGTCCAGTTGCACGTCTTCGTGGCCGTCGCGGAGCAGCTTCAGCAAGCGACTGCCCCGCGCGCCGTACTGGCCGCCGGGCGGCGTCATCTGGATCTGGTTGCGTTGCTCGAAGCGCGGCACCAGGGGCGGCAAAGCGGCTTGGGGCTCCCGGTTGGCTCCGTTGCCGCACAGGGCCCAGTACGATCTGGTGAATCCGTCGTGCGGGGCCGCCGTCAAGTCCACGCCCTGTTCGGTCTTCTCGCCGCCGTGGCAGCGGACGCAATGCTGGTCGAGTACCGGCTGGACGACCTCCAGGAACGAAAACGGACGCCCGCCCCACGGGCCCGGATCCAGCGCCGCCGGCGGCCGCTGCAACGCCAGCGGGCTGCCGGCCAGCTTGGGCGGCGCCGACATGCGGTGCTCGTGGCAGCCGACGCACGCCGTCTGCTCGCCGGGTTGGACGGACGTCGTCGAGCGCATCGTCTGGTAGGCGAAGCCGTCCTGATCGAGGGCCTGGAACAGCAGCGGCTTGTGGGCCGGCACCAGGAACCGCGCCGACCCGTCGGCGGCGACTGGAACCGTGCCGAGGATCGCCCGGGTGTTCTCCTCGCCGGCGATGCCGACCCGCGGCGCGTTGGCGATCCACGTCGTCTTGGGGAAGATCTGGATCACGCGCAGCTCCTTGATCGTGCCTCGCGGCACGTCGCCCAGGCCCTGGTAGATGTCGGTGATCAGCAGTTCGCCGGTCGGCGCGTCGGCGGTCACGGTGCTAGGTAACACCGGCGGGCAGGGCACGGGCCGCACGGGGAGCGGGCTGGTACAGCCCAGCGTGGCGTCGCGATACAGCAACTCGCGGTTGCCGGCTGCGTCCAGCAGGTACAATCCCAAGGCGTTGTCCGGGTTGGGATTGGTCAGGTGCTCGCCCTCGAAGACCAGCCGGTCGCGGCTGTACGCGATCAGGAAGTACTGTTCCGACAAGGGCCACGGCGACGCATAGTACTCCGGAATCTCGCTGCTCTCCGCTTCCGGGTAGGGCACGGGCGTGAGCCGCGTGATCGCGGCCTGGCTATTCGGATCGACCGCCGCATCCAGCAAGCACAACGGCCCGCCGGTGACGGCATGATGGGCCGAGGCAATAAAGGCGAGCTTGCGGCTGCCGGGGATCGGCTTGGCCTGAAAGGTGCAGTGCGGCTTGGGGGTCGCATTGCCCCAGACGGCGATCGGGTTGGTGCCGTCCGGACGCATGGACCACAGGTTCTGATGCGTCACGGCGTCGCGGTCGATGTAGTCCCACCGAGCGAACAGGATCTCGCCGCTGTTCGCCACGGCCGGGAACCACTCGCTGACGTCGTTCAGCGACAGGATCCGCAGGGCGGAGCCATCGGCGTTCATGCGGTGCAGCGTATAGCTGTGCCAGCGGTTGCTGAAATTCGGCCCGAAGCAACGCGAATAACTGCGCCGCCGCGTCGAGACGAACGCCAGCCCGCCGTCGGGCAAGTAGCAGGGCATCAGGTCGTCATAGCAGCCGTGCGTCAGCTGCCGGAGGCCCGCGCCGTCGCTGCCGATTTCGTACACGTGAAAGTAGCCGCTCTCGTCGCCTTGCTCGTTGACCGGCAAGGCCGTGGAGTCCGGCGGCTGTGGCGGGCAGGCCACGTACGAGAACGCGATCCGGCGGCCGTCGTAGGACAGGCAGGGCTCCAGGACGTTGCCGGGCGGCAGTTGGGGGCCGATCAAGTCCCGGACGGCCAGCGAGTGGCCCGGGTCTTCCAGCACAAACAGCCCGCCGCCCGGCCGCTGCCGCCAGCCGAAGTACTGGCCGACCAGGTGGCTGTAACTCGGCTGAGCACGCTTGCAGAACAGCAATTGGTCGAAGTCCAACAGCGGATTGCGGAGCGCGAACTCGCGTTTCCGCAGACGGACCCGCAGGTAGAGACTGCGCCAGTCACTTAACGTCTGCGGCGCGGCTGCCGCCAGCTGGTTCACGGCCTCGGTGGGCTGGCCCAAGTCTGCTGCCAGTCGGCGGGCGCGGTCCCGATGATTCTTGACAGCCGACTCGTAAGCCGCCGTGGCATCCGACAGCTGGTCGTCGTGCCACCATTCCTCCAGGACCAGTTCCAGCAGGTCTCGCGCGGCGCTGGGAGCCTCTTCCGCCGCGACGCGCACGAGTTCCTGTTTCAGTGCTTCGGGCACGGGCACCGGCGGCCGGGCGTCCGCGGGGATCTCGCCGTGTCCCAGCAGTTCGTAGTACCAGCCGCCTGCGCCTTGCTGCCGGGCCGCGAAAAACGCCGACGCCTGGAACGACTCGCCGTCGGCATAGGTGACGATCGGATCCCAGCCGGTGGTGTCGCAAGCGATGCCGCCGCGTTTGTGGACCACAAACCGCAGCGCGTCGCCGCGTTGGACGTCGAGCGTCAGGTTCGGCTCGACGCCCTGCGCGTCCCGGCCGTCGATCTCGGCCATCCAGATTTCTCGCCCGCCGTGCCAGATGCTGGCGCGGATGCCGTCGCCGTCCAAGTGCAACTTGAACACGCGGCCGCGGAGCGTGACCTGGCCGTCGCGCGGAGCGTCAAAGCGGCGCACACTGGGCGTGTCCTCGCCGGGATGATGCCAGTCCTTGCCGACCCGCGTCCAGTTCGGACCGGTCCAGAACGTCGAGCCGTACCAGAGGGCGTTGCGATAGCCCAGGAGCGTCGTCTCCGGTTCGGTTTGGGCTGCCGACGGGTTGGCAGCCACGGCCGCGCTCAGCAGGGCCGACAGGGACAGCAGCCACTTCCACGCTTTGCAGGAGGATCTCATCGGGCGGTCTCCGTTGGAGGAGCTGGCCGCGTCGCGGTAGGCGTCCGGCGGCCGTCTCGTTGGTCTGGGGCCCATTGTGAGATCCGTGCCGTCCGCGGTCAAGCAATGGCGGGAGTGAACTCGACCTGGCGCGTCGGGGCGGGACCGGAAATGGCTTCAGGCCTTAACCCACAAGTTCCTCGTACAGCGCCGCGTGCCGCGCGACCATCCGTTCGACCGAGAACTCGGTCTGCACACGCTGCCGGCCGGCGGTCCCCAGTTGCGCCGCCAGGTCCCGGTCGTTCAACAGCAGGTTCGTCCAGCGGGCAAATGCGGCCCGGTCGCCGACGGGGACGAGATAGCCGGTCTGCTTGGGCACGATCAAGTCGCGATTGCCGGGAATGTCCGTGGCGATGACCGGCAGGCCGGCGGACATGGCTTCCAGAATCGCATTCGACTGACCTTCGTACCCGCTGCCCAGCCACAGGCATTCGCAGTGTGCCAGCAGACTCGGTACGTCGTCGCGCGGTCCCAGGAAATGGACGCAGTCCCGAATCTCGCACTGGTCGCGATAGCGTTCCAGCCGCCACCGCTGCGGGCCGTCGCCGACGATCAGCAGGTGCGCGTGGGGGTTCACGATCTTCAACAGGTCGGCCGCCCAAATCAAGTCCTTGACCCGCTTCTGCGGCCACAGCCGATTCACGGCGGCGATCAGCCGGGACTCCGGCGGCAAGCCCAGTTCCGCCAGCAATTCTTCCCGGGGCCGGGCCGCGGGAGCCGTCCACGGTTCGACGCCGTTGGGGATGATCACGAACTTGTCGGCGGGCAAGCCCTGCTGGGCGTAGAAATCCCGCACGCCGCTGCTGTTGGTGACGATCCGCTCCGTGCAGCCGGCCAGCAGCTTGTCGAGGGCCAGTTCGTGCCAGCGTTTCCAGGGGTCCACGCAGCGTTCGCCCGCCACGATGTGCTTGACGCCGGCGCCGCGAGCCGCCCAGCGTCCATAGGCGTTGGCCGCGAAGATCCAGGTGTGCACCAGGTCTGGCTGCCAGCGGGCGATCAGCCGCTTCAACCGTGCGTACGCCAGCGGATCGACTTTCCAGGACTTGCCGATCACCGTCACCGGGATGCCGGCCTGCTGCAGCGGCGCTGCGAGCGGGCCGCCGCGCGTCAGCGCACAGACCTGCACCTCGAAGCGCTCGTGCGGCAAGCCGGTGGCCAGCAAGGTCAACTGCTTTTCGGCTCCGCAGCGGTCCAGCGTCGGGATGATCTGCAGCACTCGGATCATGGCGATTCCGGGGGTGAGTCACAGGACACAGCCGGGCGGCAACAGCGGCCGCGCAGGCCCAGCACGAACATGTTCCAGCAGGCCGACCAGGCTTCGCGAATGTCGACTTTGGATTGGCCTCGCTGGCGATCGACAAACACGATGGGCGTCTCGCCAAAGCGGGCGCCGCGCCGCTGCAGCCACCACAGGATCTCCTCCTCGAACGCGTACCCCCGGGACCGGATGGCGGCCAGGCCCAACCGCCGCAGCGTCGCGGCTCGATAGCAGCGGAAGGCCCCGCTGATATCGCTGACGGGCAGTCGCAGCCACCACCGCCCGTAGCGGTTCACCGCGCGACTGGTCCACCGTCGCCGCCACGGCCAGCCTTCGATCCCTCCGCCGGGCAGATAACGGGAACCGACCATGACGTCGATCGGCCCCTGCGGCGGTGCCAGCTCCATGCCGCGCCGCAGTTCCGGCAGGTAGCGGGGATGATGGCTGAAATCCGCATCCATCACGACGATGTAATCGTAAGCATGTTCCAGCGCGTAGTGCATGCCCGCTACGGTGGCTGTGCCCAGACCGAGTTTGCCGGGGCGGTGCAAGACGCGAAACCGGCCGTCGGCACGCGCCCGCTCGTCGCACCAGCGGCCGGTACCGTCCGGCGAATTGTCATCCACGACCAGCATGTGCACATCGGGAGCGTAGCGGAAGATCTCGTCCGTCAAACTCGGCAGGTTCTGCAACTCGTTGTACGTCGCCAAGACGACCAGCGTTGTCCCGGAGGCGGCTGGCTCTACCATGTTCGGCCTCCGCGCTACAAGACCGGTCCCACCGTCCAAGGCACGAATTCCTCGTCGCCCAGGCCGTGCAGCTCGCTCTTGGTCGGCTGGCCGCTGGCGACCGCCAGGACCTGCTCGAAGATCTCGCGGCCCACGTCGGCGACGCTGCGTCCGCCGAGGATCTCGCCGGCGTTGACGTCCATGTCGTCGATCATCCGCTCGTACATCGGCGTGTTGGTGGCGATCTTGAGGGACGGAGCCGGCTTGCAGCCGAAGCAGCTGCCGCGGCCGGTGGTGAACAGGACGACGTTCGCGCCGCCCGCGACGATCCCCGTCGTGCTGGCCGGGTCGTAGCCGGGCGAGTCCATGAAGACCAGCCCTCGGGCGGTCACCGGCTCGGCGTACTGGACCACGTCCACCAGCGCCGTCGTGCCGCCCTTGGCCACCGCCCCCAGCGACTTTTCTGCAATCGTGGTCAAGCCGCCTTCCTTGTTGCCGACCGACGGGTTGTTGTTGACTTCGACGCCGAACAGGCCCGTGTACCAAGCCCACCAGCGGACGCGCTCGAGCAACTTGTCCGCCACCTCGCGAGACACCGCCCGCCGCGTCAACAGGTGCTCGGCGCCGCAGATCTCGGGCGTCTCCGCGAGGATCGCCGTGCCGCCGCAGGCGACCACCAGGTCGACCGCCGCGCCGACGGCCGGATTGGCAGTGACCCCCGAGTTGCCGTCGGACCCGCCGCACTCCAGGCCCAGGATCAACTCGCTGGCGGGAATCGGCACGCGGCGGACGTCGTTGGCCAGCGGCAGCAGCTCGGCCACCCGCCGTACGGCCGCCTCGACCGTCTTGACCGTCCCCCCCAGATCCTGCATGCAGAACACGGGTGGCTGCCCCTCCGGACCGGGGATGCCGTCGATCTGGACCAGCCGCTGGCTGGACAGCAGATAGTCCATTTCGCCCTGTTCGCAGCCCAGGCCAATCAGCAGGTAAGCGCCGATGTTCGGATGCTGGGCGGTCCCCGCCAGGACGCGGTTGAGCATCTCGTGAGCCAGCCCGCGATAGGCCATGCCGCAGCCGCTGGTGTGCTTCAACGCGATCACGCCGTCGACGTTGGGGAAATCCTGCAACTGCGACCGGCCGAACCGCTCGGCGACAAATTTGCAGACCGAGGCCGAGCAGTTGACCGTCGAGATCACGGCGATGTAGTTCCGCGTGCCGGCCTTGCCGTTGGCCCGGCGATAGCCCTGGAAAGTGCGGTCCGTGATCGGCACAGGTGGGGGCGGGATTTGCGTTGCCGGGGCGTAGTCCAACTCCAAGTCGCCGCTGCTCAAGTTGTGACTGTGGACCCAATCCCCGGACGCGATGGGCTGCGTGGCCACCCCGATGGCTTGGCCGTATTTGACGACCCGAGCCCCCTGCGGAATCGGCTGGACCGCAATCTTATGCCCCAGTTTGACGGGGCTGGTGAGCGCGACCGTGCGAGCGCCGACCACAATCGGGGCGCCACGGTCCAGCGACCGGGCGGCCAGGCAGATATTGTCGTCGCGATGCAGGCAGACAACGTCGATGGCTGGATGGCTTGTCATAGCCGACAGTGTAACTCACGATGCGGCTTCATGCCATCGCCGAAACACCCTCTCCGGATCACCCTCCCGCGTGCGGGAGGGCCGGACGCGGTCGCGGCCGGGGAGGGCTTCTTGCGAGACGCGACGGCTTATTGCGGCGGCGGATCCAGCGGTGGCAAGAGTCCGTCGTCGCCGGCTTTCGGCTGCGGGCTGGCGGCCGATTCCGCAGGCAGCGGCGGCAAGCCGAGCCCGCCGGGCGTGATCCCGCCGGGCGCCGGGGCCGGATCGGGATCCGCCTGGGCGTCGCTGCCGGCCGGTTTGCCGGCCGCGGGTTTCGGTACTGCCTTCTCGTCCGCGGGTTCCTCCGCCGGTTCCATCTGCGGCTCAGCGGCTTCCGGCGTCTCCTCCGGTTCGGCCAACAACGGTTCGGCGGTCTCTTCGCTCGCCTCCGGTTCCGCCAGTTCCGGTTCGGCCTTCGTCGGTGTGCCCCCTTCGGCCACCTGCATCCCGGCGGGATCGAAAACCGAGCCGACGCGTCCGCTGGTCGGATTGTCGCGCTGCCACTTGCCGCCGAAGGCGGCATACGTCCAGTCTTCCACGTTGTCGCACATGGCACAGCCGCTGGTTCCAGCTAGCACCAACATCGCGACCCACACGCACTGCTTGCACCTCATGGCGGCCTCGCTGTTTCTCGCGTCGTAGGGGCAGAAACGATTACTTCCCAGTTCGGCATTTGCAAGCCAGGGGCTTTAGTCAGATTCTACGGGTTGTGCCGATTCTGCGTGCTGGCGATGCTGTCAGCCGACCTTGCCGGGAGCGTTGCCCAGCTGGTCGCCATGCGAGCGGTGCCATGCGTCGTGCCGAGACACCTGACGAAACACCTGACGGGGCATTTCAGGGCATGTCGGGGCACTACTTGAATCCCACTGGCCATCGCGACACAATGATAGGCGATTCCGCGTCACCAACTTCTTACCAGCGAAGGACGACTTCCATGGCCGACAAACCCTCCGTGATTCTGTCCGGCTTCGCCGATGAAGCCGCCAACCAGAAACTGGCCGAACAGCAATTCGCCGCCTTCGCCGCCCTGGGCTTGCAGTACTACACGATTCGCTTCATCGATGCGGGCCAAGGCATCAAGAATGTGATGCAGTTGACGAAGACGGAAATCGCCAAGATTCGCCACCTGGAGGATGAGTACGGGTTGAACGTGTCGTCGATCGGCTCGCCGATTGGCAAGGTCAAGCTGCTGGACGTGGACGACGGCTCCCAGAACCGGTTTGTACCGTTCAAGAAGTACCTGGAGCAGGAAGTCCAACAGGCCTGCGAGATGGCCCATGCTTTCGAGACGAAACTGATCCGCGGCTTCTCGTTTTATCCTCCGCGCGGCACCAATCCGGCGGAGCATATTCCGCAGGTGGTCGACCAACTGGGCAAGATCGCCGAAGCTTGCCATCGCAGCGATCTGACGTTCGGCTTGGAACTGGAGGCCAACCTGGTCGGCCAGACGGGCAGCCTGCTGGCCGAGATCCATCGCCAGGTCGACCATCCCGCCTTGCTGTTGATCTTCGACGGGGCAAACATCGCGACTCAGGGCTTTTCGGCGGACGAGTGCCTGCAGCAATACCGTGACATGAAGCCGGGATTGGGCTGGCTGCATATCAAGGACTATCGTCATCCGCAACAGGCCAAGAGGACCGATCACGTCGACGAGGCGGCACTCAAGAACTTTGTGCCGGCGGACCTCGGCGACACCGGCCACGAAGCGATCCTGCGCGACTTCCGCGACTTGATTCCCAAGCTGGAAAAGAAACTGAAGAAGCGCGGCGTGCCCGGGGTGTTCTTGGACCTGGAACCCCACGTCAAAGGCGGCGGCCAGTTCGGCGGCTTCAGCGGGCCGGACGGTTTCGGCGTGGCGTTCCGCGCCCTCTGCCGGACCCTGGACTACGTCGGCATCGATTACCACCTGACCGACTTTGATGACGTCAAGGCGGCACGCGGGTTCTAAGGCCCCGTCCGGGCCAGGCCGGTCGGTCCCAGCGACTCCCACAAAGCGTCCGTCGCGGCGAGGCCCGCCACCGGCGCTTGGCAGGCGAAATCCTCGCACACATACACCGTGGGCTCCACGCCCCAGGGCGTTTTGCCCTGGAACAGCGGCGCCAAAAGCGGCGAGCCTGCCGTGGCGCCCGGTTTTCGGCACGCCAACACGCGATTGGGCAGATACCGCCGCCGCAATCCGGCCAGGGCGGCCGCCGTGTCGCCCGCGCAGGAATCGCCGATGACGACGATTTCCCGCAACGGCCCCAGCCGCATCTCCGCGGCCGACAGCATCTGGCCCATGCCGGAAGCGGCCCGCTCCAGCCACCCGGCCGAGGCTTCGATGACGCCATATGCGGCCTGCAGATAATCACTGCGACCGCACAACTTGCCCAACCGCAACAGGGCCGTTGCTGCCAGCGCATTCCCGCTGGGCACACTGCTCTCCAGGAAATCCTTGTTCCGCGCGATCAGCCGTTCGTGATCGTCGGCCGTGTAGAAGAATCCGGCCGCCCGGGGATCCGCAAAGTGCGCCAAGGTCACGTCGGCCAAGCGCACGGCGTGGTCGATCCAACGCTCGTCGAACTGCGATTCGTACAGCGTGACGAGGGCCTGGATGAAGAACGTGTAGTCGTCCAGGTATGCGTCCAGCTTGGCCTGCCCCCGCCGCCAGCTGTGCAACAGCCGGCCGTCCGGACGCGTCAGCTCCCGCAGGATGAAGTCCGCGGCCCGCACGGCGGCCTCCAGGTACCGCGGCTCGCCCAGCACACCGGCGGCCCGCGCCAAAGGCTCGATCAGCAGCGCGTTCCAGTTCAACAACACCTTGTCGTCCTTGCCGGGCCGCACCCGCTGGTCGCGAGCGGCCAGCAGCAAGCGGCGGGATTCGGCCAGTTCCGCCCGCAACTCGCCCACCGGCCAGCCCCGGAACTCGGCACGCCGCTCGATCGTCTGGGGCAGATTCAAGATGCTGTGTCCCTCAAAGTTCCCGGCGTCGGTCACGTCGTACACGTCACAGAACCGCTCGCCCCGCTCGCGGCCCAACACCCGCCGCACTTCCCCCGGCGTCCAGAGATAGAACTTGCCTTCCTCGCCTTCACTGTCCGCGTCCTCGGTGCTGTGGAAGCCCCCGGCCGGGTCGCTTAAGTAGCGCAGCGTGTAGTCCAGTGTTTCCCGGACCACGCACTCGTACGACGCATCTCCCGTGGCCTGATAGGCGTCCAGGTACACGCCGGCCAGCAAGGCGTTGTCGTACAGCATCTTCTCGAAGTGCGGGACCAGCCAACGCTCGTCGACCGAATAGCGGGCGAAGCCGCCGCCCAGGTGATCGTAAATCCCGCCGCGGGCCATCTTGTCCAAGTTCAGCCGCACGAGCTGCAACAGGCCGTCCCGGCCCGTCCGCCGCCACATCCGCAACAGGAATTGGAGGGCCATCGGGTGCGGGAATTTGGGCTTGAACCCGAAGCCCCCGTGCACGGTGTCAAAGTCCCGCTGCAGGCGGACCACCGCCTCCTGCAGCAACCGTTCGTCGACGGCGGCGGGGCCTGTCTCGGCCACGTCCGCTTGCTGCAAGTACTGCGTCAACTGCTCGGCCTGCTGGACGGCGTCCTCGCGTCGGTTCCGCCATAACTCGTCGACCGCTTGCAGGACCTGCAGGAAGCCCGGCATACCCAGTCGCGGGTACGGCGGCCAATAGGTGCCGCCGTAGAACGGCTGCAAGTCGGGAGTCAGGAACACGGACATCGGCCAGCCGCCGTGCCGCGTCATGATCTGGACCGCATTCATATAGATCTGATCCAGGTCAGGCCGCTCCTCGCGGTCGACCTTGATACTGACGAAGCGGGCGTTCAGCAGCGCGCCGATCTCCGGATTTTCAAAACTCTCGTGCTCCATCACGTGGCACCAATGGCACGCCGAATAACCGATCGACAGGAAGATCGGCTTCTGTTCCGCCCGGGCTCGGGCCAGCGCCTCCGGCCCCCACGGGTACCAGTCCACGGCGTTGTCTTTGTGCTGCAGGAGGTAGGGACTGGTTTCAAATGCAAGTCGATTTGACATGGCTGCCCCGATCCTGAAGGAGTTGAGATAAGACGGCGTCAGGCCGCGGCACGGCGGCGCTTCCATGCTTGCCCCAGGCTGGCTGCCAGCGTCAGTGCCGTCAGCGGGAGGGCAAACCACAACATGGCGGCTCGGAACGTGGCCAAGCCGGCATGCTGGGTCGCGTTCAGGATTAGATACGCCGTATAGGCCACGTAGTACCCGAGGAACACGCCCCCCTCCCAACGGCTGATCGTGCCGCCGGTGAGGAACACGGGCAGGCAGGCCACCGCCACGGCGATCATCACCGGGATGTCGAACTCGAGCGCCTCGGGCGAGACCCGGATGCCCCCGGGGCTAACCAGACTGCTGAGCCCCAGAACCGCCAGGATATTGAAGATATTGCTGCCGACCACGTTGCCGACGGCAATGTCCCGTTCGCCGCGCACCGCGGCGGTGATCGAGGCCGCGACCTCGGGCAGCGATGTGCCGGCGGCGACCACGGTCAGCCCGATCACCAATTCGCTCACACCCAGCGCCGTGGCGATCGCCACCGCTCCTTGGACCAGCCATCGCGAGCCGAGGACCAGGGCAGCCAAACCGGCGACGATGAGCACGAGATTCAGCACGACACCTCCCGCGGCGACCGTCGCTTCGTCGCTCACGGGAGCCGCGGCTTTTTCCGCCGCAACCTGCCGCCGGCTGGTCCGGATCAGCCACCACGTATAGACCAGCACCCCCGCGGCGAACAGGATGCCGTCGGGACGGCCGATCTGCCCGTCCCGCCCCAGCGCCAGGACCAACGCCGAAACGACGATCATCACCGGCACGTCAAACCGCAGGAGTTGTCGGGCCACGGTCAGCGGGACGATGATTGCCGAAACGCCCAGGATGAACAGGACATTGAACACATTGCTGCCGACGACGTTGCCCAGCGCCAAATCGGCTTGACCCGACCAGGCCGCTTGCACGCTGACCGCCAGTTCCGGCGAACTGGTCCCGAACGCGACCACGGTCAGGCCGATGACCAGCGGCGAGACGCCCACGGCCGCAGCCAGCCGCGAAGCACCGCGGACCAACCACTCGGCGCCGACGACCAACGCGACCAACCCCAGCAGAAAGAACAAGAGCGTCCAGCCGGTCATGAATCATCCACCTTTGTCGCCGCCCGGACTGACCCGATCGCACCGCCGGGGGCTGCGGCGGAGGCAAGACCAGGAATGGGCGGCCAGTGTCACTCCGGTCAACGGAATCACAAACCACAGCATCGCATCTCGAAACAACGGCAAGGCCCCATTGCCGGTCGCGTGCAGAACCAGGTACACGGTGTACGCGACATAATAGCCGAGGAACAAGGCCCCTTCCCAGCGGCTGACCGTGCCACCCGTGTAGAACACCGGCAGACACGCGGCCGCCACCCCGATCATCACGGGAATGTCGAACTGCAGAGCCTGGGCCGAAACGGGGATGCCGGTGCGGCTGACCAGGCTGCTGAGGCCCAACACCGAGATGATGTTGAAGGTGCAACTGCCAACCACGTTGCCCACCGCGATATCCCGCTGGCCCCGCAAGGCGGCCGCCAAGGTCGTGGCGACTTCCGGCAGCGAGGTCCCAATGGCCACGACCGTCAGCCCGATCAACAGCTCGCTGACACCCCACGCCGTGGCCAGGGATACGGCCCCTTGGACCAGCCAACGCGACCCCAGGATCAACAGGCCCAAGCCCCCCACGATCAAGGCCAAGTCGCACAGAATCACGCCGAATCCGTGGCTGCCCACCGCCGCGGCCCCCGCCGGGTTCGCCGCCTGTTCCGCGGCGCGTTCCGCCGCGACCTCCCGGCGGCTCTGGCGAATCAGGAACACGGTGTAGACCACCAGAATCACGACGAAAATCGCTCCGTCCAGGCGGCCGATCCGGCCGTCCAGGCCGAACAGCAGTGTCAACACGGACAGCACGATCATCAGCGGCACGTCCAGCCGCAACAACTGGCGGGCGACGGTCAGCGGAATAATGACCGCCGACGCGCCGAGGATCAGCAGCACGTTCAGGATATTGCTGCCGACCACATTGCCCAGCGCCAAATCGGCTTGCCCCAGCCAGGACGCCTGGATGCTGACCGCCAATTCGGGCGAACTGGTGCCATACGCGACAACCGTCAAGCCGATCACCAGCGGCGAGACACCTACCGCGGCCGCCAGATGCGCCGCCCCCCGAACCAACAACTCGGCGCCCACGACCAGGGCGACCATACCGACCACAAAGAACACAAGCGTCAGCTGGGTCATGGGGCAGAGGCACTTTCGCAATTTGGGGAGACAGAACTCGACGGGATAGGATACCGCGTCGAGTCGCTCTGCACCACTCCTGTCGCCACTCCTGTCGCCGCGAGGGCGTGGCTCGGAATGCCCCCTACGACGTGCCGTTGCCGACATCAGCCTGTGCGGCCTCCGCGGCAACTTGGACCGCCGCCGTGGCCGTGGCCGGTGCTCCCCCGGGGGCGAGTTGGTCGAGCGTCGCTTCCGCCGGTTGTCCCAGCACCTCGCCGGGGCCAGCCGCTAACTCGAATGCCTGGAACAGGCCCACGCCCGCGTCCATCGGGATCCGGCCCACGCCGCCGCCACGCGCCGGGTCGATGCCCAGCGCTCGTTCGCCCGCGCGTGGTGGTTCCGCGGGCAACCGAGCCGCCGTGGAATACGCAGCCACCGCCAATTCAATCGTCCCGCCTTCGTCGTGCCCTGCGTCCCGCGGGGCACCTTCAGCAACGTCGGCCTGCGCGGCATCTACATCTGCCCGCCACGGCCCAAGGCGGTCCTCCTCAAGCTGCGGCTCCCAGATCTCCTGCAAGCGTCTCTCGTCGAAGACTTCATCCCGCAGCGACGTTCGCACCCGCAAACGCTCCTTGGACTCATCCTCCTCGCGCGCACCGACCGTCTCGTCCGCGGCCGATTCCCTCCGCAGCGCCGGTGGCAGCAGCGGCCTGCGCATCGCTTCGCCCAAGTCGCCAAGCTCGATGCCCCCGCCCTCGTCGTCAGATTCCCGGCAAATCTCCCCCTCCGCGGCATCGAGTTCCTCCTGGCCGGTCCGTTCCGCCACGCGGCCAACGGCCCGAACGGCGGGCTCTTGCGGCGTTATCAACAGGGGCGACAGCGGATCTTCCCACGTGCGGATCAACGATTCGCCAGGCGGGGAGACGAGACGCAGAGCACTGGACGAGCCGCCCGCGTTTCCGGGTGAAAGACGCAGCGTGGGCTCGGCACTCGCAAAGGCGTCCCATGCAAAGCGTGACGGCGGGCCACTGGGGCTCGCATCCCGCGGCCGTGGGGCAACGAGCGGCGCAGGCTCGGTCTCCCACGGTCGCGCCGGCGGCAAAACCGCCACGTCACTCCCGCGGGGAAGGGGCGGGGAGGTGGCTTCCAGCGCCGGCATGCTCGACGCCGGACGATTGACAGCGGCGAGCCCCCCGTCTGCGTCCAACGACCGTGCTGCCGGCGGCTCGGGGGGCGGCACCAGAGGCACCACAATCCAATCCGCGGCCCCAGCCGGACCGCGCCCCGGCGCAGACGCCGCCGAACCGCCGCCGCCAGGCCCCGGCAGATCGAACGCACCGAAGGATTTGCCCGGAGAGTGGCGACCGGCGTCCTCGCTCGCGGCGCGAGGACTGGTCTGCAAGGACGGCGCGCCGAACTGGCCCCAGCCGGGCCCCGGGTCGGCGTGGCTGGAGCCGCGCAGGGCGTCGCCAGGAACCGGCTCGCCGAGCATGGCTTGGGCGAGTAGATGCGTGGCTGACAGCACGGTCCGCGATTCCAGGGCTTCCACCGCCAGGCGGAAGCTGGCGGAAGCAGAACTCTTGCGCCGGCGCGGGAGCAGCTGATGTCGTCTCGTCGGCATGTTACGGTTTCCTTGTGGCCGGTTCGTGCTTGACCAGTTCGGCAAATTCAGCCTGATTCTGCAGCCCAGCGAACGCCTGGCTGCGGTCCAAGTCGCCGGGGACGACCAGGCCGGCCGCCACCGCCTGACGCAGTGTTTCCATGGCCAGCGCCGTTCCCTGCCGGGCGGTCAGACCGTGGTGTTCGCCGCCGGGGAGCAGTTGGCTCGCCAGGGCCAACTCCTCCGCCACGGTGAGCAACCGCTGCGGATCGTTGGGCCAGAGTTCCTTCCGTTCCAGGGCCACGCGAATGGCTTCTTCGGGCCGCCCGAGTTGCCGCAAGACCCGGCCGTAGTTGTAGTAGTGTTTGCTCAGGAAGCTGCGATAACGCTCGACGCTGGGAGCTCGCTCGTGGGCCGCTTGCTGATATCCGACCGCTCGCTGGTAGGCCTCGGCCGCCGCCTCGGTGCGGTGCAGTTGCTCCAACACGGTGCCCAGGTTGTTGCAGATGCCCCCCAGGCTGCTCTGCAGGCCGGCGTCCCGCGGGTGTTGGGCCACGAGCACTTCCTGCAGACTCAGGGCCTGCTGAAAAGAACCTTCCGCTTCCGCCGTCTGCTGGCGGGCATTCTGCAGCAGCCCGAGGTTGTTGTAGCTGACCGCCAGATCGCGGCGGAACGATTTGTCGGCTGGAACCGCAGTCACCAGTTGGCGTTGGATCTCGATGGCGCGCTGATACGACGCCGTGGCTTCCTCCGCCTGCTGTGCGCGGGCCAGGGCGGCCCCCAGGTTATTGTAAGTCAACGCCAGATCGCTTTGGTGCACGAGCAGGTCGGGCCGGGCCGCGACGGCTCGCTTCTGGTACACCAGGGCCTGCGCGCAGAACTCCACCGCCTTCGCCGGCTGGAGGGTCGCGTACAGCGAACTCAGGTTGTTGTAGGTGGCCGCCAGATTGCGGAGCTGCTCCGGATCGCCGGGCTGCCGGGCGACGAGTTCCTGCTGCCGGCTGGCTGCCTGCCGAAAGGTCCCCGCGGCCTGCTCGATCTGGCCCGTGTCGCTGTGCAGCAACCCCAGGTTGTTGAGTGACCGAGCGAGATCCCCCTGGTACTGTTCGACCTGCGGGGACGCGGCAACCAGTTGCTCCTGCAAGCGGATCGCCCGGTCGTAGGCGCGGCGCGCGTCCGCCGTGGAACCGGAACGGCTCAACAGCAAGGCGAGGTTGTTCAAGCATAGCGCCAGTTCGCGCCGGTACTCGGCCGACGCGGGCGTCTGGGCGACCAACTGTTCCAAGATGCCCTCCGCGTTCCGGTAGGCGGAGATCGCCTCGTCGGTCGAGCCGATCCGGTCGGTGATCGTCCCCATCTTGGTATAGGTCAGGGCCAGATCCGCCCGCAGGGCCGGATCCGTGCCGGCTTGCGCGGCGAATTCGCGATAGTACTCCAGCGTGTCCTGGAGGAATTCGCGGCGGACTTGCTCGGCCCCAGGGATCTCGGCCAGCCGCTCGGCCAATTGAGCGCCGAAATGGTCGACCGTCTCCCGGGCATGCCGGTAATTCGCCGCCGCACGCTGAAAGTTGCGTTCAGCGCGGGCCTTTTCCTGCCCAATCAACAATGTGCTGGCGGCCAGTCCGACGGCGGCGAGCAGGCACGCGGCCGCGGCGGCCGTGACGAGTTGCTTGTGACGCCAAGCCCATTTGTGCAGCCGCTCGGCCAAGCTCGGAGGCTTGGCCGCCGTCGGCCGGCCTTCCAGAACGCAGCGCAAATCGTCGGCGAACTGTTGGGCCGTGGCATAGCGGTCCTCCCGGCGCTTGGCCAACGCCTTGAGGATCACGGTCTCCAGGTCGGCGGGCAGCTCGGGCAGCCAGTGCCGCAACCGCGCGGGCTCCTGCTGGTCGATCTGCCGCACCAGCGCCGGACCGTCCTTGCCGGAAACCGCCGGCCGCAGCGTCAGCAACTCGTAGAGCGTGGCCCCCAACGAGTAGATGTCCGTCCGCTGATCCACCAGCGCGGTCTGGCCCAGCGCTTGTTCGGGGCTCATATAGCGCAACGTCCCGACGACGTCACCGGTCTTGGTCAGCGTCGCCTCGGACTGGCAGCGCGCCAGGCCAAAATCCGTGACCCAGACCTTGCCCTCGCCATCCAACATCAGGTTGGAGGGTTTGATGTCGCGATGCACGACCCCGTACTCGTGGGCGGCATGCAGTGCCTCGGCGGCCTGGATGCCCAACCTCGCCACCGTGCGGAAATACTGTTGCCGGTTCGCTGATTTCTCCGTCAGGAACGACTGGCCGGTGGACGGAGCGGCCAGTTCCGGCGGCGACAGGTCAGCGGCGGACGTCGCCGCGTCGCCCGACACCGGCGTGTCGCCCGCCACGCGCCATTTGCGGCGCAATTCGGCAATCACGCGATCCAAGGGCTGGCCGTCGATGAACTGCATGGCGTAGTAGTGCACGCCGCGCTCCGTCCCGATGGCGAACACGGGCACGATGTGCGGATGGTGCAATTGGGCGGCCGCATGAGCTTCGTTCTTGAACCGGGCAATCTGCTTGGCGTCCAACACCGCCGCAAACGGCAACACTTTCAGCGCCACCCGCCGGCCCAACGAAAGCTGCCGGGCTTCGTACACCACCCCCATCCCGCCGCGGCCGACCTCGCGGCCGATAATGAAGTCGCCCAGCCGCCGGTCGTCAGCCTCGCCGTCGTCGGCAGGGCGACTCGCGGGCTGCGGTACGGCGTTGCCGAACCCCGCCGCAACGCCGTGCAGGTCGTCCAGTTGGCCCAGGTAGATCTGCAGCGCCTCGGCCAAGTCCGGGTGCTCGCGCAGGAGGGGGTCGCGATCGGGCGGGAGGTCCTGCTCCAGCGCGGACAGATAGTCATCCAGCACGTCGGTCAGACGGGCCTTCTGTTCCACGGTCAGCCGCCGCAGCGTGGCCGGTTCGGCGCTGATATCGGAGAGTCCGGAATCGTCCATGGCTAGTCAATCGGTTCGCAGACCTGCTTGAATTTCTCCATTGCCCGCAACCACAGCATCCGCACCGCCCCCGCTTTGCGATCCATCCGCTGGGCGATCTCCTCGAACGCCAAACCCTGCAAGTTGCGGAGCACAATCACGTCGCGGTACTCCGGGCGAAGCTTGGCCAGCTGATCCGCCAGGATGACGGCCTGTTCGCGCTGGCGAGCTGTGGCGCTGGGCGAGGGCCCGGGGTCGGCCAGGGCGTACCCCAAACTCACCGCGGACCGATCCAAGGCGTTCCCGGCCTGCTCAGAT
>CAIYOB010000149.1 GCA_903927685.1 uncultured Planctomycetaceae bacterium
AAATTGAAGCAGCTTGGGATCGACGACCGGACTTTGGTCGTGTTCACCTCGGACAACGGTCCGCACAAGGAAGGCGGGCCGCAGTACGACCCCGCGTTCTTTCAAGCCAGCGGTCCGCTCCGGGGCATCAAGCGCAGCTTGACCGACGGCGGCATCCGCGTGCCGTTCATCGCTCGCTGGCCGGGCACGATCCAGCCGGGCGTCTCCCAGCACGTCGGCTATTTTGGCGACTTCCTGGCCACCGCGGCCGAACTGGCCGGCGTCGTGCCGCCGGCCAACCTGGACAGCATCAGCTTGGTGCCGGAACTGCAGGGACGCGGGGCCCAGCAGGGCAAGCACGAGTACTTGTACTGGGAGTTCTACGAAGGCGGTGTGAGTCAGGCGGTCCTACTGGCCGGCCGCTGGAAGGGAATCCGTCTGAAATCCCGGTCGGCAGCGCTGCAGCTGTACGACGTGCAGAACGATCTGGGCGAGCAGCACGATGTGGCCGCAGACCATCCCGACCTGGTCGTCCGCATCCGCCAGATCATGAGCGACGCGCGCGTGGATAACGAGTTGTGGAAGATGAAGTAGCTGGCTGAGTTGGGGGCCTAACCGTGATATCCAGCGACCTCCTGTGGGAAAGGATGGAACGAGCGGTGGAACGAGTGCGGGACCGATTGACGCGTGCTGTGGCCGCGCTGGACGAGGCGGGGGTCCTGTACGCGGTGTCCGGCGGCAACGCGGTCCGCGCCTGGGTGGCCCTTGCCGACGAGGCGACTGTCCGGACCACGCGCGACGTGGACATCCTGCTGCGGCGGTCGGACTTGGCGGCTGCCAGGCGAGCCTTGGAGCGGGCCGGTTTTGTGTATCGGCGTGCCGCCGGCGTGGACATGTTTCTCGACGGCCCCGAGGCCAAGACGCGGGACGCGGTGTACGTGGTTTTTGCCGCCGAGAAGGTCCGAGACGACTACCTGTTGCCCGCTCCGGACGTGACGGAGTCTGCCGAACTAGGCGAGTTTCGTATCCTGACCCTGGAAGCGTTGGTCCGGATGAAACTGACCTCATTTCGCGATAAAGACCGAATGCACCTGCGAGACATGATCGATGTCGACTTGATCGACGACACTTGGCCTGCGCGATTTCCACCGGCACTGGCCACCCGACTGCGAGATTTGCTCGCTACGCCTGAGGGGTGAACGCCAAGACGGATTCCGCTCGTCAGACCATGCGGCTGACGGGTCGGAACACGCTCGGTTGAAACGGCTACGTCTGAAACGGCCCCGGCTTCAAGTCGGGAGCAGCTTGGTTTAGGATTTCGTCAACACACCTTCCCCATTTCCCTTGTAGGAGCTTCACATGAGTCACTGCTTTGATCGACGAGCCTTTCTGCGCAGCACCGCAGCCCTGGCCGCTGGGGCGTCGCTGGGCCTGAGTCGCCCGGGCCTGTCCCAGGCGGCCGATGCGGCCAGCCAGACGCCGAATTGCGCCCGACTGGGCTGGCAGCTGTGCGCTTCGCTGTACACCTACCGGCGTTTTCCTTTCTACGAGGCCCTGGTCCTGATCGACCAGGCCGGCCTGAAACATATCGAGCCAGCGTTTTTCCTGGGCCTGGACAAACAGCGTCCGGCGCTGAAGACCAGCGAAGAACTGGCTCCCGAAGTGCGGGCGGAATTGAAGCAGAAACTGGCCGGCTACGGCATCCAGATGACCAACTACTACGCGAACTTGGGAACCGACGAGGCGGCGGCGAGGACGACCTTCGTCTACGCCAAGGAGATGGGCGTGCGGACGTTGGTCTCGGAGCCGCCCCCCGAAGCGTTTGACATGCTCGAATCGCTGTGCAACGAATTCGAAATCAACCTGGCCGTTCACAATCATCCCAAGCACGACAACTATGCGTACTGGGAGCCCGCTGGAGTCTTGAAGGCGATCGGCAACCGCGGCCGGCGGATCGGCGCGTGCGTCGATACCGGGCACTGGGTCCGCTCGGGCCTGAAGTGCGTCGACTGCCTGAAGCAGATGGAGGGCCGCATCATCACGGCGCATCTCAAGGATGTGGGCGAATGGGGCAAGCCGGAGGCCCGCGACGTGCCGTTGGGCACCGGGCTGGCCGACTACGGGGCCGTGCTGAAGGAACTGCGCCGCCAAGGCTTCCGCGGCGTCATGGGGATCGAGTACGAACATGATTCGCCGCAGCTGCAGGAGGACGTTGCCGCCTGCATCGCATTCGTCGAGAAGACCGCTGGCGAACTGGCTTGACCGCTCAGCGGAACAACAGCAAGCCGAACCCGGCCGGCAGGATCGTGGGATCGGCCGGCTGGGACCAGGACTGGAAGCCTGCGCCGGGGACCAGTCGCTGCAAGCCGACGGCCCATACGGTCTGGTCCGTCGGCGGCCGCTCGCACAGCTCCTTCCAAGGCACGGCCGCCTCGATCGTCCAAGCCGCTTCGTCCTCGGACGTCGCGATGTACCAATCCGGGTTCCAACCGGCCACGCCGGCACAGGCGTCGGCGGCCCAGCCGCGGTGGTCGACCGTCAGCCGATAGTAGGTGGCGTAGTCGCGGTCCAGGTCCAGCAGCAATTCGAGGCGGTCGCGATCCTGTAAGTCCGGATCGCGCGAGCGGCGCGGCTCGGCGGCCGGATACTCGATCCCGCGCGGCTTGCGACAACTGGCGGCCACGAACAGGAATTCGCCGTCGTAAGCCAGCATGACGGCGGCCGGCCAGTCGGCATCATTCGCGTCGGGGCTGGACAGCGACGCGGGCAGGCACTCTTGCCAGGTTTCGTCGTCCAAGCGGCCGTCCAAGTGCGGCCGCTGATTCGCCCGGCGGCACTCCAAGCTCGCCTTGGGCGGCCGCCGTGTCGGCTGTTTGAGCCATAGTTCGCTGGACGCACAAACGGTCCAGGCATCGTCGCGGCGGGTGTTGGCCAGGAAGTGAAAGTAGCTGTCCGTTTGGCGGCTGTTGTCCAGACAGCGTCCGGCCACCGTCAGCGGAAAGCGGACTTCGGGCGCCGTGAACAGGGCGGGGCGTGAACTCTGAATCAACTGGCCATAGAACGCGGCGCGCCGCGCGTAGTCCTCCGGCTGGGCCGCCCGCACCGGCTGGAACGTCGCCACGGCCTGGGCATCGGCGGTCGTCGGATAGCCCTCGGGCGACAGGAAGACCGTGGGACGAACGGCTGGCGGATCGGTGGCTTCCGTCTCCGCTTTCGCTTGGGCCACCTCGGCTTCCTGGCGGCGTTCCCGTTGCAGGCCCCACTGAGCCTCGCCGCTGGCCTGGTATTGCAGCAGCCAGACCAGCGCGGCCTCGCACAAGGGATGGCTTGGATCCTGCCGGACCAGCAGATCGTACACCGTGGCCGCCAAGTCGGGCCGACCGGCGTCCAACAGGTTCTGGGCCAGCTCAAACAGGACTTCGCTGCCGGCCGCAGGTTCCAAACCGCGGGTCAGGTTTTCGACTTGACTGAGCCACGCCGCTTCGGCCGACGAAGACTTGGCCAGGTGTTCGAGCAACTGCTGCGTATTCCGCCGCTGCTGGGCCAGTCGCGTCAGGCTCCGCACGTCGCCAGGCGGCGGCTTGAGCATGTCGCGGCGGCATTCGCCCGTCGAAGCCGCCTGGGTGCCGCTGAAGAAATCGCGTTGTCCGACGTCGTCCGGCGCGCGATTGACCAGCAGCCGAAAGCCGTAGGTCGCGGGCGCGTCCTGGTGCCTCGTCCGCAACAGTTGGCTGCCGGGACGTGCCTGGTCGACCAGGGAACCGCCCAGCCGCGCAGCGAGCTGCGAGGTCGTCAGGTTGACGCTGCCGGCGGCTTCGGCGCCGAGCGAACTGAAGACCTTCTTGACTTTCCAGGGAGCCAGGCCGGCCCCGCCAACCTGCTCGGCGAATTGGATTCCGTCCGCCGCCTTGTCCACGGCGGCCAGCACGGCCTGGTTCACCAACTGGCCGACGGGATCGTCGCCGCGCGGGCTGGCCGGCTCGGTGACCACGACCTCGGGGCGCCAGATCCGGATCTGACGCACCACATAGGCTTGCAGTGCCTCGCGGGCGTTGACCCCATGCCACCGCTGCCATTCCGCGTCGATCGCGGCGGGCGAAAGCTGCAGCCCGGCGTAGCGCAGGGGGAATTGCCACGCCGTCTCGGCTTGCGACCCGCCCACCGCGACAATCGCTTCGTGGGTTCGCTGGGCCGGAGCCGTGGTACTGGCTGACGCCGAATCGAGGTGCGGTCGCGTCACGACATCCACCACGCTTAGATAGCCCTGGTCGCCCGCCAGGTCGGCGAACAACTCCAGGGGGATGCGCTGCTCGTCGGCAAAGATCCCCAGCAGCGCCGCGCGCGAGCCGCCCTGCTGCTGGACTTTCCACGTCCGCCCGCCATCCCGCGTCGCCAGGATCGTGCCCAACGCGCCGACCGCCCAGCCACGATTCAAGTCCAGGAAAGTCAAGGCCCGAATCGGCAGCGATTGGCCGGTGGAGAACCTGGCCCATGTGTGCCCGCCGTCAGGCGTGTGAAACACCAGGGTCCCCGGCGAGCCGGCAATCCAGCAGGCGTGGTCCAGCAGGGCGACCGCCCGGCAGTCGAACTGCCGGATCTCTTCCGGCGGCGCCCCTGCCGGCGCGGTCCACGACTTGCCGCCGTCGACCGTGAGCGAGGTCAATCCGCCGTCGCCGACGGCCCAGGCGACGCGGACGGCCGGGCTGCGACCCGCCGCATCCCCGGTCGCCGCGGCGGCAGCTCGAGACTGGGCGGGCAGACAGCGCACGCTGTGCACGGTACGCAACTCGGCCGGCGCTGCTCCCGCCGGCTCCAGGCCGCCGAGTGAAACGCGGGCCAGGGTGCCTTGAGCCCCGGCCGCAACGCCCGAAACCGGATCGAAGAAATCGGCACTTGCCCAGCGGGCGATGCCGGTGGATGGAATCGAGGACCAGCTCAGGCCCCCGTCGGACGTCACGAACACTCCCGCCGGATACAGGTCCGAGACGCTGCCCACCGCCCAGCCGTTGCGCGGGTCGAAGAACCGCACGCGGCGCAGCGCCGGCAAAGACAACCGCGGAAACTCCTCCCAATGCTCGCCGCCGTCGCTCGTCCGCAGCACGACACCGCTGTTCTTGTGCGTGTACGGATGCGTCCGGCCGCCCACGATCCAGCCGGTGCGATCGTCCAGGAACCAGACCGACTCCAGGCGGCACGTCGACGGCGAAGCCTGCAGGAGCCAATGCCGGCCGCCGTCCTTGGTGTGCCAGATCACCCCGCGATCGCCGATGGCCCAGCCGCGGTCCGGGTCGAGGAAAAACACATCGCTCAGTTCCGCGTCCCGCAGCAACTCGTCGGGACACGGTTCACTTTGGGCAAACAACGAGACGGTATCGCCCAGGCTGGCCGCGACCATAACCGCCGCTAGCAGTGCCAGCTGCTTTGTCCCCGCGCGTCTTCCCTGACCTGACATCCCGACTTCTCCTGAACTTGGGACCGTCGTACGGCACGGGCAGCGCTGGGAAAGCCCACCCCACGCGCCGGCGTCGCCAACTCCCGGGCAGTGTACCTCCGGCACCGCACAGGACGCGGCACGGGTGGACACATTCGGGATTCTAACGAAACCCGGCAAACACTCCTAGTTCGGAAATTGCGGCGGGGATATAGTCATGTAGTAACGTCGCCGCCAAGACGAGTGAAAGGTGGAGGCCGGTCAGTGCCGGGTGGTCTGTCAGGGCTGCGAATCGGGGTTGGTTGCCTGGCGTCTCTGTGTGATTCGCGTCTTCGTGGTGCCGTCTCCCATTGCCGACACGGCTCGGTCGCGTCGCCCTGTGGTGCGCATCAC
>CAIYOB010000150.1 GCA_903927685.1 uncultured Planctomycetaceae bacterium
CAGCTTCAAGTGGCTGAAGGACGAATCGCTCGAAGATGCGGACGAACTCCCACCGCCGGAGGAACTGACCAACGATGCCATCAGCGAACTGGTAGGCGCAGTGGAAGAACTGAACGCGGTGCTCGTGCTGTTGGAGAATGGGAATGGCCAAGATCGCTAAGTCCAAGCGCGAGAGAGCTTCCCACCGCCCTTCCACGCCCCCTCGCACGGAAAAGGCGGACTCTCGTAGAGACGCAGAGACGCAGGGCCGGGAATTGCGGGGAGAGTTGGCGGAAGGCTGGATCGAGGTGGCGATAACCGACGTCTGCGATTTGAATCCGCCCAAGCCTGCCGTCGACAGCGTCCCAAGCAACTCAAAGGTCACATTCGTTCCGATGCCTGCCGTGGATGCGGATGCCAGAGCCATAACGAATCCGCAGGTTCGAGCGTTCGAGGAAGTCCGGAAGGGATTTACGTCGTTTCGCGACAACGATGTCATCGTGGCGAAGATCACACCATGTTTCGAGAACGGCAAGGCTGCGATCTGCCGGGGGTTGGTCAATGGCTTGGGTTTCGGTTCAACGGAATTCCACGTCCTCAGGGCAGACGGCGCTGTCTTGCCAGAGTACGTCTACAGATTTGTCCAGCAGGATTCATTCCTGCGCGACGGCGAAGCTAATATGACGGGTTCCGTGGGGCAGAAGCGGGTTCCCGCCGTATGGCTTGGCTCATTACGCATCCCCCTTCCTCCCTTGGCTGAGCAGCGACGGATTGTGGCGCAGGTGGAGGCGTTGCTGGCGCGGGTACAGGCGGCCCGCACGCGACTGGGCAAAGGCCCCGCCCTCCTCAAACGCTTCCGCCAATCCGTCCTCGCCGCCGCGTGCTCGGGGCAACTGACGGCGGATTGGAGAGAGGAGAATGTCGTTGTCGAGACAGCAGCCCAACTCCTTGAACGCATCGGCTCGGAACGCCGTCAGGCAAAGGCATTCGGCCGAAGCAGACGCAGGACGCCAGATGACGATGACGTGACGAGTGAGATCCTGTCCGTGACGTGGGATCTACCAGAATCGTGGGCATGGGGCGCCATTAAAGACATCCTGCACTACGACCGCAGCGCCGCGTACGGTGTCCTGCAACCGGGAGATAACGAGCCTTGCGGCGTGCCGTTTGTTCGAGTCTGCGATCTTGTTAACGGAGGCATTGAGCCAGCCAACATCAAGCGAATCTCTCCAGCCATTGACCGCCAATACCCGCGTACGCGACTGCAAGGGGGTGAGGTGTTAGTGACCCTGGTGGGCACGATTGGCCGCACAGCCGTCGTCTCTCATGCTATGGCGGGCGCAAATGTGGCTCGGGCGGTAGGTATGCTTCCGCTCTGTCCACACGCCAGTCCCGTGTTCGTGCGTCTTGCCTTGGATCAGCCCGTGAAGAACAGGGAATTGGATGACCTCGCCCGAGAAGTGGCGCGCAAGACGCTGAACCTCGGCCTTTTGAAGGCCGTCAGAATTCCGTTGCCTCCCCTCCCCGAACAACACGAAATCGTTCGCCGCGTGGAGGCCCTGTTCGCCCTGGCGGACAGGATCGAGGCCCGCGTGACCGTGGCGATGACGCGGGTGGAGAAGATCACGCAGGCGATTCTGGCCAAGGCGTTTCGCGGCGAGTTGGTGCCGACCGAGGCGGAACTGGCCCGCCAAGAAGGCCGTGACTACGAACCCGCCAGCGTCCTGCTGGAACGTATCCGGGCTGAACGCGAGGCAACGGCATCCCCGCCGCCGAAAGGGCCGCGGCGACGAAGGACGCAACATACGTGACCCGCCTGCACCAAAAGGGACACGCCCCACGAAGAATGACGGATAGCTCAGGCTCCAGCCTCTGTTCGTTCCCCCCGGTCGGATGGATGATGGGGGCAGTCGAGCAGAATAGCGGCACGTGCTGCTAGCTGGACTGGATTCCACTTTGGAATATAATTAAGGCATATTGACGGATCGCGCTACAAAAACTATTCCAGGACGGTATATTTCTATGTGGTCCGTAGCACCCAGTGACGATTATCTTCGAA
>CAIYOB010000151.1 GCA_903927685.1 uncultured Planctomycetaceae bacterium
ACCAGGACCGGATCGCGATACTGGCGGGCGAACAGGCGGTTGGCGAAATCCAGCCGGAACAGGCCCGCAAAGCCGCCGTCCAGCTTCTGGACTCGCGGCGAAAACGTCCGATGCATCAGCCGCGGCAACCGCGTCATCGCTTCGTCGTAGACATCCAGATCAACGCCAGCATCTTTATAGGTGATTTTGCTCATCAACGGTTTGTCATCGTAAATCTATGGCGCATTCGGACTGGTTCACAAACGGCTGCCAGACCTGATAACGCGGGTTGCCCAGCTTCAATTTCAACATCGGATTGTGTTTCGGCCGGGCGGGACGCGAAGTCAAATGCATGCCCGCCTCGAGAGGTGTCCGGTCGCCTTTCCGCGAATTGCAGTTCAGACAACAGGTGACAACGTTCTCCCAGCAGGTCTCGCCGCCCCGGCTCCGCGGCGTCACGTGGTCGAAACTCAGCTGCTGAGCCGGGTACGACTGGCCGCAATACTGACAGCGGTTGCCGTCCCGGGCAAACAGCGTCTTGCGATTCAATCGCACGATCTGCCGCGGCAGCTGGTCGAACCGCAACAAGCGAATGATCCGCGGCGTCTGGATGCTGAAGCGGACGGCACGCACCCAGTCGCTCGGGTGCACCTCGGCACCCATCGCCAAGTCGCCCGCCGCCAACTCGTCCGTCCAAACCTGGCTCAGTTCGCACCAGGTCCGAAAGTCGTAGTTGCAATAGGCGCCATTCTCCACGTGAATCACCTCGGCCGATTCCCGATACAACAGCACAAACGCCCGCCGAACGTTGACGACGCGCACCGCCACATACGAGCGGTTCAGCACCAGCACGCTGGACCCCAATGCGGTAATGCCATCCGAGGTTTTCATCAAAAACCTCCTCCTGCACGCCGTGACGCACGCGACGGCCGCTACGGACTGCACCCCCCAAAAACCACCGTAGTGTATCGAAACCGGGCTCCGACTTCAACTCGCGTACAACTCTCCAGTGGGGGTACAGAGACGCCGCCGGCGGAAAATGAAGCGATTGAGCAAGTTTCTCGTCCGTGGCGGGCGAAACTCAACGTTGCCGCCTGTGCCGGTCGATCCTGATTTGGCGAAGACACAAATCCGGGGGACCGCTCCGTGCTTTGGTTCATCAAACCCCTCCGCTATCTGGCCGGTGCGTTGCGGGACCTGAATTCCCCGCGGCGCGTCGCATGGGGAGTCGGGCTGGGAATGCTGGTCGGGCTGGTTCCCAAGGACAATCTGACGGCCGTGGGGCTGGGACTGCTCCTCTTCACACTCCGCGTCAATTTGGCTGCCGGGACTTGCACCGCCTTGTTGTGCGCCTGCCTGGGAGCCGTTGCCGATCCGCTCACCGATCGTCTGGGCTACGCCGTGCTGACGGCCCCGGCGCTGGTTCCGCTTTGGACTTGGCTATTCCAGACGCCGCTCACGGCCTGGTCTGGCCTGAACAACTCGATCGTGATGGGGAATCTGACGTTGGGACTGTGGCTGCTGTATCCGGTCTACCATCTGACCAGCCGCAGCGCGATGTGGCTCCAGCGGCGTTACGGCGAGCGGCTGGCGGAACGTTTGAAGAAGTACCGGATCTACCAGGCGTTGCTGGGCGCGGACCTGTCCACCAGTTGGAGTTGGGGACGATGATCCGCTGGGGCTACCTGATTCCCCGACTGGCCGCAGTGGCAACCGTGGTTGCGTTCCTCGCCTACGGCTTGGCTCCATTGGTCCGCTGGGCCGTCGTCACGTACGGCTCTCGCGCCCTCGGCGCCAGGATTGAGATCCAGTCGCTGCAGCTGTCGCTGGCCCGGGCCCAAGCGGAACTGACCGGGTTGCAGGTCGCCAACCCGGCCGCGCCTGCCAGGAATCTGTTTCGCGCCTCCCGTGTGGTGCTGGAACTGGATCGCGATGCGCTGCTGGAACGTCGACTGGTCGTCCGCGAGGGCCGCATCAGCGGCTTGCGGATCGGCGACGTGCGCGAGCGCTCGGGCGCCCTCGATCTGCCCAAGGCGGAGGCTCCGGAACCGGCGTTCGACAAGGCCGCCTTCTGCCGTCAGCAGTTGCTGCCGATCGCTGGGCGGCTGCAGGAGGACCTGGAACGTCAGCTGGTCACACCGAGCCTGTGCCGACAGCTGAACGCTTGCTGGACCGGCGAGTACCACCGCATCGAGGCGGAAGTCACCGCGATCCGCGAGCGACTCGCGCGACTGAAGGCCGCCGTCGGCGAGCTGCGCGAGGCCCGGTCCATCCCGGATCCGCGGCGGATCGAACAGCTGGCGGCCGAGGTCGAGCAGCTCCGCGGACAACTCGAACGGCTGCCCGGCGACGTGCGCCGGCTGCAGGACCAGGTCAAGCAGGATGCGGAGTCGGTCCGGCAGGGCCGGGATCACGATCTGGCCGTTCTCCGGAGCAAGCTGAAGATCGAATCGCTGGACGGCGAGTCGCTGAGTCAGTACCTGTTGAACGACGAGCAGGCCGCTCGCGTCCAGGAACTGCTGGCCTGGATCGAATGGACGCGAAACTGCATCCCCCGCCCGCGCGAATTCGCCCGACCGCAGCGGCTGCGCGGACACATCGTCCGGTTTGGGGACTGCCGCCTCAAACCCGAGTTGCTCTTCGAGCGGTTGGCGGTCGACGGCGAATTCCGCCAGCACGGCCAGTTCGTCCCGTTCTCAGGGACGGTCAGCGGCGTGACGAATCGCCCGGATCGGTCTGGCCAGCCGATCGTCGTCGATATCCGCACCGGCTTGGAAACGCCACTGCTGGTGCGAGCCGTGCTGGACCGAAGCGGCCCGACGCCCCGTGATCAGTTGGCGCTGGAATTGCCAGACTTCGACGTGCCGGGCCGGCAGCTGGGCAAGCCCGAATTGTTGGTCTTGGTGCTGGCCCCCAGCCGCGCGGCGGTCAGCCTGGAACTCGAACTCCACGGCGATGCGTTGGCCGGGCACTTGACGTTCGTGCAGCCGTGCGTCCATTTGGAACCGAAGCTGGCGGAGGACTTCGGCGGCCAGTCATTGCAGGAGCGTCTCGCGCTGGCCTTGGCGGAGGTCAAGCAGTTGAGCGTGACCGTCGAGCTGTCGGGTTCACTGCGTCGTCCCAGCACTCGGCTGCGTTCGGATCTGGGTCCGCAACTGGCCGCCAGCCTGGCAACGGCCGCCCACCTGGAACTGCAAGCGCGAGTCGGACAATTGACCGACCGGATTGAGGCGGAAGTTCGCCGCCAACTGAGCGAAGTCGAGCAACTGGTCCGGTCGAAGTCCGACGAACTCCTCGTCCGGCTCGATGCCCCCCGCGCCGAATTGGAGCAATTACTAGCCGCCCAGCCGGGCCAATGGCAGCTCGACCAACTGGGCGTCCTGCCTCAGCGGATCCGAGCGGCACAGCTGCCCAAGCTGCCCGTCGGCCAGCTGTTGACGCGGTAGGATCCGCCGAGGGTAGCTTCCGCCGCCGGGCTTTCACCCGCCGGGTTTTCGCCGCCGGGACTCGACGGGACGCCCCCGCTCGAAGACAATGAGGTCGAGAACTGCTGGCCGCTAATGGGAGAATCCCATGCCGTTGGGAATCAAGCCGATCGTGGATTTCGCTTTCAAGAAGGTCTTCGGGAGCCCCGAAAATGTCGCGGTCCTGATTGGCCTACTGAACGCCATCCTCCGGCTC
>CAIYOB010000152.1 GCA_903927685.1 uncultured Planctomycetaceae bacterium
GCGACGAACTCGACGTAACCATCTTCTGCTTATACTCTTCCGGCGACCACGCGTTGCGGGAGCCAACTCCGGATGTGCTACCGCAGGCAGCCTTGCCACCAAAAGGATCGAGAAAGCGACGGTCGGCAACCTCGCCTGGAGCGTCGCGTGCTTGTTTTTCGCGGGGATGGGAAGCGAACGACGACAGGTGGATCTGAGTGCGTCTGCATTTCCCGGCGCGCGGCGTGTTGGCGCTGGTTCCGCGAAGCAGTCTTGTGGATTTGCGGTGGAAATCGGTGATTGCCGCTGGGACCGTTGATCCTTGTCTCACGCCAAGATCTTCGCCCTAACCTAACCAACGCCCTTCCTGGATTCGCGGGAAAACTCGTCTGGGATATGGAATACGGCTTGACGGACGGTTAGATTGGTGGGCTGAGTTGGGCGTGCGTACGCCCATGCAGCCGTATGAACCTGTGGAGGACGAACGCGAGAGCAAAGCGACGTGACGCATAACCGGTTGCTTGCCATACTGGCTGGCAACTGACAATCCGAATGACGCGCGAGCGTCAGGAACTGCCCCGCCAAAACCGCCAACCTGAGCCCTCGTGGCTCTTGAAGTACAGAGGCAGTGACTGAGCCGCGCCCCGCAAGGGGCGCTGGCCGGCACTGCTCTGTACGCCCCTTGGCGGGGGTTGGCGGGCGGTCTGGCTCAGCGCCCTTTTTCGTTGCGCCCGCCCGTGATCTCTGGCCGTTCCGTATGCCGTGCCTGTTGACACACTCCTGGGCGTCATACGCATGACGGGTATCGGGCACGTCGAGGCAACGTTTTCTTCCGACAATCGCGTGACCGGAGAAGTTCCGTCGCTGTCGAGCGTTATTTACTCGAAGGGACCAACACGATCAGTCGTGGCCGACCTGCTGCGTTGACCCATTCGGAGTTTTAGCGATGCGTTTTCGGTTTTTTCAGCGATCACCACTGCCATCATCTTTGGAGGTACAAGCGGCATGAGTTCGGATGCGACTGGGAAAGGTGGAAAAGTCCTGACGATTGCTCGACTGGCTATAAGCTGGCTGCTGGCATCACTTGGTGAGGCAGCTCAACAGGTCCGTCGGGCCGCAGCCTGGAAGCGCGCGACACGCCGCCGCAAGCAAGCGGCGGAACAGCTCGTATCCGCGCAACTGGCTCTCGGCGAGCGGCTCAGTACGAGCGGCATGGGTGATGAGGGCTTGCGGAAACAACTCGTCGCCATCGACGACAGGATCAAGAGCGTCAGGGCGGCCCGAGGCCGTGCCACGGAACTGGAAGCAGAACGCCGAGGGCTCTTGATTCGTCTGTCCGAATTCAATTTCGCCGAGTCCGATGTGCCCGACGAAGTGAGAGTTCACGGCGAGGCCCTGAACCAAGCTCGGTTATCGCTTGAGCAGTGTCAAACGGATGCGGTGCAATCGCGGCAAAAACTACTCCCGAATGGCGTGACTGCCTGGGGCCGATTGTTCACAGGTACGGCCACCCTTTGCCTGATTGCCTTGGCGTTGTTCTCCGTCGGGCGACGATTTCTTCCCAGTGATTCGGGATTGATCCGAACGCTGGAGGACGATTCGGCACTTGCCGAAGCGGTCGGGTTGGTCGTGTGCGGTTATCACGTCACTTTTCCCGACGGCACGACCGGAGAGGAACAAATCGGGTCCGGAACGGCATTTGCCGTGTCCGCCGATGGAGATCTGATCACGAACAAGCATGTGGTCGAGCAGACCTGGAATGACCTGCGAGCCGAGCTTTTGCTCAAGAAGCTGCGGGAAGAAAAGATGCTCGACGTCAAGCCGACCGTGTGGGTTTTCTTCGGAAAGGCAAAGCATGTCGCCGAGATCAAGCATGTCAGCGACAAGTTCGATTTGGCGGTTCTGAAGGTCGACCGGCAGAAGACGCCGTTCTTTGCCATTGGTTCGCAGGACCAGCTTCGCCGCGGAGAACCGGTCGTCGCACTTGGCTTTCCCGCAGCAGCCCAGGCGGCGTTATCCGACGACGAGTTGCGTGAAACGGCCCTTCGGGCGGCCAGCGGGAATGCTGTTGAAGAACAGCTCAAACTCCGCGACTTTGACTTCGTCCAGACCACTGGTACGGTCAGTCGGATGAGCACGGAATCCGCAGGCCGGACATGGATTCAGCACAACGCGGACATCAACCCAGGCAACTCAGGTGGGCCGCTGTCGACGACCGAGGGGGTCGTGCTGGGCATCAACACGTTGCGTCATGAAGGCGCGTCGGGCGTCTTCTACTCGCTGTCCCTGCCGCAGTTGCGGGAGGAAATCACGAAGCACGCACCGAACGCTGTTTGGCGATAGGCAAAGGCGAAGGTGGTTTGCCGTTTGCCGGGGACAAGACCTGATCTCGGCCTGCGGAGAGGCTTTTGTTTAGAACGATGCTTCCTTGTGGGAGGTCGAACGTGGCTACCAGGAAAAGAAAAGGCGATTCGGACGGCTGCGGGTTCATCGGATCATTGGTCGTGCTCGGTCTGATATGGGGCTTCTTATGCGGCGGTTGCGACGGCGCATGGACGGGTGCGGCAATCGGTCTGAGTGTTGGTTCGCTCGTGGTCGGGGCTCTCATCCTGGCTGCGATTGTGCTGATTCTCAAGCTGCTTGGGTAAGTCATTCACGTCGGCGGTCAGGCAAAGGCTTGGCTGGCTTGGCCTTTGTCAGTTTGCAGACCGGTGCGGTCTCGCAGACGCGGCTAAACTGACATCCAGACTGGCGGGGTGGTTGTCGTGAAGGGCTGATGGCATTGCCGAAAGGCGTGTCGTCGCCAATGGCTAAAAAAAACGGCCGGCCATGCCGCCCCAAGGGGCGGCATGGGCGCGGTCGTGGCAATGCTGGACGTCGATGTTCCTGTATGACGGAACTCAGCGGCGACGGCGGGAACGCGATCGGCCGACGTGGTAGCCTTTGCGGCTACCCGCTTGCCAGACCTGTAGAACCACCAGAGAATCACGCCCAAAATTGCCATTCCGACAAGGCTGTCCATCAGCTACTCCTCTTGATTCTTGGTAAGCGGGGTCTGCCGCCTTGACACGATCCGATCCCGACGTCGTCTTGGTTTTGTCAGAACGCTGCTACGCTGCCGCGGCGTATTGAAGCAGATGGCTGATGGGATCGGTGATGCAGCAGTACTGGTCTCGATACACGCCGGTGCAGGCCGGAAACGAGCCACCCAGCGTACGCTCCGCCCGGGCCAGCATCTCGCCATGATCGTCGTCCAGGCCGATGCCGTGGCCGAAGACCGACATGACGAGATAGTACAGCGCATTTGCTTGCTGTTTGTCCGTGCGCAGCCCCATGTGGTAGAACACGAGCCACACGTCCTGCTGCCAGGCAGCTGCGACCGCACCAACGATCTCGCCGACGTTGGCGACAAGTTCCAACAGGATGTTCGGATTGTCCATCACCGCTTCGTCCACGAAGGATTGGCCATCGCCATAGCCGTCCGGCAGCAGGGCGTGGGAATCCCGGTCCTCCAGTTCATCGAGAACGCTGGCGATGGCGAGGTCGCGCACCGCCAACCTCAAGGTCTTGACGTTGAACATGGCTGATTTATGCCTCCATTGTGCTTGCCGGCATGGTCAGTCCGCTTGAAATGCAAAGTAATGCCGCGGCGAATGATGGAAAAACAGCGAGCCCCGCACACCGTCCGAGCGGCGTCTGACGACGACCAGCGGTGCCGCAAAGCCCAGGACCTCGAAATCTTGGCCGAGTTCCTGGGTGTCCCAGACCCGGCCGTGCTGGGCTTCCAACGCTTCACGGCTGCCAGGCTGAGCGTTGATCTCAGCCAGCAGTTCTCGACGGACAGCTTCGGTCGCGTCGGGCATGACGATCTCCTTGCGCAAGAGGTTGGTTGTTGTCACGGACGTCGAGGTGGGGCTAGCGGACCGCGGCGACTTCCTCGCTTGCAGGTCCGCTCCCCGTCTATTTCTTTCCTCGTGACTTCTCTGCCGTTACCGCCTCGTCGAAAGGCAGCGGCAAGTACGATGGTCTCGGCCTCGGCCGGTAGGTGAGGTCTCTCGAGCCTGCTCTTGCGGCGGCGTGCCTGACAGCCCGGCTGCGCAGCTCCCGCTGGAGCCAGATCCGGAAACCGGGGTGCCGGAACTTGCGGAGTGTGGCCTGCTGCGTGGCCCTGGCGTGTCGCGCGAAGCGGATGTACTGCTGGTTTTCCCGGTAGGCCCAGCGACCGCAGATGGCCTGATGCACCGCCAGCACCGAGTTCAGGGACTCAATCAGCGTCTGCACGCCGGCTCGACACCAACTGGTCGGGCTGTAGCGTGTCAGGTTGCCGACGGAGCGGGCCTCGGCGGCCAGCGCGTCGATCAGATCGCAAAGCTCAGCGACCGAAATCGCGTCCCGCTTGGCCAGGTACCTGCGGGCGTGCAGCGAGCGCCGGGCACTGCCGGGCGCGTAGCGCACTTCGACGTAGTCCGCTTTGTGACCTTGCCAACGCGAGCGGCGAGCCACATCCAGCGGCAACGCCCGCAGCTGTAGGAAGTAGCCCTCTTCGGCCCGAAACATCCCGCGGCAGTGCTGCAGGTCGGCGTCTGCCAGCCACACGGGCCCTGCTGCCTGCGCTGCGGCTTGGACCTGCTCTGTGAGGCAATCCTCAGCCGAGACCACAGGCACCGGCAGGATCAGGAAACCGTAGCTGTTGTTCCTTTGCAGCCAGTCCAGACGGGAAACATCAGGCAGGTACTGCCGGTACACATCGGGCGCCGGACGCAACTGCTGGAAATAGGCTTCCACCTGCTCGGCACCGTCCAGAAACACCGCTTCGTGCGGTGGTCTGTCAAGTAATTCCTGCTGACAGGTGCTGCTCCTCCAGAATTCCACGGCTGGCTCGAACAGCCTTTTTGCCAGGTAGCAGCCGACAGTCTGTTCGCTTTGGGCCATAGCGATTCTCCCAGAACGGAAAGCAGACGCCGGGAGGATCTCCCGGCGTCTGCGGGAACGTACGGGTGAGGCGAGCCTCACGCCGGCAGCGACTTGGCGTTGAACGTGGGCAGGCCGGCGAAGTAGTCCTGGAACTGGCCCTGGAGCGTCTGGTACAGTTGCCGGCCCGGCTCGGTCTGCTGCAACAGCACGTCGGTCAGGTGGGCCTTGGCCTGGCGCTGCACGTAGGGGATCTCCGCCAGCTTCTTCCGCCAGGCGACCAAGAGATCGGTCTGCTGCTGAGCCGTCTGGCGGCAGGCCTGCAATGCCTGCCACGCCTGCTGGGGCTCATCGCCGTCCTCGGCCATTTCCGCCAGCGAGATCTCGAAGCTGAGTTCCATCTCATCGGCGTAACTGCAATCGCCGTAGTTGCCGGGACGCTTTTCGGTAAAGAACTTCGCTTCGGCCGTGACCAGCGGCAAGCCGTTGTCTTGCTCGGTGTAGGTCACCTCGCACTGCAACTGCAGTACGCCTCGGAGATTCAGGGCCCGCCGGGCTTGCTCCAAGTGCGGCTGGGCGCTCTTGGCCCAGCGTTCGGCGGCGCGGTGGGCCACTTTCTGAAACTGCTGTTCGCAGTCGGCCAACTGCTGCTTGGCCGCGGCGCAGACCCTCTCGCCGGCGCGGATCTGCTCCATCACGAAACGCTCGAACTTGGCACTCACGGAGTCGATCAGCCCCTCCGGGCCGACCGGCAGATCCAGCGAGGTGGTGATGGCCGGCAGGATCTGGGCGGGGAGCACGGCGGGGACAGCGGGCGCCGGCGCGGCACCGTGGCTGGCGTCGGACAACAGCTCCGCGGCCCGCTTGGCATTGGCGAACGAAGCATCCGCGGGTCGTCGGGGGCGGCGAGAAGTGCGACTCTGGGTTCTCTTCATTTCTTGGTTCTCCTCAGGGAATCTACGGAATCGACAGCGTAGGTAATGGGCTTGCGGGCGATTTGCTGACCGCAAGCAATGGACGTGGTCGGAAAGGCGACCGCATCGGCACGCTACAGGGCGACCTTTTCCAGTTGGCGCAACGTGGCCAAAGCCGTCTGCACGCTCCTGGTAGCCTTCTTCTGTTGCTTCAGGGCGGCGATCAGGTCGCCGACTTGGGTCGTCGCCGTCCGCAGCGTACTGCGCAGGGCTTCGGCCCGTTCAATCAGGTCCGTGGAGCCAGCGGCATCGGGTTGGCTGTTGCCGTTGGCGGCGCCATTGTGGCTGCCGTTGCCGCTGCCGTTGCCGCTGCCATTGCCGCTGCCATTGCTGCTGCCATTGCTGCTAGCCGTCTCGTCGACGGCAGCTTGGGGTTGGGGTTTCGTGGACTTGGCCATCGTTGTTCTCCGGGTTGATGGTGTTACTTCAGCCTCCTTGCCCGCTTGGGGTGAGCCGTCAGCCGAATCGATCCGCACGGCCTTGCGGCTCGGCTTGATGACTCCGTCTTCGCCCAGCGGTGCCCAGACATAGACGCGATTCGGACCCTGGGCTTGGACCGGGTTCTCGGTGCCGTAGACGTGCAACTCGCGGAGACCGAGCTTGACCGCCCGCGCCAAGTAGTTGCGGTTGGTGATAAACCGCAGATTCTCGCCGCTGGCCGAAGAGCGGCTCAGCACGAGTTCCGTTGGCGCCTTGCTGTCGTGGCCTTGGGCGCGCACGATGACTTGACCATTGAGGTCGACCGTGACCGTGTGGTGGAGGTCGTCCTCGTCGCGCGGCAAACGCTGGAGTGCATCAGCCAGGAACTCTGCGTCAGCCGGTGCGAGTTGCAGGTGCGTGAGGGCGGTTTCCGCCGACTGGATGTGACTTTCCGTCGTTGGGAACCGTCTTTCCTTGTCGATCGCCAAGTGAAAGGTCCAGGGTCCCGTCTGCAGAGTCAGCCAGCCTTCCGAACGCCCGACGTGCAGCGGTCCGTCCGCCGGCAGGTCCTTGCACGTGAAAAGCCCGGTCCTGGGCACGAGCAGATCGTCTTCCCACGGAAAGCTGAAACCTGCCTGCAAGAGCAGTTGCCGGCTGTCGGTGGCGATGATCTTGCCGCCGTTGCCGCGAAGCTGTACGCAGTCGGTGGCTAGGCGAATCGGCGTCGGATCGGTGGTTTCCATCGCTGCGGCCAGGGCCCGCCACAGACTGCCGTCGTTCTCGGCCATCATCGCCGGGACGGCCGGGAAATCGGGGATGTCGCCAGAGGTGACATCGTACTTCACCAGCTGCGGGATCTTTTTGTCCGTCCATTGGGCGATGATTTTGGTGCTGGACTCCTGCTCCAGCGTGACCGGCTCGGCTTTGGTGCCGGCACAATCGGCCAGGAACGCAAACGGCAGGCTGATTTGTTCTGCCGAAAACTCACCCTGCATGTGGTGCTCAACAGCGGCGAACGTGTTTTGGGCTTGAACTCGCAGACCGCCCGGCCCGGCGGTGAGAAACAGGTTGGGGCCGGCATCACGGCTGGAAAGTCGCAGCGCACGCAGGAACACAGCCCGCAGTTGCCGGGCCAGGGAACGTGTGATGGTGATCACGGAAGGCTCCTTGTACGAAAGGGCAGACCCGTCGCCACCGCGCCCAGACATGCCGAAAAGCACGCCGGGCTACGATGGGCGACGGGTCTGACGGAGGAGGTGACGGTAGGGGGAGCGAGTGTGACAGCAGGCAAACGCTTAATTGCCGCTGGCGTCCAGCGCCGGGATCGCCAGCGCATCGCGCTCCAGTTGCGTGGGCTCGGTGGACAGCAATTCGGCGACCTTGGTCCACAAGGTCTTCAACTGCGACGGGCTGCTCGCTAGCCAAATCGTATCCAACAGGTTCTCTTTCTCCTCCCGCAGCCGCAGGATCTCGCGTCCGGTGTCGCACTCGGCCAGCAACTCGTCTTCGTGGATCTTCTGGCGGCGTGAGACGGCGGTCTTCACTTCGTCGTTGCCGTGGTAGCCGTAGTAATTGTCGGCCATGTCTTCCACGGGAACGCCGCGGACGTGGGCCAGCATCCTCCGCTGGGTCTGCTTCTCCTGCTTTTCCAGCGCCGCTTTCTCGCATTCGACGCGATCCAGTTCGGCCTGCATCTCGGCCAGCCCCAGCGATTGCAGGGCTCTGCTTCGAGCCTCCCGCTCGATGCGGTCCTTCAGGTTCGGCTCGGCCGCCTGCAGCTGTTCGATCCGCTTGTCGATCCGATGCGAGATGCGGTCTCTCCAGTGTTCTTTTTCGGTAACGGTCAACGCCATGAGTTGCTCCTTTGCACAACGTCAGGTTTTGTCAGGACTTGGAAACTCAACGAGGAAGGCTCAGGCCGTCGCGAACGACATGGCCCAAGCGGGGATACGAGACTCGCTTTTTGGATCACGATTGCCGGTCAGCCTCCTCTTGCTGGAGCTTCGCTGGAAGTTCTTGCGCCAACTCCTTATCCAGAAAAGGCAGAGGAGGGTGCCGCGACAGTCTTTGGTCGACAGGCGCACTGACATCCCGGAGAAACGCCGCTGCAGTCCCCGTCAGCAGAGACGTGGCCGGAGCCGAGCAGACTCACTGGACGGTGTATTCACCCGCCAGCAGGTTGAACGTCGTGTCCAAATCCACGGGCAGATCCCGCAGCCAGCGGGCCAGTTGGTGGAGCATCAGGCCGGCGGCAATTCCGGCGGCGTAGATGGTGCTCCGCGAGGTGCACCGCCCCTGCTGAGCTTCGGATTGAGCGAACAGTGTCGCTGGATACCGGTTGCGTCCACTGGCATCCGCCACGGCCAGCACGCGAATCGTCTCGCCCAGCATCCGGCCATCGGCCCAGAAACGGCAGCGCGGCTCGGCCGAACGCCAGATCGCCGCACGGGCCGAGATCGAATCGACGCAGCAGAACACGGCGTCGCCTACGTGGTACTTGGCCCGGTAGCGGTCTTCGACGACCTCGATCCGCATATCCGGCTCGATCGCCAGCATCTGCGTGCGGGCTGCCCAGACCTTGGCGATGCCGACCTCCCGGAAGGCGTAGCCTTGCGTCGTGCGGTTGGTGTGGTCGACCTGATCGAAATCGAAAAGTTGGACCTTGCGGCAGCCGATGGCGGCCAGTTGCAGCGCGACCTGTCGGCCGATGGCGCCCAGACCGATCACGGTGGCTTGGATCGCCTGCAACCGGGTTTGCGGGACGAGGCTTTGCTGACGGCCAAAGCGGTCGGTCTGGGGACTGGAAGGCTTTGCGTCCGCGGAGTTGCCGTCCCAGGCTTTCATGGTCGGGCTGACTGACGGCAACAGCGCAGCCGTGTTTTGCTCTGTCATCGCGGTTTCCTCTGTGTTATTGGGACGTGTTGTAGTGCGACACCGGCTGTCTCAAACCGATCGGCAGAACGTGTTCCGGCACCTCCCACAGATGACGCATGTTGACTTCATCCACGACATGATGCGACGGGGGATAGACTTCCACTGCCAGGACGTCCGGTCCCATGTGTTCGTCCTTCAATCGCTGCAGGTCATCCCAGGAGATCCCGGACTTCCCGTCCCCTCTTTGCACCTTCATGTGCCTGGTGAACCCCCACGGCGCCAGAGTTTCCAGGACCTGAACTCGGTACTGCGGCATGGGGCCCTCCGAGTCAAACGGCGCTGGGTTCATCCATGAGACGGAGCCATTCGGAGGCCGCCGTCTCGTTTTGTTCCCAGGCCGCCAATTCGCCGTTGGCCAGTCCCACAAAATCGTCGTCGTGGCTTCGTTGCCACTCCCGGCGATCCCATGGGTCGTCCATCGCCATTTTCATGCCAAGCCCGACGTTCTCGTCGTACTCGTCCTGCCAGGCTTCATGCTGGCTGGCCGCAAACGGCAGGGAGAAATCCACGTTCGTTGGGATTTCCAGATCGCCGCCCGGCCCGACGTTGAACCGCAACCGGGCGTAGGTCTCGCCGCCGCGGGCCAGGATGAACATCACCGTCCAATCGGCCCTACCGAAGCAACGGGCGAAGGTTTCCTCGTCGATGCTGCTGGGCTGGGCGGAGTTGCAGGGGTGCGTGTGCAGCCAGATGCGCCCAAACTGTTGAGGCCGCCGGCCACCATCGACTTGCGAGTCAAAAAAATCGGCCACGGAGTCATCGTGGAACTGCACGCTGACCGGGGTACACTGCTGCCGAACGAGCTGGAAATCTTCGACCACGAGCAAGGCATCGGCCGGCGCAATGCCGAAGCCGCCGACCTCCGTGTCGCCCTGGTCACGCAAGAACAGCAGCTTGGCCCAGGCGTAGGGGGTGAAACGAAGCGTCGGAGTCGGTCGTGTCATTGGCATCGGTCGCATCGACGGCATCAAGCTCGTCCCCTTCGTCTGGCCCATCTTGATATTCGCAGACGTCTTCGTCGCGTCCGCGACATGTTGGACACTTTTCATCATCGAGACACTCCTTGCAGAATTTGCCGCCGCACGCTTGGCAGGCAGCAAGGCATCGTTTGCAGTAGGGATCGTCACAGCTCGGGCAGCTTGCGATGTGGGACGAACAGAAGTACTCGGAGCAGTTCGTGCAGGACGTGGCGCAGTCGCTGCAGATTTCGGTTCCGCACCGCTCGCAGGTCACACAATCATTGTCGTTCACCGTTCGGCCACAGTCGGCGCAGTCTCGGCCGTCCCAGTCTCGCAACTTCACGTAGGCGTTGTCGGGGCTGTAAGTCTCCAGGACCTGACGCACCAGAACGAAGAAATCCAAGACCCGCCCTTGACGGAGCGCGCTGCGAATCGCTGCTCGGCCCTCGCCTTCGCAGAGATGGTTGTCTCGCACGTGCGGGTGTGTCGTGTCGGCACTGCTGGCGGCCGGGTTGGGGTCCTGCGCGACCACTTCGTAGGGCCAGTGGTGGCTCAGATTGCTCCAGTCGAGCACGATTCGGAAAGGCCCCAGGTCGATCCCCTGCAGCACGATGCGGTCCGTTTCGACGGCGATGATCGTCGCGCGGATGTCGATCTGGACAGCCTCGAATTCGGTGTTCAGGGCCAGCAAATCGGCGAAGATGTCGCGTTCACTGGCGACGTCCGCCGTGCCGTGCCAGTCTTCGAGACGCTGGCGTACCTGGACCAGTTCGTCGACGCACTCCGCGTCGCTGCGGATAAGGTGTTGTTCGAGCTTCTGCTGGGCGCCTGCCCAACCACGCAGTTTCGCCTTGTTGATCAGGTGGACCAGGCGACGGCACGAAGCCCATGCGGCATCGGGCAGCGCCAAGTAGCGACCATGCGCCGCGCGGCAGGAAAATGCCTCATGAAGTACCTGCGCCGCCCGCAGCGCCAGCCGTTGTTGTGCGTTCATCGAGCATCTCCGGTAGACAGGCGAGACGAAAGGGAAACAGCGGGCAGGACGACACACCGATGGCGCGTGTCGCCATGCCCGCTCCGGAAGCCGTCGATCAGCTGGCGGCGATCGTCCATCCACCTTCGATCTTGGTGGGGGTGAAGCTAATGCGGTCGCCTTCCCGGAGCACCTGATCCGCTGGCACGGGCTGGCGGTTGACGCGGATCAGGTAGTCGGCGGGCCTGCCATTCTTGACGTGTTGCTGGAACATCTTCTGCACCGTGGTTCCTTCGGCGATCTCGAAATGGTCGGCAAAGCCGCCGCCGTCGTTGTTGATGA
>CAIYOB010000153.1 GCA_903927685.1 uncultured Planctomycetaceae bacterium
CTGACTCTCAAAGGCGCCGGGGCGGCCGAGAACACCTCCCGGAAAGCGATCGGGGCCATCCGCATCGAGGGCGGCCACGACATCGTCATCGAGGGTTGCGACATCTCCGACTGGGGCCGGCTGAATCCCCAAACCGGCTTCGGGTTCGACTACGAGGCGGCCATCCTCTCGCACAGCACGAGACTGGAACGCCTCATCGTCCAGCGGTGCAAGCTGCACCACCCTCACTGCAACGGCAGCGCGTGGGACGCCAAGTTCCGCAATCACACCCAAGGGCCGCAGTGCATTTCGCTGTTCAACACGGCCGGGAACCACGTGATCCGCTACAACGAGTGCTTTTCCGACCTTGAGCACATGTACAACGATGTGATCGGCGGGGGCAGCAACGGCAGCTTCCGCGGATCGCCCGGCCCCGATTCGGACATCTACGGCAACCTTGTCAGCCACTGCTGGGACGACGGCTTGGAAGTCGAGGGAGGCAGCCGCAACGTGCGGGTGTGGGGAAACTACATCACGCAGGCCATGATGGGGATCGGCAACGCGGCGGCATCCATCGGGCCGCTCTACATCTGGGGCAATGTCTACGGACGCAGTCAGCGAGCTCCTGACGCCCCGGGGCTGCACTTCCTCAAGATGGGTTATGCCGGCAGCGAAGACTGGATGACCGGCCACATGTACGTTTTCCACAACACGGTCTTCCAGGAAGGCGGCTGGCTGCCCCAGGGCGGATTGGGCGGAAACCGGATCGTGAAGCATGTGGTTTCGCGGAACAACGTGCTCCAGGTGCGGGAGAACAACGGGTATAGCATCAGCGAGAACAAGAGCAACACCGATAACGACTTCGACTACGATCTTTACAACGGGCGCATCCCGCAGGACCAGGAGGCGCACGGGGTGCGTGGCCAGCCCGTCTATGCGTCTGGCGCCGGTTTCGATGGGGCCTCGAAGTCCGGCTGTTTCCAACTGGCACCAGACAGCCCCGGCGCCGGCCAAGGGTTGGCAATCCCCAATTTTAGCGATGGCTTTACAGGCCCGGCTCCAGACGTCGGAGCCCATCAACGCGGGACGCCCCCGCTGCAGTTTGGCGCCGGCGTCAAACAGGGATGACATCGCCGGCCGTGCGTCGTCTCCACGATCAGGACTGGGACGGGCCGTGCGGACCGCCGGGTTGCCCGGGACCTGCCCGACGCTCCCCAGACCAGCCCGCCTACTTGCCATACTGATCTCGATCCTCGCCAGGTCGCCGCTCCCGATGCTCCACGTTGTGCAGCATCCCCAGGGCTCGCTGCAAGCCTGACTGGCCGAATCGCTCTTTGATCTGGTCCGCGACTTCATCCAGGCGAACCTGTCGCTCATGTTCGGCTTCCGGGAACAGACTCAACTGCACCATCGCGGGATGCTCAAAGCCGCTCATCCCGACGCCCAGCAGACGAATATGCAACCGTCGTGCAGGCAGCCGTTCCGTGAACATCTGATCGGCCGTCTGCCAGATTTCCTGCGTGACGTTCGTAGGCTGGGGCAGCGTTTGGGCACGGGTGATCGTGTGGAAGTCCTCGTAGCGGACTTTCAGCTGCACTGTGCGGCCTTGTAGGCCGTGCCGCCGCATTCGGCATCCCACCTGCTCGCTCAGTTCCAGCAGCCAGGCCCGCATCTGTTCCGGGTCTACCAGATCCTGGGCGAAGGTCGTTTCGTGTGAGATGGACTTGGCTTCCTGCTCGGGCACCACCGGCCGGTCGTCGATGCCCTGCGACAACTCCCACAAGTGATCGCCGCCGCTGCCGAAGTGGTGCCGCAGCAACTCGACCGGCATCTGTCGCAGTTGGCCGATCCTGTGGATGCCCAGCTTCTCGAAGACCTGCCCCGTTACCTTGCCGACGCCCCATAGCCGGCCCACGGGGAGCGGATCAAGGAACTCCTGTACCCGGCCGGGTTCGACGCTCACGAATCCGTCCGGCTTTTTCAAATCGCTGGCGATTTTGGCCAGGAACTTGTTGGGGGCCACGCCGACCGAGGCGACCAAACGTAGGCGTTCGCGGATTTCCTGCTTGATCATCCAGCCGATGGTCTCGGCCGGGCCGAACAACCGCGCGCAGCCGGTCACATCCAGGAAGGCTTCGTCCAGCGACAGCGGCTCGACCAGCGGGGTGTACTTCTCGAAGATGCCGCGGATCTGGTCTGACACTTCGGCGTAGTAGTCCATCCGTGGCCGCAGGAAGACGCCGCGGGGGCAGAGCCGGTGGGCGGTGACGGCGGGCATGGCGCTGTGGACGCCAAACTTGCGGGCCACATAGTTGGCCGCCGCCACGACGCCACGGCCTTCGGGCGTACCGCCGACGATCACGGGTGTGCCGACCAGTTCCGGACGGTCCCGCTCCTCGACGGAGGCGTAGAAGGCGTCCATGTCAACGTGGAGGATCATAACCGGTGACCAACGCCCCTACTCGCGTATGTACTCAGGAGGCACCGCGTCCGTCAGCCAGACGCCGTTCTCGGACTGGTAGAACTTGTGCCCGTCACGGAACATGCGACCTGCTTCGATCACCAGGACGACCGGCCGACCGCGGCGCTGGCCGACGTTCGTCGCGGTCTCCACGTCCGGCGACAAGTGGACGTGGTGTCGCTTCCCCTTGATCAGTCCCTCCTGGCGGATCGACTCGAGAAACCGCGGGACGGTGCCGTGGTACAGCCGATCCGGCGGTTCCACGGACACGAGGCCCAAGTCGATGGGAAGCGAGTGGCCCTGGTTGGCACGAATCCGGCGTCCGTCCACGGAGAACGCGAACCGCTGTTTGTCGTTGGTGCGGACGACGACGTCCAGCTGCGCGCGTGGGATCGCTCGGCCGTGTCGGGCACAGGCTGCCAGCAAGTCCTCGACCGGCACCCAGCCCTCAGCGTCCAGCGTGATGCCGATCACGTCGGGGCGATGGCGGAGGACCAGGCTCAGGAACTTGCTGGTGGCAACGATGTCCTTGGTCATGCCGTCTACAGGCTGGACTCCAACGCAGGTCCAACAACGTGGAAAGCCAGGGCCGGGGCGCGCTTCCGGTTGTTCGCAGCAGCGACCTCACCCCGCAGGCGTCCCGTCTGTGGGTCCAGCAGTTCCAGGATCTCCTGCCGGTCGAAATCGTCGCCGAGCAGATCCGTGGAAATGGTCACCAGTAGCCGCGAGGAATTTGGGTACCGGGACGACGGGGATCACGTACAGGGCTGGGAACCGTACGTCACGGCCATCGCCTGGGACCAAGTCCAGTGGATCCGCCACTTGCCGACACAGTTGCTTCCAGTAGGCAACTCAACGTGATGGGTAGGAACTCAAAGCGGAGAGGACAGGATTCGAACCTGCGGTAGGGCGTGAACCCTACACCGATTTAGCAAACCGGCGCTTTCGACCACTCAGCCACCTCTCCTAAAGCCTTATTTTATCGGGATTTAGGTCGCTTTCCCGCTACAGCCTTACTTTCTCCTCAATACCATTCATACTACCCGCCGTGCTCTTCGGTAGTGAATTGCCCCGATCGGATAGCGGCCGGAGGGGGCGACGCCAACCGACTCTCTTACCGGCGACGTGACTTATGAAGAAGCAGTCTAGCAAACCGGCCACGGTCAGTAAAGCGGCAATCGACCGTCCGCCCAAGCCCCGCCCCGATTTTCCCTCTGCCCAGCCAATAACGGAAATTAGCAGGAAAAGAGCAGCGGCGTGATTTGCTGCTTTGGCCGCTGGGGAAGGTGGTCAACGGCAAGTTGAAACGTCTGCCGGGTGATGGCTGGCGGGAAGCCCTGGAACTCGATGTGATGCAAAAGGATGACTTGTACGCTGGACGCGCGCCCCGGACCAGCGGCGAAGGGCTGACCGCGGGCGAGTTGCGCGGCCGGTTCCTGACGGCCAAATGCTGGGCGCTGGACGCTGGATGGATCAACGCCCGCTTTGTGCGGAATACCGGGCGATTGCCGACCGGCTGATGTCGGCCTCTGGCCAAAAAACGGCTAGCGTCCGATCTGGCGGCGGGTGACTTCGAGGCGTTGAGCGACCGGCAGAGCGAGGGCGGCCCGAGTGCTTGAGTTCCCTCCGTTCGTTCGAGCGATGCTACTTCGCCGGCGCGGCTTTGGCTGCCACGACCAGGTCTGCCAGCCAGCGTTCGGCCGCGAATGGCCAGCGGGAGAATGGGTAGCCTTCGGGGCGCAGGCCCTTGCCGTGGCCGCCGGCCTCGTACACGTGGAAGGCCACCGGCACGCGTGCTGCCCGGAGGGCGAGCACGTAGGGGAATGCGCCTGCGAGCAGGCCATCGTTGGCGGCGAAAGCCACGAAAACCGGCGGCGTCCGGTTGCGCTGCGGCGAGGCGAACGTCTCCGGCAGCGTGCCGTTCGGGTCCGCTAGATACGCCGGGTAGATCAGCAAACCGAAGTTAGGCCGGCACGAGGCTTTGTCGTGAACGTCGACGGGTGCGTAACTGCGGTCCTGGTAGCCGTGGCAGCAGGTGGCCGCCAGGTGGCCGCCGGCCGAGAAGCCGATGATGCCGATCCAATCGGGATCGACACCGAACTCGCCGGCCCGCGACCGCACCAGGCTCAACGCCCGCTGGGCATCTTGCAGGGCGACGGGAACCGTCTCTCGCTTCGGGACACGGTACTTCAGGAGGAACGCCGTAATTCCCTGGTCGTTCAGCCAGCGGCCAATCTCGACGCCTTCGTGCTGGATGGCCAGATGTTTGTACGCGCCGCCGGGACACACGATCACCGCTCGGCCATCGGGGGCCTTGGGCCGCATCACCGCCAGGGTCGGCTGAGTGACGTTCGTGATCCGCAGCACGCTGTCCGCGCCGGGCAGCGTCGTGTTTATCTCCGCACCATCGGGGTCGGTCGGCAGCGGGTCGTCGGCCCGCGTCCCGGCTGGCCACAGGGGAATGAGCGGGATGTCGGGACCGAGCAGGTTCCGCAGTTCCGCGTCGCCGGGGCCGAGTCGGGCCGTAGCGAGGGCGTCGGCCGGCTCGGAATTGGACGGCGCTGTGCCAGCCAACTGCGGTGCGGCCTTGGCCGCCCCGGCGATGTCCACCAGCGGTTGCTGGGCCGCCTTGACGGCCGCTTCGCGGTCCCTGAGCCACGCCTCGCCAACAGTCGCGGCTTCCGCGTCGAGGAACTGGTGGTCCCGGAGGAAGCGGGCCGCTTCGTAGCCCCAACCCAACAGCGGATAGCGATCGAAACAGCCGCCGTGGCCGCCTGACGAAAAGACGTGCAGTTCGGCCGGGACCTGCGCCTTGCGCAGAGCCGCCATGTAGTTCACGCACCCCACCGTGAACTTGTCGGGCCGGACCACCGTGATCAAGGTCGGAGGCGTTCTCGCCGGGGACATCTTCTCCTGTTCCAGGGCGGGGTCGGCCTGGGGCTCGAGGATCGGATTGGTCAAGTAGGCCGGATAGACGAGCAGGCAGAAGTCGGGCCGGCACGAGACGCGGTCGTGTTCGTCCAGCGGCTCGTACGTTCGCTGCTCGTGATGATTGGCGGCCATGGCCGCCAGGTGCCCGCCGGCGGAGAAGCCGATGATGCCGATCCTGGCCGGGTCGAGGTTCCACTCGCTGGCTCGCGAACGGAGCAGGCCCAGCGCCCGCTGGGCATCCATCAGCGGGAGCTGGTGCGGTGGAACGGCGGGCGAGCGGCGGGGGACCCGGTACTTGAGCAGCACGGCCGTAGCTCCCATGGCGTTCAGCCAGCGGGAGCCTTGCACGATCGAGGCGGTCTCCAGGGCTCCATACCCGCCGCCGGGACAGAACAGGACCGTCACACCGGTCGCTCGAGTCCCCGGGGGCGGCGGGATGACGATCAGCTCCGACTGGACCACCGGCCGGAAGACCAGCGTCCCTTCCGGGGTCTGCTGAAAGCCCTCGGGCATCTCGGGCTTGGTCTCCCCGGGCCCGATGCCCGAAGGCCACAGTGGGACGACCGCACAGTCCGTCCGGCCCAGGGCCTCGAACAGGACTTGGTTGCCGCTGTCCTGACCCAAGAGAGAACCGGCGCCGATCCAAAGGCCGAGGACCAAGAGCAGATGTCGTGTCATGGGATTCTCCCGGGAGCCTCTTGGGCCGGATTATTCACCCGGTAGGACGGATTGGCAATCCGTCTGTGAACTCGGGACGGATTGCCAATCCTTCCTACGACGCGGTTCTACCTTAGTTGCGGCCGTGCCGCGTCAGGGAGTCAGCCGCAGCACGGTGACCGAGTTCGCCGGGAGGGTGTAGGTGAATTCGGGCGAAGCGTTGTCCACGGTCGACTCGATGGGGACGATCTTCGTTGGTGCGTCCACGGCGTTCTCGGCCGTGGGGTCCGGATGGGCCAGCGTCACGACGGTCGCTTTCGGCGACAATTTCGCCAGTCCCGCCACCTTGAAGCGAACGGGCTGGGGTTCCTGGGCGGCGTTGACGGCTTTCACGATGAGCTCGCCGCTGCCGCGTTTCTGACCGGCGATGGCGTACAGGCTGGGCAGGGCCGGATCGCGGTCCGCCTGCTGCACCAGTTGCCCGTCAAGAAAACACTTGACGACGCCGCCCGCCAGCTCGACTCGGATGTCGTACCAGCGGTCGCGCTCGATCGTACCGGGGACCCGGATCGGCTCGCCTCCCATCTCCAGGCCATGTTGCCGGTTGCCCCAGCCGCCGAGGTTCCACCAGCACTTGCCGCGTTCGTCCGTGGTGAACATGATCAGGAAGCCTTCGGCCCCGGCCAGCTTGCGGGCCTTGAGCGACAGCGTGTACTCGCTCCACCGCCGATCGCCGGCGATCGCCCGGGCCGGCTGTTCGGAACTCGTCTGCCGCAGGACGCCGTTGGCCAGCGTCCAGTCGCCGCTGACCGGCTGGAAGCCGGCGTAGGGCGGCTGGGGGTCCCAGGCGAACAGCGTCTGGCCCGACTTGTCCGTGACCCGGAGGTCCTTGAATTCGGCCTGCGTGTTCCAGGTGCCCACTCCGATCAGGCCTGCCTTGGGAGGCAGCGTGAAGGGCCGCGGCGAGGCGACCTCGGTGGCCAGATTGACGTCGGGCTGGTGACTGGCGAACAGACGTTGCGCCCAATACGACGTGCGGCCGAACGCCACCGCCGAATCGTACCCGATCATGTTCACCGGCCAGTCAAGCCGATTGACGTTGAAGAACAGCGGGGCGTAGGAACACATGGTGACCAGGTCGGAGTTCTTCTCCATGCCCAGCATGAACACGGCCTCGGACAAGGCGGCGGTCAGGTTGCCGGAGCCGACTTCGCGGTTGACGGCGAACTCGCCGACATACACCCGCGGCATCGGGCGGCCGGCCGCATCGCTGCGCGGCGCCTGGTCGTAGCGGCCGTAGTTCTGCAGGAAGAACGGCGGGGCGACGTAGAAGTGCTGGTCGTGCATCTCGCTGCCGTCCAGGTGGACATCGGCGATCAGCGTCAGTTGCGGGTAGGCTGCTTTCAGGGCCGCGGCGAAGCGGGGGTACAGCGCCTCGTACTTCGGCCCGTGGTTCTCGTTGCCGATTTCGACGTACCGCAGCGGCAGCGGTTCGGGGTGGCCGGCCCGGGCACGCACCGCACCCCACTTGGAATCGGCGGGCCCCAGCGCATACTCGCAGGCGTCCAGCGCGTCCTGGATCAGTTCCGGGATCCGGTCGTCGGGCCAGAAGTCCCCGTTCCGCCCCTCGCAGGACAGGCCGCAGTTAATGACGAGCATCCCCCCCGCACCGAGATCCTCGCACAGCTGGAGGAACTCGTGGTAGCCCAGTCCGTCCGTGTTGCGGTAACCCCACAGCGACCAATGCCCCGGACGCTCGTGGACCGGCCCGATCGTCTTCTTCCACTGCCAGCGGTTATCCATCGTACAGCCTTCCACGACGCAGCCGCCGGGGAAGCGGACAAACGCGGGCTTGAGGTCGGCCAGCAGCTGGGCCAGATCCGCGCGGCAGCCGTTGGGGCGGTTCTTGAACGTGGCCTGAGGAAACAGCGAGACGAAATCGAGATCCAGCGTGCCGGGCGTCAGCGGCTGGAGAAAGAACCGGGCCTTGGGACACGTCGCGGAGGGCGCGAATTCGCCGGTCAAGCGGTTCCACGAACCGCCGGCTGCCACGGTCAGCTCGCGCGCGGCCAGCACTTGATCGTGGTCATCCAGCAGGCCGACGCGGACCTGCAGCGAGTTCTCGGCGCGGGCGAAAAACGCGAGCTGATATCGCTCGCCGGAACGGACGGAGATGCCCCAGTAGCCTTCGTTCAGCAGCCGGACCGCAGCGCCGGTCTTCGCGACCAGGCGCAGGTAGGTGGGGTTGTTCGAATTCAGCGGCCGGTCGGTCTGCACCGAGATGGCGGCGTCGCCGGCCTGGGGCTGGACGAGCGACCAGGCCGGGATGGGCGCGGCGAATCTCCAGGCGTGGGACCACTGCTTGAGATTGCCGGTCTGGTAGTGCGGCAAGGCGGGAGCGAGGCACTGGTCGCCTTCGACCGTGCACCCTTCGATGGGCAGCGTTTCGTCGAAGGACCGGTTTTGAATCAACTCGGCGTACAGGCCGCCGTCGCCGGCATGGTTGATTTCCTCGAAGAAAATGCCGTACAGGGACGCCGGGACCGCTGCGCCCGGCTGGTCCGCGTGGATCGTGATCGTGGCGGGTTCCGCACCGGCGGAGGTCGCCGCCAGGCCGGCGGCCAGCAGTTGGGAAAGCAGGAGCCATCGAAACATGGTGGGATTCCTTCGGGCGTGGGATGGTTGGACGACCGGCCGTGGGCCAGTCGGGCGGCCGCTGCCGAACGTACCGCCAATCATATCTGCTGGCCTCGGCGGCTGCCAGATCGTGCTGGAGCGAAAGGAACCGCGGGGCTGGTGGTGATGGTACGAGATTTGGCCAAGAGGCCAGGGGCGGGTGGCCGGGGTTAATCTCGTTGGAGTTCACGCTTCAGCGTGTGGTCTTCGGCGGACTCCGTCCGCCTGCACGCTCAAGCGTGAACTCCGACCACCGGCCCAACACTTCGGCCACTTCCGCAGAAGTTGATCCCTCGGCATAATGGCGATAGTCGCGGGGCGACTCGGACGGACGGTGTATCGAGTCGGTTCGTTTCCGAGAGTGGCCCGCGTCGTTCCTCCAACGTTCGGTCCCAACGGCCTCGTGGGAATCCAGGCCAGCGTCGTGCCCAGCTTGTCCTTGCTACTCCTGTTAGCGGTATCCCAGACGCCGTTTGCGTCCGGCGCCGCGGCGTTGCTCCCGACGCTTGAGTTGCCCGCGGCGGACACGTCCGGACAGGATGCTCCGGGTGACGAATGGAAGTTCGACGAGCTGGAGCTGCGCGACGGCTCGACTCGCCGGGGCATGGTCATTTCGGAAAGCACGCTCGAGATCGAGTTCGCGGAAATCGTCCGCCCGCCGGGCAAGCCCATGTTTGCCGTCATTCGTCCCGTGGCGTTGGAGCAGGTGGCCCGGAAGGTGCTGTTGACCGGCTCCGACCGTGCCCGCCTGGTCGGCCGCTTCCAGCAACTCCGCAACCGGGCTCGCATCGAAGCGGGGCGGATGGAAGACGTGAACCTCACGAGCGCGCAGATCGGCGACCGCCAAGGCTGGGCCTACGCCGGCCCCTGGTTTCTCCTGGAGAGCACGGCGGACGAGACGATGGTCCGCCGCTGCGTCGTGCGCGTCGAACAGATCTTCCGCGCCTACCGGCAGCTGCTGCCCCCTCGCAGCACACAGCGGACAGGCTTGCGGCTGCTGATCTTCGGCTCGACCGACGAATACCAGCGGCAGCTCCGCGAGTCGGGACTCGACATCGCCGGGCCTGCCTGGTTCTCCAAGACCCGGAACCTGGTCGCGGCAGGCGGCGAGCTGAACGCATTCCAGCGCCGTCTCCAGCAGACACAAGCACAGAACGACGAGGTCCGCCGGCAGTACAAGGACCTGAAGAGCAGCTTTCCCGAGCGATTGGCGAGCCTGATCCAGCAGATGAAACAGCGAGGTTATTCCGCCGCCCAGATTGAGCAGGAGGTCAAGTTCCGCAGCGCCGCCTGGCAACGCGAGTACGACGAAGCGATGAGCCGCCTGGACTTGGCTGCCGTGCAGAACGAAGCCGCCTTTGCCGAAGTCGCCGGGCAGATGTTTGCCCAACTGTACCACGAAGCATTCCATGCGTACGTCGACAACTATGCCTGCCCGCCAGGCCAAGCCGACTTTCCGCACTGGCTGAACGAAGGCTTGGCGCAGATTTTCGAAGCCGGCCAGGTCGAGGCCGACAGCCTGCGCATCGATGCGCCCCACCGGGCCCGCTTGGCCCAGCTGCAGCAGGAGTTACGTTCCGCGCCGCCGCTGCCCCTCCGGGAGATTCTGCAAGCCGACGAACAGACGCTTCTGAATCCGGCGTCGGACCGTTCCGCCCAGCGGTACTATCTGTACGCCTGGGGTCTGGCGTATTATCTGGCCTTTGAAGACAACCGTTGGCGTCCGGCGGTCCTGGATGCGTTCCTGACCAACGAGGAGGCGTTTGGGCCGGCAGCTCGATTCACGCGTTTGATCGATATGCCGCTGGACAAGTTTGAGCGCCGGTGGCGGGAAGCAATGTTGGCGATGCGGCCGCTGTGAGGGTCTGCTCATGCCGGAATTCCGGAAAGATCCTGTGTCTGACCACTGGGTCATCATCGCGCCCAATCGCGCCGCGCGGCCCGAGCAGTTCGCCGCCCACGGTTTGGCGCGGGCGCCCGGACGCTGTCCGTTCTGCCGGGGCCACGAGGCGGACACGCCCGGCGCCGTCGCCACCTACGGCTGGCAAGGCATGGTCGCAGACGACGCCCCCTGGCAAGTCCGCGTGATTCAGAATAAATACCCGGCGCTGGAATTGATCGAGCGTCCCGTGACGGACAGTTCCGGCCTATACGAAGTCCGCCCCGGCTTTGGGGCCCATGAGGTAATTATCGAGGCCCCCGACCACGTCGTCAGCTTTGGCGAGTTGGAACTGCCCCAAGTGGAACTGGTCTTCCTGGCTTACCGCGATCGCCTGCTTCAGCTCCAGGCCGATCCGCGGATCGCGTACGGACAGCTGTTCAAGAACTCGGGGGCGGCCGCCGGCGCCTCGCTCGAACACGCGCACAGCCAATTGATCGGAACGCCCGTCATCCCGACGCAGATCCAATCGGAATTGGCCCGCTCCCTCGCTTACCACCAGCGGCATGACCGCTGTGTGTTCTGCGATATGCGGCAAGCGGAATTGGCCTCGGGCGCGAGGGTGGTCTTCGAGTGCGAGTCGTTCGTGGCGTTCTGTCCCTTCGCCAGCCAGTTTCCCTACGAGATCTGGGTCGTTCCCAAACGCCACAGCTGCCGGTTTGAGCTCACAGAAGATGGAGAAGCTAGGGAATTAGCGAGAGTTGTATCGGAAGTGGCGCGGCGGATTGAGTTAGCTTTGGACAACCCGGCGTTCAATTTCCTGATTCACACTTCACCATTTCGGCTCTCTCCCGTAAGCTATTTCCACTGGCATCTCGAGTTTTTTCCCCGGCTCACGAAAACGGCAGGCTTTGAATGGGGAGCGGGTGACTATATAAATACCGTCTCGCCTGAAGACGCTGCCGGCAAGCTCCGCGCGTCCTGCAGGGATCGTTGAGAGCCACCAAGGCTGCGACAGCGCGCCGCTTGTTTTCGCTGTCGCAGGGGGATGTAAGGAAACCGCTGGCGACCCATGAGCACTTCGATTCGACTCTGCCTTGTTCTTCATAACCACCAGCCGATCGGAAACTTTGACCACGTTTTCGAGGCGGCGTACCGGGAGAGCTACCTTCCATTCCTGGATGTTTTTGAGCCTTACGATGCGCTCAGCGTCTCGCTGCACACCAGCGGGCCGCTGATGGAATGGCTGGACCAACGGCATCCGGAGTACTTGGAGCGATTGCGGTCGCTGGTGGCCCGCGGCCGGATCGAGATCATCGGCGGAGCGTTTTACGAGCCGATCCTGACGATGATCCCGTCGCGAGATCGCCGGGGCCAGATCGAGACGTACACGCAGTGGTTGGAAGACCGCTTGGGAGGCGCCGTCCGCGGGATGTGGGTTCCCGAGCGGGTCTGGGAACAGTCGCTGACCAGTGATGTCAGCCGGGCGGGAATCCGTTATACCGTGCTGGACGATTTCCACTTCCGCAACGCCGGCTTGAGCGAAGAGCATCTGCACGGCTACTACGTCACCGAGGACGACGGGCAGACGCTGAGCATCTTCCCGGGCAGCGAGCGGCTGCGGTACTTGATTCCCTTTCACGATCCGCACGAGACCGTCGAGTACCTGCGGGGCGTCGCCGCACAGCACCCGCAGGCCGTGGCCGTGTTCGGCGACGACGGTGAGAAATTCGGAACGTGGCCCGGGACGCACAAGCACTGTTACCAGGACGGTTGGCTGCGGCGGTTCTTCGACGCCCTGGCAGCGAACCGGGACTGGCTGAAGACCACGACGCTGGCCGAGGCGGTGGACCGGGTTCCCCCGCTGGGCAAGGTCTATCTGCCCGATTGCAGCTACCGGGAAATGACGGAATGGGCCTTGCCGGTGACGCAGCAGTTGGCGTACGAAAACGCGGTTCATGAACTGGAGCATGACCAGCGTTGGCCGCGGATCAAGCCGTTTGTCCGGGGCGGCTTCTGGCGGAACTTCAAGGTCAAGTACCCTGAAGCCAACGAGATGTACAGCCGCATGATGATGGTCAGCCGCCGGTTGGAACAAGTCCAGCGGGACGGCGCCTCCGACGACCACCTGCAATGGGCGCGCCGCGAACTGTACCGGGGCCAATGCAACTGCAGCTACTGGCACGGCGCGTTTGGCGGGATCTACTTGCCGCACTTGCGGAACGCCGTCTACAACCACTTGATCGCCGCCGACAACTTGCTGGACAAGGCGAGTTCCAACGGGCATCGCAATGGGCATGTCGAAGCGACGGTCGACGATTTCAACTTCGACGCCCGCCAGGAAATCTGCCTGCTGAACGACAAGCTGGTCGCCCTGCTGGCGCCGGCGGCGGGCGGGCAGATGTACGAATTGGATGTCCGCACGATCTGCCACAACTCGCTGGCCACCCTGTCCCGCCGTCCCGAAGCCTATCACCGCAAGGTGCTCGCCGGACCGTCGGCCGCGGGCGACAACTGTGCCAGCATCCACGACCGAGTGGTGTTCAAGCAGGCCGGGCTGGACCGCCTGCTGCGCTACGACCGCTATCCGCGCAAGAGCTTGGTCGACCACTTCTACGACAACCACATGCAGTTGCCGGGTGTGGTCAGCGGCGAGGCGATGGAGCGCGGCGATTTTGCCGGCGGACTGTACGAAGCCAAGCTCCGCAAGGCTGCCGACCGGATTCAAGTCTTGCTGTCCAAGCAAGGCAACGCCTGGGGCATTCCGTTCACGCTCACCAAGGGCGTGACGCTCGAGTCCGGCTCGCCGGTGCTGGACATCGCCTACCGCATGGAAGGCCTGCCGCGTGACGCGGAGTTGCACTTTGCGGTCGAGTTCAATTTCGCCGGTATGCCGCCCGGAGCGGACGACCGCTATTTCCAGGCCGCCGACGGAACGCGTCTGGGCCATTTGGGAACCGAGCTGGATTTGGAGCATGCCGACGGACTGGTCCTGGTCGACGAATGGCTGGGGCTCGACGTGCGTCTGGAATTGGCGCGGCCGGCGGGCATTTGGGCATTTCCGGTGGGCACCGTCAGCCAGTCCGAATCGGGGATCGAGCTGGTGCACCAGTCCGTCACCGTCCAGCCGCACTGGCTCGTCCGCCCCGACGCCGAAGGACGCTGGACCATGACCATGCGTCTGCGCCTGGATACCCAGCGTGCCGAAAATCGCATGGCGTGCGCCGCGTTGGCCGCGGCGTCGTAGGCAGCCCGCAGGAAGTGTTTCATGGTTGGCTCGCGTATCTTGACGATCGTTCGCGGCGGCGTGCAGCTGGCGGCGCTGTCCGCGTGGCGGATGCTGCGGTCGCGGCAGACCTGGATCAACGGCTTGCTGCTGGCGTTTGCCTTGGTGGCGGCGACCGCGTGGTCGTTGCGGCACGAACGCACGTCGGCACAGTTCGTCCAGGACATCTTCCTGCCGCTGTACGTCTCGTTCTTCCTGCCCATCTTCTCGTTGTGTTATGCGTCGGCGGGCGTTGCCGGCGAGCGGCAGGAGCAGACGTTGGTGTACTTGCTGGCCACGCCTCTGCCCCGTTCGGTGATCTACTTGGCCAAGTTCGCGGCGGCCCTGCTGCTGGTTTCCGCCTGGAACCTGGCCGGATTCGCGGCCTTGGGCCGGTTGGCCGGCCCGGCGGGTTGGGAGAGCTTTGAGCGACTCTGGCCGGCCGTCGCCTGGTCGAGCCTGGCCTACACGTGCCTGTTCCACCTGTTCAGCGTGCTGTGGCAGCGGGCGACGATTATCAGCCTGGGCTACGCCTTGTTCCTGGAGACGTTCCTGGGCAATATGCCGGGCATCATCAAACGCGTCGCGATCTCGTACTACACGCAGTGCCTGGTCTTCGACAGCGGCCAGAGCCTCGGCTTGGGGCCGGCCGGCGAGCGCGACCCGGCCCTGTTCCTGCCGATCTCCGGTGACACGGCCCAACTCGTGTTGGTCTGCAGTTCCGCAGTGCTGTTCGTGGCCGGCTGGTGGGCATTCTGCCGCAACGAATACGCCTAGCTTGCCGGTGGTCCCGTGGGCAAAACAGAAGAGCGGACAGCGTTCGGGGACTTTCAGACGCCGGAGCCGCTGGCCGCCGCGGTGTGCGGCGTGCTGCAGCGGCGGGGACAGTCGCCGGCGTCGGTCGTCGAGCCGACCTGCGGACAGGGCAGCCTGTTGCTGGCCGCGCTGGACGGCTTTCCTGCGGTGACGAGTGCGTTGGGCCTGGACGTGAACCCGGCGCATCTCGCCGGTCTGCAGACGCGGCTGGACGAGCGAGCAGGCGGTCCGCCCGTCAAGCTGTTGCACGACAACTTCTTCACGACCGACTGGGACTCGCTGCTGGCCGGACTGCCCGAGCCGCTGCTGGTGATCGGGAACCCGCCGTGGGTGACCAACGCGGGCCTGGGCGCGTTGGGCAGCGACAACCTGCCACGGAAATCCAACTTTCAACACCATGTCGGGCTGGACGCCGTCACCGGCAAGAGCAATTTCGACATCTCCGAGTGGATGCTGATCCGCCTGCTGGACGCCCTGAACGGCCGCTGCGGCACGCTGGCGATGCTGAGCAAGACGGCCGTGGCCCGGAAGCTGCTCCTGCACGCCTGGAACCGTGATGTTCAACTTGGCGGGGCCGTCCTGTACGAAATCGACGCGGTCCGTCACTTCGGGGCCAGCGTCGCCGCATGCCTGCTGGTCTGCGATCTTCAGCGTGGCGGCCAGGCCAAGTCGGCAGCCGTGTTTCCGGGACTCGACGCCCGGCAACCGGTCGCGACTTGGGGCTGGCGCGGCGGACGCGTGGTGGCCGATGTCGAGGCGTTTGACGGGTGCAGCCATTTGGCGGCGGACGGCACCGGGGGCCCCTACGTTTGGCGATCGGGCGTCAAGCACGACTGTTCGCGCGTGATGGAGCTGCAGGCGGTCGAGGGTGGGTGGCGCAACAAGCTGGGGGACGTTGTCGGCCTGGAATCGACGTACCTGTACCCGCTGTTGAAAAGCTCCGACATTGCCGCGGGCCGCACCGACCGGCCGGCGAACTGGTTGCTCGTGACCCAGACCGCAGTCAACTCGCCCACGGAAGTGATCCGCGAGCGGGCCCCGCAGACCTGGGCCTATCTGTGTCAGCACGCCGATTTGCTTCAAGGACGCCGCAGTTCGATCTATCGGAACCGGCCGCGATTCTCGGTGTTCGGAGTCGGCGACTATACGTTCGCGCCGTACAAAGTCGCCATCTCGAGCCTGTACAAGAAGCTGGCGTTTCAGGTGGTCGGCGGCTATCAGGGCCGGCCCGTGGTCTTCGACGACACGGTGGTTTTCCTGGCCTGCCAGTCGCGGGAGGAAGCGGAACGGGTCGCCGGGCTGCTCAATTCGGAGTCGGCACGCGAGTTCTATTCGTCCTTGGTCTTCTGGGATTCGAAGCGCCCCCTGACCGTCGACGTGCTCAGGCGGCTTGACTTGCACAAGCTGGCCGTTCATGGTGGACGCGGGCGCGAGTTCGAGCAAGTTCGGGAGTCCCACGGATGACAAAGCCGTCCCGCGGATCCAACGGGGAACTTAATTCGTGAGCGTTGCCAGGCCGGGGCCTTTGCGTGACGTCAACCCTCGGGCCAAATCAGCGCGAACCACGTGGTTTCGGGGCTGCGGAATGGCAGTTCCCATCGCTGACTCGCGTCATTGAGAAACGCCTGTGCCGGGCCCCACAGTTCGGCGCAGCGCCGGCCGTCCGCGGGACGCAAAGGAGGTTCGTCCCGACGCAAGGTCCGCCGCCCCAGCAGTCCATTCAATCGATCGAGGAGTTGCCAATCCAGCAGGGCGCTGAACGCGC
>CAIYOB010000154.1 GCA_903927685.1 uncultured Planctomycetaceae bacterium
GCCGCCAGGTCGTGGCCCTGCTGGAATCCCGCCTGGACCAATACTCCGCGCTGGTTTGCGAGCCGAAGCCGGCACAGCCGGACGGGGAGCCGGAGCCCGAGCAGGACTCGGACGCCGAGCCCGAAGCGGACCCGGGGATCTACTTGGCGCGTCTGGCCCGGTGTCTGATCCACCATTGGCGGGACGCCGTCAACGTCGCCGACGATGGTCAAGCGGAAGCGGCCAGGGTAGCCGAGGAAATCGCTGCAGGACGCGGCTATCGTAGGGGGAGAAAGTTGGGCGGGGACCCGCTTCGCGACGTGGTGCTGGCTGTGGCCGTGGTCCGCAGGGACGAGCGGGCGACGCAGATATTTCAGGCGGAGTACTATCCTCTCGCCTGTGCCGTGGCGGCCAAGATCCATCCTTGTCTGGAGGCTGACCCCGACGCGTGGTGGAGCAAACTGCTGGACCGTCTGGCAGGATATCCGCCCCCGGCGAAATTGGACCGTTTCGATGGCCGTTGCGGGCTACGGAACTGGCTGCGGAGGGTGGTCTGGAACTTCCTCTGCCGCTGGCGTCTGACAGACGACGAATCGCTGGCGATGGCGCACCTTCCAGGTCCCTCGCCGTTGCCCGACGAGTCGCTCGACCATTTCGCGGAAATCGTCCGCTTGGCCGTGGCCACGCTTTCGCCCCAGTGGCGGCTGATGTTGGCGCTGGTCTACGTGGACGGCCTGAAACAGAACGAAGCGGCCGCCATCCTGGGCGTCCATCCCGGCACGGTGACGCGCGGGCTGGAGAAGGCGCTTCCCCGCCTGGAGAACTCGATTCGCGAAATCGCGGCCACTCAGCTGAGCCAGGAAGCGTGTGCGGGTGTGTTTGAAGATTTGCGGGGCAACCCCCGATTGTTTGCCGCCCGGCTGCGGGCGGCTTTGGAAGAAGGGCGTGAACAGTCATGAGCAAGACACAACAAGATCAGGTTCTTCGGGACTTGTTTGCCACGGCGGTGAATTCTCCTTTCCCGGACGCTCCGGCCCTGGACTCTCCCCATCCCATCGACGACGAGGACCTGCTGCTGGACTGGTCGCTGGGCGATTTGAGCCCGGAACGGCACCAGCAAGTGCTGGACCACCTGGCCGCCTGTCCCGCCTGCCGCCGCGAGATCGCGGCCATGGTCCGTGCCGGGGTGTTGAGCTTGCCCACCGTAGACGCGTCTGTCCCAGACGCGATTCCCCGCGCGGAGCCAACGACGTCCGCTTGGCGCCGTCCGGCGATCGTCACGCTGGTCGTTGCCCTGGCCGCTTCGGTGCTGCTGGTCCTGGCTCCGACGGTGTTCGATTTCGGGGCTCCGGAAGCTGGTTCGCTGATTGCCATGGCGCAGCGCGATTTGGACCAAGGCCGGCCCGACGAAGCGTTTGCCCGCCTGGAAACGTACCTGTCGAGCGGCGGTCCGGCCGAGGACCAGCGCGGCCGGGCCGCCGCCCTTCTGGAATCCGCCGGCTACGAGCTGGCCCGCGGCGGACTGAGCCAAGGCGACTTTCGCCGCGTGGCGGAGATCGACAGCCGCGTCACCAGCCGCACGCGAGCGTCCGCGCGGCTGCTGAACCTGCGGCTGCAAGCCGAGCGGGGCGAGACCGCCGAGCGGTCGCTGGCCCAGCGTCGGTCGCTGGTCCGCGACTACGGCTACGAACGCAACGGCCAACGGTTGCTCAAGGACTTCTCGATTCCCGAGATCACGCCGACCCAGCGGCGGATCGAGGCCGAGCTGCTGGCCGGGATCGAAGCGTTCCCGGATTCGCTGGACCTGCGGCTGAACTACGGCCAGTTCCTGCTGGACCAGAACGAGTTCCAGCGTGCCGAAGCCGTGTTTGCCGAAGCCGTCCGCCGGGAGCCGCGTAGCGTGCTGGCCCAGACCGGCCTGGGCCTGGCCCTATTCCAGCAGAACCGGCCGGAGGCGATCGAGCGGGCCTTGGAGCCTTTCCAACGGGCGGTCCAGTTGTCACCCGACGATCCGACCGCTAACCTGAACCTGGCTGTCTGCCTGACGCGTCTGGGGCGTGCGCAAGAAGCCCAGCCGTCGTTTAACCCCATATTTCGCACCCCATTTTAGAGTCAAACCGCGTGGGCGGAAACGGCAGGGTCGGAATTACGCAGGAGGACGCGGGAGGCGTTGGCTGAGGATCTGAGCGGGCGTCGAGAATCCGAGTTGTTGCAGGATTTCTCGTTGTTGAGTTGTGAGGCGAGTCGGCTGAACCTCGCGTCCCAGGCGATGGTGATGAATCAACAACGTGTAGTTCGAGAACGCTTCCAGAATCGCGCGCGTCGTCGTGCGGTGTTCTTTCGCCGGTGCGTCCTCGGGGACGGTCTGCCGGTAAAGACGCTGCAGCAGGTAATACAGCATCAAGACGGCAATCAGCAGAAACACCAAAGCCTCGACGCGTTCGGGCGTATGCAGGAACACGGGACGAACGGCCAAGGGGCCTTTGAGGTTTCGGTTGACCTGTTCGCTGTAGTTCTGCTGCTTGAATTTCGTAAACACCACGTCCGCCGTAGCACGGCTCGCTGGCACCGTGGTTACCACCAGCGAATAACCGTCATATTGCTCGGCGGCCTGGCAGGCGCTGACGTCAAAGGTGAATTCAAAACGATGTGTCGCACAGCGGCAGCCGCGAGCGGGCGGAGGAAGACTGTTCTGCTGTCGTTTGGTCAGTTTGATCATCTTCCAAGAGAAGTACTTGGCTGCGTCCTTGTCGCTAACCAACCGGGCAACGCGGCGGGCGACCGAGTCTGGATCGCTATAGGGCCCACCGCGACTGACGTTCTTTTGCGTTTTCTCCAAGCCTTCACGAATTTGCTTGATCTGCTTTTGGCGTTGCTTGCGGACCACTTTCTGGTCGGCCGTGCTGAAGACGAAGATGACGCGGCAATCGATCTTTCGGTGGGTGGCGTCATCTTGGAGCGTGTGCGGCAGCACGGCCAAATCATAGTGTTCCTGTGGCAACAGGCTGGTGCCGTTGCGGCGACGCTGTTGCTCGATCGACAGGTAAGTTGCCCTTTCCCACGTCAGGGTCTTGCGGTGTTTGTCGAACAACTCCCGAAATTCGCCCCAGGGTGCCGAACAGATCGCACTGCAACCGCCTTCGTCTTTGAGCCGCAACAAGTGTCCGACCGAGAAGGTCCCACGGTCCGAGATCATTGTCAGTTGCTTGGGCTTCAGATGCTTTCGCAGCAGCCCCAACTGCTCGTCGATCGCCGTGCGTCCGTTTTGGTTTCCGTCGACCGTATGGCCGAACAACGGCAACGGTCCACACTCATCGACATGCGTGCAGAGCCCGACATGAACCATCAGCGAACCTTTGGGCGCGTCGTCCGTGGCTCGTCCCTTGGCGATATGAGCGGGGGACAACTGCTCATCGCTGCGAACCACTTCCTTTTTCCCGCTGCGATCAATGACTTCCTCGCGTGGCTGGGCCTGTTCGTACTCGCCCTCGAACAGCAGGTGTGTCGGATCGTAGTGCAATTCGTTCAGGGGGACGTTGAACTCACAGGAAACGTACAGGGCCAGATTCGCCAGAATCGAATGGCGTTGGGTAAAGAACGCGTCCAAGGCACGTCCGAGCCGATCATCGTTCATCTTCTCGGGCGGCATGCCCCACAGGATGTCGGCCCCCGTCTGCTTTGCCCATTCCGGGATATTGCTCAGGGATCTGGGACCAAAAAGGCGAGCTGCCATCAGCAAGCTCAAGGTGGTTCCGTAGCTGAAATCCGCTTGCGGGTCAGCCGGGAGGTGTCGGTTGATGATCGAAGCAACGTCCATCCGTTCCAGCAACGGAACGACAACCGCCAGCGGGCCAAAGCGGCACGCTTCGGCGTCGGACTGGTTTCCATACCATGTAATCGTCATGTGCGTAACATGGCGATGCTCGCGCGAGAGCGCAACCCCCCTTTTGACTAAATCTGGGGGTGCGAAATATGGGTTTAACCGCGACCCAACGGGGAGCGATTTCCACCGGCGGATCGTTGGGCGAGCCTCTTGTCGCTGACGCAGGTCCGCGGTA
>CAIYOB010000155.1 GCA_903927685.1 uncultured Planctomycetaceae bacterium
CAACAAGCAGATTCGCGCTCATTGTTTTCCAGGCCAACCAGGATCACTCCCAACTGGCCCAGACCTTCTTATCCGAAGATGCCATCTACACGCTACAACCGTATTGTCAAAGATCAGTTGGCCACCGTTGCCGGTCGCCTCTCCCTTCACGGGAGTCGCGGAATTTAGCAGCCGGACTCGAAGCTGTCAACAAGCTCAGAAAGATTTCTTTGCTCGCTGCGTCCCGCATTGTCCGGCGACCGCTGTATATCGGCATGCCGAACACGGGACTTGAGTCGTCTGCCGTTGGTCATTCTACGGAACGTCGCTGGAATGGCAAAGGCCCCCAGTGTTTTTTCTTGGCAGCGACGTCTCGGATTCGATTTCATCTCCTTGCCAGCTAATGCGTTACGAAATCGCATCGAGCGGGCGTGTTCGGTCAGGCCGTCGCCAGTGCCTTGTCGGCGACTTGGCGGATGTAGGCCTCCGAGGCGTCCTGACGCGTGTCCCGCAAGTGCTGGTAAATCTTTCGCGCATCGGCTTTGTTCCCGCCTGCTGCCAGCTTCTCCGCCAGGACGAGGCAGTGCTTGGTCGCCTGCGTTCGCTCCCAGCCAGTTCTTGAATCCGCGGCCTTGAGCAGCACATCCGCGTACCTTGCGTCGCCCAGCGATGCTAAGCCCGCGCCGCCGGCGATCCGGACTTCACGGTCTTCGTCCGCCAGAGCTTGCTGGAACGTGTCCGCAGCGCCAGCATCGGCGAGGGCGGCCAGGCTGTGGAGGACGGTCAGCCGGCAGCGGCCTTTGGCGTCGGGCAAGGCCGATCGCAAGGCCTCGCCAGCCCCGTCTTGGATGGCCACCAAGGCCATCGCGGCGGGATCGCACAATTCCGGATCCGTCAATAGTCTGGCCAAGTCGCCTACCGCCTCGCGGCGGCCGGCCCACTGCAGGGTCTGGCAGAGGAAGCTCTTGACGTACGGCGTGCCGTTGCCCGACAGAGCGCCGGCCAGCACTTCGCACAGCGTACGCCGCCCGCTTTCGTCTTTGGCGATCAGGGTCCGATTGGCCAGCGTGTGCAGGGCGTAATGGGGTTTGACATCCTGGTCGCTGCCCGGAGCGCCGAGCATTTCAATCAATCCGAGGATGCTGTCGCGGCCGCCGGCGTGGATCGCGGCGATCGCGGTTTCGATCCTCTCTTTGTCAATGTTCTTTGTGTACATCCCCCGGTCATCGGGATCCGGCATCTGGTCGACCAGGGCTTTCAGTTGTTCCGAGACTGGCATCGCGTTGTTTCCTTTCACCATGTTCGGGTTCTTCGGTCAAGCGGTTCTGCCGTTCCGTTACAGACGCCACGGGGCGCGCAGCGGTTGGTTGACCAGGCGGTTCGCTTCGTCATCGCCAACGATCTGTTCAGTCACGGGATCGAATTTCAGCGGGCGCCCGCAACGGAAAGCGACGTTGGCCAGGTGATAGATCGTGGCCACGCGGTGCGAACGCTCGGCGTTGCCGGCGGTTCGCGACCGCGTACGGATCGCCTCTTCAAAATACGGCAAGCGCACCGGATCGGGCATCGCATCCAGCTTCTTGCGATCTTCCTCGCTCAACAGGGCCAACAGTTCCGCCTCGCCCAGGTTCTTGTGCGGCCGGCGGTCGTAGCGTGAACCCCATTCGCCGCTTTCGAGCACCAGCGTGAACCCGTCGGCGTACTTCAATTCGCACCAGCCCCACATGCCGCAACACTCGGGATGCGCCGGTGGGGCATACGGGGTGATTTCGACCGGCGACGTCAGGTCGCGACCGTATTGGTAGGCGAGCGCATGCAGGTGGTGATGGGCCATGTCGGACAACCCGCCGCCTTCGTGATCCCAGTAGCCGCGGTGCGTGCCGCCGACCCGATGCCGGTTGAACGGCCGCAACGGCGCCGGCCCGCAGTACATGTCCCAGTCCAGGTTGCCGGGCACGTCGGTCACGTTGTACTTGACCATGCCGCTCCACTCGGCCACTTTGAAACCGCCGGGGATGACCAGGACCGAGGGGCAATTCTTCAGCAGTCCGCTCTCGAAGATCTTGCGGACCTTGTTGGGGTTGTAGCCGCCCTTGCGTTCGACCTGGAACACGCGGCCGAATCGCTTTTCGGTGTCGGCGACCGCGCGGCCTTCAGAGATGAACCGCGTCATCGGCTTCTCGCTGACCACGTCCTTGCCCGCTTCCATCGCCGCGATCGAGATCAAGGCGTGCCAGCCGGGATGCGTCGCGATGGCGACGACTTGAATGTCCTGCCGTTCCAGCAGCAGGCGGAAGTCGACGTAGTATTCCTTGTTGTCGCAGCGATCCTTGAACTTGACGTCGCACGAGGCCAGGCGGCGGACATTGGGGCCCAGGCACTCGAATGTTCCCGGTCCGCGGCCGCCACAGCCGATCAAGGCCCCGCCAATTTCCTCGCTGGGCGGCGTCTCGCCGCGTCCCAAGACGTTTCGCGGCACAATGGTAAAGGCCGCGATGCCTGCCGCCGAACTCTGCACGAACTGCCGGCGACTCAGCCCCGCTTTCGGCTTCTTCATCGGTTCACCTCCTGAAGGTTGTGAGGGCGCTGCTCCCGTCGCGGATCGGCCGGCCCGCCAAAACGGATCGCGGCTTGACAGGGCATTGCCTGTGGCGTGAAACGGCGTTGGTCCGGGCCCGGACGGCGTGGTGCCGGGCTCCGGCGCATGGGCGTTATTGTACCGCCGGTGAAATGCCGCTGAACATCAGGGGCAGCGTCTGGGGACGAAAATCCGCCGTCCCGCTTTTGGTCGGCACAGGCGGCGAATTCCGGGGGCCCGGGGGTGGCCCGAAGGAGATTTCTCACCCGCTGTTATGAAGTCGTCGGCATCGTCGAGCCCGATCCCGCACTGCGCAAGAAACACGAGCGGGATCCGGTCTACCGGGATCTGAAGTGGATGACGGAGGAGGAATTGTTCAACACCAAGGGACTCCAGGCCGTGGCGGTGGAGACCTTGATCCGCGACCTCGTGCCCACGGCGTCCCGGTGCGTCGCGGCCGGCCTGCACTTGCACCTGGACAA
>CAIYOB010000156.1 GCA_903927685.1 uncultured Planctomycetaceae bacterium
CGCGCCGGTGAGGAAGTGGATGATCTCGATTAGGCTGGTCTTGCCCGCCCGGTTACGGGTCTGCTTGTCGGTGGCCCCGGCTTCCTTTTGGGCGATGAGGACATTCAGGCCGGGGTGAAACTCCAGTTCCTTGAAGCTGGAGAGGCTGCTGAAAACACGGTGTATCATGGTGTCTTGCGGCTCAGGAGACCATCTTGGAATTCAATCGCCCCCAGGAAAAACAGGAGGTCGAGGGTAAGGACGTAGGCATCGTAACGCAGGGCGGGTTTCTTGCTCTCCTTGGTAATGGCCGGGCGCGAGATTTCTTCCCAGAGCGCAGACACCGTCTTGGGCTCGGCCAAGTGCGCGAGCAATCGGGCCCCGACCGTGAGCAGGGCGCGGTCTTGGGACATGTGTTTGGTGGGCAGAATCATTGTCGGACGTCTCTGCCTTCCTCAAAAATATCGCATCGTTCGAAGTAGTACGCAAGCACGGTCAGCACTGCCATCTGGTGTTCGGGGGTGCCGAGTTGGCTGCCGCCGACCCACGCTTGAAGTTCAGAGAAGATCTGGTTAGGGTGCATTGTTCCTCGCAAACACTCGTATTTCGTGCGGAAGGCGACGGCCAAACGCTCTCCCAGTGTTTCGTCGTGCCAAGTGTCAAGGAAGGCGGAAACCAACGGGGCCTTCGTTATGCCGCTCTTAATAAGGGTGGCCACGCTCGCGGACAGATCGTTGGCCTCGATCTTACCGGGCGGGACGGCTTTGACGGTGGCACCGGTGGGGGCCACCTTACCCGCGAGCGACTCCAGCACGACTTGAAGGTCTTTGAAGCCGAGCCTGGCCTTTGTATCCTCCGTAGGAGCAAGACCGAGCCACGAGGCGAGGTCTTCCGGGGAAAGGCGGCGAAAAACCAGTCGGAGTTCCTCCAGTCCCCAAGGCTCCAAGATGATGCCCGCATTGGCAGTCTCGAAATCGAGGAGAAGCGTCTGGACGTGGGGGGGAAGTCCATCCGTTGCATTGTGGACGAAGGACCATTTGTCAAAGTGCGTGCCCCAGTGAATCTTTGCGCCCTTGAAATCCTCCGTGATCTTGGTGATGGCCCTCGTCGCTTCCATCTCGTTGGGCGCATAAACTTGAAACAGACGCCGCTCCGATTTCAGGAAGCCGTCGTTCTTGCGGTCGCCGATATTGCCCCACGGACGGCAGGCGATGAAATCCGCCTTGTAGGCCAAGCCCATCAGACGTTCAAAGAATGTCTGGAACTCGTCGCCCTTCGCTCGGAGAAACATGTTCTCAAATCTCTGCTCGTAGTAGGCATCTTGCAGGTTCATGACTTAACACGTTTGCTGGCTTCGTGTTCGATTCAACCGCGATAAGGCAAATGGGTGCTTTTACTTGTGCGTCCGGATTTGCACGGCCACTCGACGCATTGTACCATCTGCCTCCGGGTTAAAGCATTCAAGGGGTGAAATTCTTGTTCTGGGACGATTCGTGGTTTCTCGCTACCAACGCGCCCGTGCAAGGCGGCTTTTTCGTAACGCAAAATCGGAGATGAACATCTAACTTCCGAAGAGGCAAGAACATGCCCAATCTCCCGCCAACATCCGCGTCAGCCTGAAGAAACGGGGTGGCACGACGCACCGCATCGATCCGGTCCGCCAGCCGGTTGCAAACCAATACCGGATTCGCCGCGGTCGTCACCGCTTCGCCAAACTACCTAGATTCACGCCGAGTCAAATCACCGAACGTATCCGTTGCTGGCTCGTTTCTAAGAACTGAACAGTGGCGGCATGCCAGCAAACCGTTAATTTGCCAGCGACGTGTCAGGCCGATTGCTCGCCAAGCTACGTGGCGGCCGGTCGCCTGTCAACAATGGGTTGAGTCATGGGACGCTGATGCCGCGCCCCATAGTGGGTCGTTACTTGGGATTGCGAAGAACGGTTTGAGATTACGCGACAGCGAGTCCGATGTGCCCCGACGGGAAATGCATCGGAGCCCCTCACCATTCAGCTCCGGCGGACGACCGCGCGGAACATGGCGGCCGCGGGACGGCTGAGCGGTCTGTTGATCTAGGCCCTCCGCGAAGTGGGCAAGGCCCACGTCACCAAGGCCATCGGCGATGAGCCGGACGCCGTTCGGCTCTTGCTTCCGTTGACGCTCTCGCGGGGGCGATGTACGATGCTGGCGATGCCAACTGGCACGACCAGCACGTCGTGGAACAGCCCCTCACCCGGGCCCGGGGAAATGCGCTGGATTGGAACGGGCTGATGAGACTGGCCGAGAAGGTTGAAATCGACAGCGAATCAAAGGCAGCGAATGGACCCAGCCAGAGCCCTCGTACTCTGTGCCGCATTACCACTCGTCCTCTTGGCTCAAGTGGACGGCGCCCAACCGGTGTCGCACGGAGACGACGGCCGTCCCAACCGTGCCGCGGAGGTATGCAGCGATCCGCCCGCGGACAGCCTGCGGCTGCCCCGGCCCGATGTGGCCGGCTACCAGCCGAGCCCGCCGTTGAAGATCTATGGCAGTGGCGATCACCTGATCGAGAAGCGTCTCTTCCAGCCCAAGGCTGGCGAGTATGCGATCCGTATCGATGAACACTCCCAAGGACGAGTCATCATCCGCAACTGCGTTTTCGCCGGCGCGGGCGGGGCCGCACATGACGGTTTGAATGCGACGGCCGGGGGCGGCATCTTGGCCTGGAAATCCAGCCATCTGACCATCGAGAACAACTACTTCGAGTTCCTGCGCGGCTTCTGCATTCGCGTGCTGGGCGTCAAGGACCAGCCGGCCTCGGACATTCGCGTCTCGGGCAACGACCTGTTCTGCCTCCAGGCTGAGTTCCAGGAGAAGACCGAGTGGGGCTGGACGGCGGACGGCATCCAGTTCATCCGCGTCGCAGGACCGGGCAACTTGATCGCCCGCAACCGCTGCCTCAACCTGCCGGGCCGCAGTTACCTGACCGATTATATCAACGTCTACTGCAGCTCCGGCACAACGGAATCGCCGCTGCTGATCCGCGACAACGTGCTGATCGGCGCGGGCGCCGGCGGGCTGTACAACCAATACGGCTGCGGGATCCAGCTCAATGACCATCCCCAAGACGAAGACGGCGGGCAGTATGTCCGCGCGGAGAACAACCTGCTGATCGACCCCGGCGTCGTGGGTATGAATATCAACGGCGGCCTTGCGGCCGCGATGGTCGGCAATCGCATCCTCATGGCGCACACGATCCGGACCAACCTGCGATCCGACCCGCCGCGGGACGGTTACACGTGGGCGGCCACGACCCTGTTCAACTACTCCGGCGGCATCTCGCGCGACTCCGGCCACGAGGTCCGCGGCAACCGCACCGCCTTTCGCGCGCCGCGCAGCTCGCCGGCTTTCGTCAACAAGACCAATCCGCCGGACACCGTGGTCGCCGACAACGAATGGCAAGCGGCGCTCGACTGGCCCAGGCTCGCCCGCGAGAGTCTGTCCTCACCGGCGTTCAAACAGCCGTGAGCCCCCGTCGCCGAGGAATCGAACACCACGAAGCAACGCCCACGAAATGACTCCCTCGCCGCAGTACTCCGGGGAGCAGAGGGTTGGGGGTCGGGAAGCAAGCGGATTTGCTATTGACTCGAAGTCGCTTTCGGGCGAGCCGCGAGGTATCATGTGGCCACCAGCCCTGAACCCTGCAGGGAGCATCCACCATGGCATCCAAGACAGCATGAAACGCCGCCAATTCCTGGGAACCTGCCTGGCCGCCACAACGACCGGCCTGCTTGCACAGACCGCGCAGCTGCCCGTGCTCGGCAAGGTCGTGCCGCGCGACTCACTCGCCATCGCCGCGTCGCCGCTCTCGGTCGGGTTCGAGACCCTCGATCGCAAGCTGTTCGAACCGGAACGCACCTATCCGC
>CAIYOB010000157.1 GCA_903927685.1 uncultured Planctomycetaceae bacterium
GGTCGGTGACTTCCCACTCGCTTGCGCTTCGGGTTACGGTCGGTGACTTCCCACTCGCTTGCGCTTCGGGTTACGGTCGGTGGCTTCCCACTCGCTTGCGCTTCGGGTTACGGTTGGTGGCTTCCCACTCGCTTGCGCTTCGGGTTACGGTTGGCCGGCCTCGCTCACGCTTCGGGTTACGACCGGCACGTGAAATCTCGCAGCCCGGCCGTCAAGCTGCGGGCTCGTGGTTGTCCCCACAGCACGGCAGCGAGAAATGGAACTTCGCTCCGCGCTCCGGTTCGGCCTCGGCCCAAATCCGTCCGCCGTGGCGGTCGATGATCCGGTGCACCAGCGCCAGCCCCACGCCGGTGCCGTCAAACTCACTCTGGGCATGCAGGCGTTGAAAGACGCCAAACAGCTTGTCGGCATACTTCATGTTGAAGCCGATGCCATTGTCCTCGACCGAGTAGACGACTTCCTCCCCCCGCGGCGAGCCATGGACGTCGATGATCGCCGGTGCTCGACCGCGGGTGTACTTGAACGCATTGTCGATCAGGTTATCCCAGACCTGCCGGAGCAGCGTTGGATCGCCCAGGGCCGGCGGCAGAGGCGACAGGCGAAACTCGACCGGCCGATCCGGACAGCTCGCGCGAATCCGGTCGTAGACTTCGCGGACCAACGCGGTCATCTCGATGCGCATCGGACGGACGGACTGTCTGCCCAGGCGGAAAAACCGCAAGAGATCGTCGATCAGCTGTCCCATCCGCTGGGCTTCGCCGCAGACGATCTTCAACCACCGGCGGTGCTCGTCGTCCAGTCGGTCGTGCAGATCCTCGCGGAGCATTCCCGCGTAGCCGTTGATCGCGCGGAGCGGGGCACGCAAGTCGTGGGAGACCGAATAGGAAAACGCCTCCAGCTCCCGATAGGCGGCTTCCAGCTCGGCGGTCCGCTGTTCGACGCGCCGTTCGAGCACTTCGCAAAACTGCTGCTCGGCCTCGCGCAAGGCCCGCTCCGCCGCCGCCAATTCCCGTTCGTTGGCCAGTTCGCGCAGGACACGCGTCACGACCGCCGGCAACCGGTCCAGCAGCAGCTGGTCTTTCACCAGATAGTCCCGGGCGCCCTGCTTCATGAACTGGACCGCCAGACGCTCGTCGCCGTGCCCGGTGATCACGACAAACGGCGGCAGGCCGCCTTGCGGCGCCAGGTGGTCGATCAAACCGCTGCCGGTCATATCCGGCAGCCCGTGGTCCAGCAGCAGCAAGTCCGTGGTTCTTTCCGCCAGCCACTGCAGGCACGCCGCGGCGCTGGTCAGGGCCTCGCACTGATAGCCTTGGTCGCCGAGTTCCTGGGCAAACAGCTGGGCCAGGCCCGCGTCGTCTTCCACGATCAGGATATGGGAGGGTGTGGCAGTCATGCGCGCGGACTCGGTTTTCGGTTCGGTTTCTCAACGCCATTTCGCAACTGGGCGGGGGCGGCCGGCCGGCTCAGGCCGAGGCCAACTCCAGCTTGGGCACCTGCATGATCGTCAACAATTGGCCGAGTTGCCGGACCACGTCGGCGAACTGGTCAAAGTCGACCGGCTTGGCGATGTAACAGTTGCAGCCCAGCCGGTAGCAGGTTTGGATTTCCCGCGGGTCGTCCGTGGTCGTGAGCATGATCGTCGGGATGTCCCGCCAACGAGGATTGGCTTTGACTTGCCGCAACACGTCCACGCCGGCGACCCGGGGCATGCGGATGTCCAGCGTCAGCAGGTACCGCTGGCCGTCCGGCAGTTCATCGCCCCCCAGGCTCGCTAGGCGATCGAGCACTTCCTGACCGTCCCGGCAACGGATGATCGGGTGCTTGACGCCGGCCTCGCGGAGGAGGTCCACAATCAATTCGGCATGGCCATCATCGTCCTCCGCGATCAACAGCGTGACGGAACTCGAGACGGGATGACCGGAACAGGAATCACTGCACATAGGGGGCACCAAGAGGGACGCGGACGAGCCGCAGGCGACGCTATTTTACCGCGGGCAGGGAGACATGGAAGCGGCTGCCTTGGCCCGGCTCGGATTCGACCCACACCCGCCCGTGGTGCCGATCCAGGATGCGGCGCACCACGTTCAAGCCCAAGCCGTCGCCCGGCACGCCTCCGTCCGGGTTCAAGCGGTGGAACATCTCCCAGATCTTCTCCTGATGCTGCGTCGCGATCCCCAGCCCGGTGTCTGCCACGCAGTAGACGGCCTGGCGGTGTTCGACACGGCCCGAGAAGTGGATCTCCAGCGGCCGGGCCGGGTCGCGGTACTTGAGCGCATTGTCCAGCAGGTTGGAGAAGACCTGGTTCACCAGGGCCGAGTCGCCCTGGCAGTCCGGCAGTTCGTCGACTTGGACCGTGGCTCCGGCACTCTGGATTTGGAACGCCTGGACGGCGAGCACATCCCGGACCAGCGCGTTCATGTCGATCCGCTCCGGGTTCAGCGTCACGCGGCCGAGTCGCGACACGCGCAGCAGGCCGTTGATGATCGCGTCCATCTTGCCCACGCCGGAGCGGATGAACGACAGCGACTTGGGAATCGCATCCCCCAGGATCCGCTCCACCGGCTCGCGGATCGCCGGCGGAAACTCGGGACCCCGCACACTGCCCAACAGCTCTTCGCAGGACTTTTCCAGCCGCCGGCTGAACCCCTGGACGTTGACCAGCGGGGCGCGCAGATCGTGCGAGGCGACGTAGATCAGGCTCTCCAGTTCCGAATTCTTGCTTTCGAGTTCGCCGACCAGGACTTCGCGCAATTCCTCTTGATGCTTGCGCTCGGTAATGTCGACGGCCAGCGAGGCGACCGTCGTGACGCGGCCGTCGTCATCCATCAGCGGCGTATTGAACCACTCGCAGACCAGGCTACGGCCGTCCTTGGTGACATTCTCGTGGATCTCGCAAGCCTCCCCCTGTCCGCGAAACATGGCGGCCAGCGACGCCGCCATCCGGTCGCGCTCGCTGGCGGGAACGATCAACTGGCCGGCGTACCGGCCGCAAGCTTCTTCTTCGGTAAAACCGAAGATCCGTTCCGCCGCCGGGTTCCAGCTGGTCACGCGGAGTTGCGAATCCCATTCGATCACGGCCAGCGGCGTTTGCCGGACGTGCAAGGCCAGGCGTTGCTGCGAGCGGCCCAGCGAGACTTCGGCCCGCTTGAGGTCCTCGATGTCCGTGCTGGTCCCGAACCACTTGATGATCTGGCCCTTCAGATTCCGCATCGGTAGCGCCCGGGTCCGGAACCAGCGATAGGCGCCGTCGCCCCGGCGGATCCGCAACTCGCCGTTGAACAGCCGCCCGGTTTTCAGTGACGCCGTCCACGCTTCCTCGGTCCGTGGCAAATCGTCCGCATGCACCCGCTTCAGCCACCCGCCTTCCAGTTGGACGCTGGCCGGGCTGCCGGTATAGTTGACCCATTGGGGACTGAGGTACTCGCACGAACCGTCCGGCAGGCAGGTCCAAAACAGATGCGGCAGCGACTCGACCAGCGTGCGGAAGCGGTCCGCGTGCTCCGCCTCGACCTGCACCGCCGCCTTGTAAGGCGTCAGGTCCCGGACCACGCCGACGTGCCCGCGGCTCCGCCCCGCGTGATCCAGCACAGGCTTGCCCGCCATCATGATCCAGCCCGGAGTCCCGTCCCGGCGGACAATGCGGCACTCGAATCGCCACGCCGATTCCGTCTCCAGCGATTCGCGGAACCGGGTCTCGACCAAATCCCGGTCCGCCTCGTGCACGTGCCGGAGGAAATCGTCCCAATCCCACTTGGGCAGCAGTGCGTCGTAGCCGAAGATCCGGTCGTGCGTCAGCGTGCGCTGAAACAGGCGGTCCGGCAGACTCAGTTCCCAGTCCGCCGCCTGGACGTCGTCCAACGCCGCCCGCAGCCGCGCTTCGCCGGCCGCCTGCGACTGCAGGTCCCCCAGTTCCCGCCGAAACCGCCGCTCCCGGACGTCCCAGGCAAGCAGGAACAACAGCCCCACCACGAGAATCACCGGCCCGGCAATCCACTCCACGCAATCACCTCCTCATGCACAGTCGCTTGGGATTCACGCCACCGCCCCGTTCACGGCTTGCCCCGCAGTTTCTGGCCCAGCCATTGGTAGACCGCCGTGCGGATGTCGTCGGGAAAGTCGTGCTCCGCGTCGGGATAATCGACGCGCAACGCCGCCTCGGCCTCCCGCAAGCGATAGACCTCGCCGGCGCTGGCAACCGCCTTGCGAACGCCGACCACGGCAAAGTTGGCGTCGTTCAACGGCGCATTGATGAACACGGGCCGCGGAGCCATCGCGCCCAGGATGTCGTGAAAATCGAACGGCATCCGGCGCGGATCGCAGCCGTAATCCGTGCGGATCCGCGGCATGTACCGGTCGCTGGTCCAGCCCTTCAAGTCGCCGCCGTAGTAGTCCTCGAACGCATTGAAGCCGCAACTGGTAACCACCGCTCGAATCCGCTGGTCAAAGGCTGCGACGAACAGCGAATTGTGCCCGCCCAGCGAGTGCCCGATGCAGCCGATCCGGTCGCGGTCGACCTCGGGCAGCGATTCCAAGACATCCAGCCCGCGGATGTGGTTCCAAATGCCTTTCATCGTTCCGCTGCGGTAATGGGCGCCGGCCGCCTTGAAATCGTACGGGTACTCGCCGAAGCTCGGATAGTCAGGCACGAGGCAGATGAAACCGTGTTCGGCCAGTTCGCGGGCATAGAACCGCGTCGGAATGCCGTCGATGCCGACCAACTGGGCCTTGCCCAACGGACTGGTCGGGTGCAGGCACAACATCGCCGCCGCGGGCTGCACACGCTGCTTCGGGATCAGCAGAAACGCGGGAACCCGATCGCCCGGCTCGGCCGCATAGGTGATCTTCCGCTGGACATAGCGGTCGGTCTCCGTTTGCTCGAGGACCTGCACATCCAGCGGAACCCGTTGCTCCGGACCGGGCAGCGGTCCCATCACCAGTTGCATGTTCTCGAGAATCTGCTGGCGGCGGACGCCCCACTCCAAGGGCGATTGGATCGGCTGCAACTGGCCATCCGGCCCGCGCAGGACCAGCAACCGGCTGTGGTCCGGATAACTCGGCGGCTCCGCGGGCACCGCTTCCCGGGCCGCTTCCGGCGACCCGCCCAGCCGCAGATTCTCGAGCAGGAACAGACCGCTCCGCGCGGGTGCCAGGATGTCGATGTCGCCGTCCGCGTCGAGATCAACGCACTTCGGATCCAGATCCAGACCGCATCCGCCACCTTGGGAAACCAGGTGCCGCCGCCACACTTTCGCCGCGACATCGAACCCATACCAGTAGACCACCAGGGGATCGTACTCGCCGGGATCCTTGCCGTCGTGGCCCAGAAAACGCTTGCCCGCCACCAAGTCCTCGCGGCCGTCGCCGTCGATGTCGGCCAGCAACGGCGAGTGGGCTTGCGACCAGGAGGTATCGATGGCGTGCAACGTCCACGCGCGGTTGCCCGCCGAGTCGGTCGCCTGCTCGCACCAATACAACCCGACGTTGTGGCCGCGGCCCCAGATCAGATCAGCATCTCCGTCCCCGTCTACGTCGTGAACCAGGATCGGCACGCTGGCATCGCGATGCAAGGCCAATTCCGGATGCCACGTCCAACGGACTTCACCGTCCGCGAGCGACGCTTCGGCCCAGCCCCGCGGCGCGACCAGATCGTTGCGGCCATCGCCGTTGATGTCGCCACAGCCGATCCCGTGGGCGACCAGTTCGCCGGGCAAGTCGTGCCGCTGCCAGCGGGGTGAAACGCCGCCGGAGCCCGTGTCGGTCGGCAGCAACTCGTACCAGGCGGCAAAGTCGGTCCCGCTGGGCAGCACATCCAACCGGCCGTCGCCGTTCACGTCGGCCAGCCGACCGGTCTCGCTCGCCCCGGGCGTGTCGATCACGTGCTTCTGCCAGTTCCCCGCCGACTCGCGCGGCTGGGCGACCCAGTACAGGGACCGGCTGCGATAGTTGACGCTGACCAGATCAAGCAGTCCGTCGCCGTTCACGTCCAGGGGCAGATTCGAGTAGTCGTCGTAACGCCCGCGGATCTGTTCCACTTCGCGCGCGGTGTGCCTGGTCCAGTCCGGCGCCGCATACCAGAATCCTCCGCTGACGATATCCAGCCTGCCGTCGCGGTTGACATCGATGGCCGCACAGGAACCGAACTCGGACTCCGGCTGGATCGCGTGACGCCGAAAGGCGATTTCGTCCGCTCCGACGAGCCGGCTCGCAACGATCAGGACTGGGAAGACAACCAAGCAGACCGCGGATCGCATCACTTGCCCCTTCTCCAGGAAAAAGGCCCAGCTAGTAGCGTACCTTGAAGGCTGTCGTGCGACCAGCGGGGCGTGACTGGTATTGTCGAATATGATCTAATGGCCCGCCACGTTAACTCCCGGAGACCCCGCCATGTTTCACCCATCCAGTCACTCACGCACCCTGATTGGGGCAGGGATTGCCCTGCTGGCCAGTTGGGCGGTCGCATTCCCCCAGGACGTCCCGGAGCCTGCTTCCGGCGGACAGCCCGTGTCGCCCCTGTCGGCGGCGATTCAGTATTCGACGTCCAGCCGGACCGAGCCGCGGCCGCTGCAGCTGCACGTGCTGCGCGTGGACCTGCAGGCGGCCGGATTCGAGCTGGCCGCGACGGCCGGCGACGATCCGGATGGGGACGGACCGGCCGAAGCCCAGCTGACCAGCCCCCGCATGCTGGCCCGGCGCTCTGGCTTCGTTGCCGCCGTGAACACCAATCCCTGGGTCATGGTTCCGGCAACCCTGCACGGACACCGCACGCCCTACGTCGCCGGCGGCGGCTGCAATATCTCAGGTTGGGCGGTGTGCGACGGACGGCAGCGGAGCGGACCGGACGCGGGTCACTGGGCCTTCTGGCTGGACGACTACCGGCAGGCTCGCCTGGATGACCGGCCCCAGCCCCCCGTCGCGATGCAGGCCGTGGCCGGGTTCGGCGGTCTCATCCGCCGCGGCCAGATCCTGCCGGCGCCCAGCGAGGTGCTGCACCCGCGGACGGCGTTAGGACTGGACGCCACTGGCCGCTGGCTGACGCTGGCTGTCGTGGACGGGCGGCAAACGGGCTATAGCGAAGGCATGAGCGAACGGGAGTTGGCTCAGTGGATGGCCGAGCTGGGCTGCTGCGACGCGCTCAATCTGGACGGTGGCGGCAGCAGTGTCATGCTGCTGGAGGACGCGGACGGCGAACTGCAAATCAAGAACCGGCCGTCCGATGCGGCCGGGCCACGGCCGGTTCCTGTCCTGTTGGGCGTCAGACGGCGGACGTAGTGCCCAGTGCGTTGTCCAAGCTAAGAATTGGGGTTGGGTGGCTGGGGTCGAGCCACGAGGTACGAGTGGCGAGCCCCCAGTTTTTGCCACTGGGGGGGCGCTGCACTCGACCTCAGGCACGCCCCAACAAGCCGCTGGCAGGTACGCAGCACCAGTCCCAAAGCAACACCGCGGTTCTGTCGCCTTTCGCTCCGCGAAAGGGCGTTCTTTCGTGGAGCGAAAGACGACCTTGTTGGTGGACGAGTCCCTAGCCCAAGGCCGCCTTGCAGAACTGCACGCACTTGGCCACTTCCCGCACGGCGTCGGAATCATCGGGGACCTTGTACTCCAACTCGATATCGGCGGGGATGGTCAGTTGGTTCTTCTTCAGGTACTGCAGGACCTCCGCGACCGGCGTTTCGCCTTCACCGAACGGCAAGTTCGGGCCGTTGTCGCGTTTCCGGTCTTTCAAGTGCAGGCTCAGGATCCGGTCGCGGTGCTTTTCCAGCAGTGGCAGCGGCGACTGGTTCGTGCCGGCGACGTAGTGGCCGATGTCAAAGTTGATGCCCAGGTACTTGCCGTGCGTCAGGATCTCGCCGTCGTAGGTGGTCGGCGTCAGCTGCGTGTGATTGTGAAACCCGATCATGATCTGATGCTTGTCGGCGATCGGTCCCAGCCGCCGGGCCGCTTCTTCCGACAGCTCGCGGGTGATGCCTTTGGCTCCCAAAGCTTTGGCCACTGCAAAATAGTATTCAATCTGCTCGTCCGGCATGCCGGGATTGCCGATGTCGCCAAACTTGACGATGTGGATGTTGACGCCCGCGTCGTTGTACATCTTCCGCAGGGCTGCGTAGCGGTCCATCGGCGCGGACAGCCGCCACTCCAGCAGCGCTTTGTTCTCGCCCTTCCGGCCCGTCGGCGCGCCGGCGAACCGCTCGGCCGGATCGCCCATCAACTCGACCGAGCTGATCCCGCATTGCAGAATGTACTTGAGCAAATCCTCGGCGCTGCTGGGCAGCGAGCGGTAGCTGTAGGTGATCACGCCGATCTGGACGCCGTGGAACTTGGAATTGGGGCGGGCGGCATCCGCGGCACGGGCCAAGCCGGGGCTTAGCGACGTCGCGGCCAAAGCGGCCGTGCCGGCCAGGAACGAGCGGCGGGACAAGGCGAGTTCGTGTTGGTCCATGTTGCTTCCTCAGAAAACAAGAGTGACTTGGAAAACTCCAGTGGCCGCATTGTACAATGCGGGCGCGGGCTACAACATCCAGGGCCTGCCTGGGACACGTGCCTTTCGATTCGGGAGACGACCGTGAGTGGCCGAACAACGCTGCCAGTGCTCTGCTTGGCGGGTGGGATCGTTCTCATGGCTGTCGCCGTTGCGTCGGCCTCGTCGGCAAACACCCCGGTCGAACACGAGAGCCAGTGGTGGCCCAAGGGCCAAGGGGGCAGCCTGGGCACGACGGCCTATCGTCCCAGTCCCCCGGAGCAACCGTTCTTTGATCGGCTCACGGCCGACGAAGTGACCACGGGATCGGACTCCGCGTCCTACGACTTGCCGACCAGGGACCGCAAGTACGTCGGCTGGTTCGGGATCGTCCGCGAGATCGAGGAACAGAGGGACGCCAACCGGACGGTCCTGACCGTCGAGCACAAGTACTTTGACGGCCTGACCGACGCCCATCTTCTGTCCGTTTCCTTCAACGGCGGGGGCGATTTTCAAGTCGTGCTGACCGGCACGGGCCTGCGGATCCCGCCGTTGAGTCTGGTGAAAGTCTACGGCAAGGTCACGCGGGGCGCGGGAGACGCGATGCCGCGAATCGAGGCCGAGTTCGTCCGCAACTGGCATTGGGGCACATTCACGTTCCTTGCCGCCTACGGCACGCAACAGGGAAGTGAAAAATGGCGCCAGCTGAACCAGATTCCGCTCGATTCGATCTACGATCCCTGGCCGCACCCTTGCCAGCACTACTACGAGGAACGGCTCGGCAAGCGCCCCGACAGTCCGGAGATCCGCCAGCGACTGCTCGATGCCGCCGGTTCCATGTCAGCGGATGCACGTCGGGCAATGGAACGTTTGGCGGACCTGCTGGCAGTGGGGCACCCGTGGTGTCCGGCGGAGACGATGAGACAGGCGACGGAGTTTGCCGAGATCCGCGGCCTCGTCAAGGCGACCGATACGCGCCCCGCGGCGCTCGCCCTGCTGCTGCACGCCTTGCAGGAAAACGACGAGCGATTCGCCTGGTCTGCCACGGAGAAGTTCGCCGCCTTGGACCCGACGGGCGAGGCGGTCGATTCCCTGGTCAAGCTCCTCGACACGGCCGCGCCGCGGGTCCAAGCCGGGGCGGCCCGCGTGTTGCTGTCGGGATACGGCGCGAAAGCGGCCCCGGCGGTGGCGGCGTTGAGCAAGTGCGTGGCGGCGACCGAACCCGATCTCCGGCAGGACGCGATCCTTGCCTTGGCGGAGATCGGACCGGCCGCCCAGTCGGCGGTCCCTGTGCTGCAGGCCGTCCTGCGCGACGCGGATCAAAACGCGCGCGTCAACGCAGCCAAAGCCATCTGGCAGATTACCCGCGAAGCGGATGAAGTGGTCTCCGTGCTGGCCGGTGTTCTCGAGAAGGGCGACGACGAGGTACGGCACGCCGCGGCCGAACAGATCCAGGAAATGGGCCCCTGGGCCGAAGCCGCCGTCCCGGCCTTGAGCAAGATGCTGCAGGACAAGGACTGGTCCCAGCGCTACGCGGCCGCGGAAGCCCTGGGCGCGATCGGCCCCCCAGCCGCTCCGGCGCTCCCGGCACTGATCGCAGCGTTTCGGCGGGAGGAGGAAGAGTCCATGGTGCAAACGCAGTGCGTCGACGCCCTCGGCGAGATCGGCGATGCGGCGGCCGTTCACTTTCTGATCGCCGCGTTGGAGCACGCAGAAGACTCCGTGCGCGGGCACGCCGTCGAAGCCTTGGAGTCGCTGGGCCCTCGGGCCGAGTCGGCGGTTCCCGCGTTGCTGCGAGTCGTCCAGCACGACGCAGCCAACGGCTGGCTCGCAGCCCGCGCCCTGGGAAGAATCGACGTCGAGGGCCTCAGCGTGCCCGTGTTGATCGGCAAGCTGGCTGGCCCAGATGCCCAGCTGCGGCGTTTCGCGGCCTTGGGCTTGACCGGTATGGGACGCAAAGCGTCCGCCGCCGCGGACACGCTGCACCAGGGCCTGCGCGATCCGGATCCAGCGGCCCGCATCGCCGCCGCCGAAGCCTATTGGGCGGTGTCGGGGCAGGCCGACGACGCCGTGCGAGTCCTCCGCTCCGAACTCGCCGGCTCGGCTGATTGGACCACCCAGATGTGGTCCGCCGACGCCTTGGCCGAGATCGGCCCCGCCGCCCGGGCGGCCGTTCCCGAACTGATGGCCTGCTTGACCAACGACACACGCTACGTCGTCACCACGTCCGCCGAAGCCCTGGGCAAAA
>CAIYOB010000158.1 GCA_903927685.1 uncultured Planctomycetaceae bacterium
CCTGTTGCCGCTGCTGCGCGGCGAGAACAAGCCGATCCGCCAGTACGCGATCAGCTGTGCCATGTCCGGCATCCCGGCCTTGCGCCAGGGCGATTGGAAACTGATCGCCGCGGCCTCAGGCAGCGGCGGCTTCAGCCAGAATCAACCTCCCATCGAGCCGGCGACTCCCGTGCTGCTGTACAATCTGGCCGACGACTTGGGTGAAACGAAGAACCTGGCCGCGGAGCATCCGGAGCGAGTCGCGGAAATGAAGACGCTGTTGGAGCGTCTGATCAAGAACGGCCGCAGCACGCCGGGCGCCCCGCAGCCCAACGACGTCACCGTCCGCCGCTTCCCGCAACAGGCTAAACCGAAGGCCAAACCGAAGGCCAAGCCTTAGGTCGTGAACACAAGCGAACTGAAAGCGTCACCCGGACGCGCTGTTCGAGGCGGGCCGGGCGGAAGCTTGACCGAGGCCCGGCACCAGACCGATCGCACGGACGGTGTCCAACGCGTCGACGATTTCCGGGCCGGCGCGGGTGCCGATGCGGTCGGCGCCAGCCAGGAAGAACACGTAGGCGTTCTGGGCCCGCGGAAACTTGACGCCCGCCACCTTCAGCTTGACATCCGTCTGCCGTAGGGTCTGCCGCATGACCAGGAACTGTTCCAGCGTCGGCCCTTCGAATTGGCCGGACGAGGTTTTGGCAAAGCCGACCCCGGCGGCGGCGATCAACTGGCAGGCGGTGACGATCTCGTCGGTGGTCAGGTAACAGACCTCCAGAATACACTTCGTCACGGCCTGGCCGGCAGCCTGTACGAACAGCCGCAGTTCCTCTTCGATGACGGCGTAGCGGCGATCCTTCAACGCGCCGACGTTCAGCACCATGTCCACGGCCGTGCACCCGCGGCGCACGGCGTCTTCGGTTTCGAACGCCTTGACCGCCGCCGGCACCGTGCCGAAGGGGAAAGCGATCCCCGTGCCGATTTCGATGTCCGGCAAGTCGGCCAATTCGTCGCGGACGATCGGTGTCCAGTACGCGCTGCTGGTGTAGAACGCGGCAAAACCGTAGCGGCGAGTGACCGCACAGCCTGCGCGGATCTCGGCCTCCCGTGTTTCCTTGGGCAGGATCGAGAAATCCAACGCCTTGGCGACCTGCTGTTTGTCCAGTCTGGCGAAATCCAACATGGCCGTAGATCCCCTACCCTTTCCCGAAAATCGTCTCGAACTCCAGCACGCTCAACCCCCGTTCGCCCAACTGCCGGACTTGCTTTGCGCCCTTCTTATGGTCGGCGTGGTAATCCGACCCGCCGCTGAGGAACCGCAACCGCTGGGCATAGTCGCGCCGGACCTCGGCTTCGATCTGCTCCGGTGTCAGGCCGCCCTTGTACGTAGTTTTGTCGTAGGAATAGCGGACTTCGATCCCATCCAGGCCGGCGTCGATCAGGCGGTCAAGATACTCGGCACGGCTGCAGACCGGCTGGCCGGGGACGTGGACCTGTTCGTCGATCAAGTAGGGATGGGCCAGGATTGCGATGCCGCCGCAGCGGTGGATCAGGGCGATCGCCTCGCACGGGTCAATCTTGCGGCGGGGTACGTTCAGCTCGGGGTTGTCCCGTACCAGCAGCTTGGCCTCGCTCCATGTGGCCGTATGGCCGCGGGCCGCCATGGCCTCGAAGATGTGCTTCCGCTGGACTTCATCGGGGTCCCGTCGGCCGGCTGTGCCGTCGGCGCGAGTGTACTGCAGGACGTCCGTTTCCCAGTCCACCGGCATCTCCTTGGCCGTCAGCCGCCGGCACAATTCCTCGTAAGCCTCGCTCTTGCTCCGTTTGGCCGCCGCGACTTCGGCTTGTACGTCCGGGTGCTCCCAATCCAGACCGTACCCGCAAATGTGCACGTCGTCGACGTGCGTATCGCAGGAGAACTCGTAGCCCAGGATCAAGCGAATCCCTTGCGCGGCCGCATACGCGACGCTGGAAACCGCCG
>CAIYOB010000159.1 GCA_903927685.1 uncultured Planctomycetaceae bacterium
CTGGTGATGGGCACGCGGACCGGCGACTTGGACCCGGCGATCCTGTTCTACCTGGGCGACAACGGCTACGACATCGCCACGCTGAACCGGATCTGCAACACGAAGAGCGGGTTGATCGGCGTCTCGGGCTCGTCCAACGATCTGCGGACGCTGGGTGAACAAGCCGCCGCGGGCGACGCCCGTGCCCGGCTGGCGATCGACCTGTTCTGCTATCGCGTCAAGAAGTACATCGGCGCCTATCTGGCCGTGCTCGGCACCATCGACGCGATTGTCTGGACCGGCGGGATCGCGGAGCACGGCTGGCAGATCCGAGCCCAGTGCTGCGCTGGCCTGGCCCCGTTAGGCATTGACCTCGACCTCCAGCGGAACGCCGAAGTGGTCGGCCGCGAAGGCGAGATTCAAGCGGCTGCCAGCCGCGTCAAACTACTGGTCGTGCCCACCGACGAAGAAGGCGTCATCGCCGCCGATACGTACCAGATCCTCAGCGGCGACGCCCCCGCGGCGAATTGAATGCCCCGGCGCCAAATGAGCTGTCAGCGAAGTTCAAGCAGGGCAGGGGGGGCCACACAAAAGCACAATCTTGACGAACCCGTGATACGGCTGGTTCATCTCCAGTCTTGTTCGGGAATCCCACGGATGGCAAAGCCGTCCCACGGATTCAGACTCGATGCTCTCCGCATCCGTGGGACGGCCTTGCCATCCGTGGGAAAAAAGGAAATCTCGGGAGGACAGAACCGTTTGCCAAGACCAAGTTTTCATTCCGCAGGGCAGGGGGCGAGATCCTCATCGCAGCAGCGGATGGGCAAAAAAATGGCGGGCAAAAAGATGGCCGGACCTGTCGCGTCTGAAGGAAATGCCGGGCGGCGAGCAGCAGGGCAGGGGGGCAAGTGACCACTGACCACTGACAAATGACAAATGACATTTGCCGAATTGCCAAGCCCGACTATATTCACTCCTTTTACCAGCAACCATTCTTGTTCGGGCCGTATGCGTTCCTTTCGACTGACTCTGTCGTATGACGGCACGGCCTATGTGGGCTGGCAAGTGCAGGACAATGGCCGCACGATCCAGGCCGAGTTGGAAGCGGCGTTGCGGCAAGTGACGGGCGAATCGATTCGGGCAGTGGCCAGCGGGCGCACGGATGCCGGTGTGCACGCGCTGGGCCAGGTCGTCAGCTTTCACAGCGGCACGCGACTGTCGCCCGAGGTGTTGCGCAAAGCGTTGAATGCGAACCTGCCGCGGGACATCGTCGTCCGCGAAATCCGCGAAGCGCCGGACGGGTTTCATGCGATTCGCGACGCGTTGCGTAAGCGGTATCGGTACGTGGTCCAGGACGGCCCGATCCGCGACGTGTTCAGTCGCACGCAATCCTGGCATTTTGTTCATTATTTGGATGTCGAGGCAATGTCTGCGGCGGCTCAGTTGCTGCTGGGCACGCACGATTTCAGCAGCTTCGAGGCGTCGGGTTCGCCACGGGTCAGCAGCGTCCGGACGATCTTCGATTTTGTGATCGAGCGGCGAGGGGGAGATTTCCCGGAGCGGGTGGTCTTCGAGGTCGAGGCGGACGGGTTCCTGTATAACATGGTCCGGAATCTGGTCGGCAGCCTCGTGGAAGTGGGACGAGGGCGACAGGAGCCGACGTGGATCGCCCGGGTGCTGGCGGCGCGGGACCGCAAGCTCGCCGGAGCGACGGCGCCGCCGCAGGGGTTGTTCTTGCTCAGAGTGGACTACGGCTGGTAACGGACGATGCGAATCGCACATGTCATTACGCGGATGATCGTCGGCGGCGCTCAAGAAAATACCTTGTTGTGCTGCCAGGATCTGATTCGGCTGTTTGGCGACGAGGTGTTATTGGTCACCGGGCCGTCGCTGGGGCCGGAGGGCGAGCTGTTGGGGCAGGGCAGGGGAGGGGAGGTGCCGCTGGCTCTGGTGCCTGAGCTGCGCCGCGCGATTCATCCCTGGCATGACTGGCGCGCCTATCGAGCGGTGCGCGGCATCCTCCGCGACTTTCGGCCCGACGTGGTTCATACACACAGCGCCAAGGGCGGCGTCCTGGGCCGCCTGGCCGCCCACGCTTTGCACGTGCCCGCGATCGTGCACACGATCCACGGCGCGCCTTTTCATCCTTATCAGAACGCCGCCGCCAGAAATGTGTTTCGCTGGTGCGAAGCGTACGCCGCGCGGCGCTGCCATCTGCTGGTCAGCGTCGCCGATGCGATGACCGATCTGCTGGTGGACGCCGGGGTCGCGCCGCGGGACAAGTTCATCACGGTTTACAGCGGCATGGACGTCGAACCGTTCCTGGCCGCCGACCAGCACCGCCAGCGGGTCCGGGCCGAGCTGGGGTACTCGGACCGGCATGTGGTGTTCGGCAAAATCGCCCGCCTGTTTCACCTCAAGGGCCACGAATACTTGATTGCCGCCGCCGGCCAGGTGGTCCGTGAGTGCCCGGACGCGCGATTCCTGCTGGTCGGCGATGGCCTGCTGCGCGGCGAATTGGAGAACCAGATTCGGCAAGCCGGGTTGGACGCTTATTTTCAATTCACGGGGTTGGTGCCGCCCCAACGGATTCCGGAATTGATCGGCGGCCTGGATGCCCTGGTGCATGTCAGTCTGCGCGAGGGGCTGGCGCGGGCCCTGCCCCAGGCCCTGATCGCGGGCAAACCGGTGGTCAGTTATGACGTCGACGGGGCTCGCGAGGTGGCCCTGGACGGCGAAACGGGATACCTGCTGCCGCCTAAGAGCATTGAACCGTTGGCCCGGGCCCTGGTCCGGCTGGCGGACGACGCAGTTTTACGCCAGCGACTGGGCCAGTGCGGCCAGCAGCGGTTCACCGACCAGTTCCGCCACGAACACATGACCCGGCAACTGAGGGCCCTGTATGAACGCCTCCTCGTGGCTCGACCCCAGCCACCCAACCCCAATTCTTAGCTTAGACAACGCACCAGTCCTGGGCCGGGTAGACTATTCTTCGCCGCTCGCCTAAACTGTTTGCCGATTAGAACTTTCCGGGACCCACTGCGGCAGGTGAAAACGTGACGAAGGCTCGAGACTTCCTGGGCGGCTATCGGTTGGCGCGGCTGATTCGCGCCGGTCACTCGTGCATGATCTGGGAAGCGGTCAAGGAAGCGACCGGCGAGCGATTCGCCTTGAAGATGCTCAAGCTGGAGAAAGCAAGGGATCGCGAGGAACTGGGGTACCTGAGGCACGAGGTCGAAGTCGCCAAGGATATGAATCATCCCAATCTGGTTCGCGTGTATGAACTGGATACCCAGACGCCGACGCCGTTCCTGGTGCTGGAGCTGTGCAGCGCGTTGAACCTGAAACAGATTCTCCGCGAAGGCCCGGATCCGATCGCGCACATGGCCGACAAGATCCTCAGTCAAGCCGCCCACGGTTTGCACTACCTGCATGAGCGAGGCTGGGTGCACTGCGATGTCAAGCCGGACAATTTCCTGGTCGATGATAACGGGAACGTCAAGCTGATCGACTTCAGCATTGCGCAACGTTCCAAACGCAGTCTGCTGAGTTTTCTGGGCAAGAAGCAAGTCGTCAAAGGCACGCGGAGTTACATGTCGCCGGAGCAGATCCGCGGCGAGTCGCTGGATTGCCGCAGCGACGTGTACAGCCTGGGGTGCGTGTTGTTCGAGTTGTTTACGGGCCGGCCGCCGTACACGGGGTCGACGCCCAACGAGTTGTTGGAGCGACATCTGCGGGCGTCGGTCCCCTCCGCCGTAGTCTACAACCACAACGTAACCCGCGAATGCGCCGACATGATCAAGAAGATGATGGGCAAGAAACGCGAGACCCGCCCCAAGTCGATGTGGGACGTCTTGCAAGCGTTTCGCGAGTTGCAGCTGTTCACCAAGAAGCCGCAGCCTCCCAAAGTGAAATTATCGGAGATGCAGTTGGGCCCGGTGACGGACGCCGACGCCTTGAAGCAAATGCCGCAGCGGACCTCCGGCCAACCGGAGGCGGAGAAATAAGGATCGCGACCGATGGAGAATACCGCACTTGCACCCGGGCTGGAGTTCGAGCAGCCCATCCATGAAATCGAGCTGCGACTGGGCGAGCTTGAACGCTCGGCCGACGGCCGCGCTGAAACGGAAAACGAGATCCGCCGCCTGCGCCGGGAATGGGTCAAGGTGACCAAGCGGGTGTACGAGAACCTCGACCCCTGGCAGACGGTCCAAGTGGCGCGGCACAAGAACCGCCCCTACACTGCCGACTATCTGGCGCTGGCGTTTGAGGAGTTCGTCGAACTGCACGGCGACCGGCACTTCGGCGACGACCGCGCGATCCTCAGCGGGTTCGCCAAGCTGGATCAGTACAAGGTCCTGGTGATCGGACACCAGAAAGGCCGAACTTACAAGGAGCGGGCGGCCTGTTACTTCGGCTGCGCGCATCCCGAAGGCTATCGCAAGGCGATGGCCAAGATGCGGTTGGCTGCCAAGTTCGGCTTGCCGGTGATCGCCTTCATTGACACCCCGGGCGCGTATCCCGGCGTCGGCGCCGAAGAGCGCGGGCAAGCCTGGGTGATCGCGGAGAACATGTACGAGATGTCCCGCTTGGCGACGCCGGTCATCTGCGTGGTGATCGGCGAAGGCGGCAGCGGCGGCGCGCTGGGCATCGGCGTCGGCGACCGCGTAGCCATGCTCGAACACTCCTACTACTCCGTGATCAGCCCCGAAGGTTGTGCGGGCATTTTGTGGAAGAGCGGCGAGTACGCGCAACAAGCCGCCCGCGCCTTGCGGTTCACTTCCAAGGACCTGCTGGAGTTCGGCATCATCGACAATGTAATTTCCGAGCCGGTCGGCGGCGCGCACCGGGATCATCACCAGATGGGCGCGCGGCTGAAGCTGTACCTGGTCCGCACGCTCCGCGAACTGCTGGCCATGCCGCTGGACCGGCTGCTGCAGGAACGCTATCAAAAATTCCGCCGGATGGGAGTTTTCCTGGACGCGCCGCCGACGGCGGAAACGGATTCCGAGCCGGCGTAGGCGCCAATCTTCAGTCGCCTTTTTTCGAGTCCGGCGTTCTTTTTTCGCGTCCGGTTTTCTCGCACCGGACGCGATCCGGCACGCCGACCTGTCGCCGACTTTTCGGCCCGCGCCGCGGCTTTTTTTGTCCCGCCGCTTCAGGCCCGCGAGTTTCGCGTTCGCCGGCCGGACGATGTTTAGGTCGCACCCGGCTCGGCGCGCTCGTCAGACGCGATCCTGGCGCGATTTTCCAGCGGGATGCACAGCTCATCCAAACCCGCCGCAAACCGTGGTTTGGGCCACCCCGGAACGTCCGATAATGTTTCTTATGTTCGGTTTGGACTAGGGTTTTTCCGGGGAAATCCGCGGTTTGCCGGTTTTCGCTTGCGGCGGCCATTTCGGCCCGCCTGAGCGGCCAAATTCCCGGCGTCTGACTGGCCTGTGATGTCCGGGTCCGGGTGCCTGGGGTCGAGCGCAGCGAGCCCCCAGCAACGCACGCC
>CAIYOB010000160.1 GCA_903927685.1 uncultured Planctomycetaceae bacterium
ATCGCCGTCGTGAAACTCGAGGAACTTTGGTACGACGAGAACGAATGGGATGTCTACTTGCCGGAGGGTCGATATCGGCTGAGTCTGGCCACGCGCCGCATCGATGATCGCGGCCTGGCCCCGGCGTCCAGCACGGGCCTGCTGGAAAGCGGGACGCATCGCCTGGTCCTCGACCAGCACCGTCGCGGTGACGGCTGGCAGATCGCCGTCACGGCGGACGGAAGGCCGCTGTGCGCCGCCGACGAACCGAACGACTGGAACCTGGGCCACGGCTCGACGGGCGGGGGCGAGTACTCGCTCTGCCAGCAACTGCCTCGCGATCAGCCGGTGATCCTGTTTCGCCGGCGTTTCCACCACCCTGACGCCACGGGAGGCAGCACGACTCCCCAGGGGCCCACCGAGGGCCTCCTGCTGTGGCTCGAGCCGGCGGGGCCGTGAACCGGCTCGCGGGCGGTGTGGCACGGCTTACTCGCACACCGCTGCAGACGGTAGGCTTGAGGTAGAGTCCTTACCGGTGTGCGAGTCAGCCGTGCGAGGTGCGCGGGGCGGCGAGGCGCAGCGTTCAACCTGGGAGCTGGTTCGCAGAGCATCGGCACTGCTGACTCGCCCGCCGGCCACGATGCACGGTTGTGCCGCCACTCCGCCTTCCGGTAGTAGTGTTTGGGCAACCCGCCCAGCCGCTTTGGGCAGCGAATCTCGGAGATCCGGACCACCTCCGGTTCGTCGGCTTTCGTCGCATCGGCAGGCGGAACCAAGCTGGTCGTCGTCCTGGGTTGGGTGCGGCAGTGACTCATGGTAGAACGCCAGCCACCAGATGCCCCCCCGCAGCTTAGAAAGTTGCTTTCGGGGGGGTGGAATTGGCCTCGGCTTCTGAGGAACCGGTGCACACCGCCGTCCCCGCACTCACTCCTTCCAGCGAACCTCCTCGCCGTCATTGCGGCGAAACATCCGGAGGAATTCCTCGCTGGAATAGCTGGCCGCCGACAGCAATCGCACCCTGCCGTCGACGGCCAAGGCGTAGAATCCGTCCCTGGGCAAATTCCCCAGTCCTGTCACTGGATCGGCCGGGTCAAAGGCGTAGTCCTCCGGTTGGGTCCAAATAACCGCCCGCTGGACGTTGGCTTCGACGACAGCGATGGTGTTGCTTGTGCCGTCGACGACCTGCGCCATGCTGGGCCGCGGTCCGCTCCATGCCGTGTCGGGGCCGGTCACCGCCAAATAGTTTGTTCTGCCTTCGCCAGGGTCCGAGTTTGGCACGCGGAAGTAGGCTGGCATGTACGGGACGAGCTGTCGATTGTGTTCGCTATCGAAAGGCTCGTCGTGCCGAAACAACGCGTACAGTTCCTTCGCGCCGAGGTATGGCAACAGCTGGACGCGCCAGGACAGCTGGGACGGCCCCTTGCTGTTCTGCGGATTGGGCGAAGGAAATTGCCGGACGGCGTCGTGAAAACGCTGCAGGGCCGCGCCCAGGCCGGCCAGCACCAGGGGCGGTTCGAACTGACCCCGCGCCAATTGTTCCTGGGCCACGCGGAGCGTTTCCTGGTGGGCGCGGCGCTGCTGGGAGAACTCGGTCAAGCATCGCTGATCCTCGGCGCTCAGGCGGACCCTGGGCACGATCAAGGTTTCATTCGACAGCTCCTTCCGCAGGTAGGCCACACCGCCAAAGTACTCGGTCAGACGCGCCTCGACGGTGTTGCCGTCGGTATCCGTCCAGGTGCGCACCAGCGGCGGCAGGTTGCGGCGGAACTGGGAACTCGCGGCGGCCGTCTGTTGAAAGGCCGTTTCCGCTTGCTGCCTGGCTTGTTGGGCCTGCTGGGCGAGCGTCTTCGGGTCAACCGTGGGCGGACGGGGCGGTGCCGGCATGTCGGGGGTACCGGAGGCGGCCCGCAGCAGGGCCTCCTGGCGGGCACGAGCGCCGGCGACGGCGGTGTCGCGTCGCTCCGTTTCCTCAGCCGTCTTGCGTTGTTGCGATTCGGCCACGTCGGGCAGCGAGATACGAAACGTGTGGAAGATCTCCTGACCCGAAGCATCCTTGACGGAAACAACCACCGTCTCTTCCGCGCGAGCGAAATCCGCCGGAACGGCCCAATCCAGCTGGCCCTCGGGCGAGATGGTCATCCCCGTAGGTCCCGATGCGATCTGAAACCTTGGGTTCCCCCGCTTGGACTTCACGGTCAACTGGTACCGGTATCCCGAGCCAAGCTTGGCCGTGCGCGAGGGCCTAGAGGCGACGAACAGGTAGTCCACCTCGGATTTCCCCAAGGCCTGTTCGAGGTCGATCCTCCGCAACGACAGCATGTCGCGCGACGGAGGAATCGTCACCAGCAAGTGAGCAGCGGGAATGAACCACACCGCCTTGTCGATCTGCGGCCTGGTCTGGCTGGACCGCGAGCCCAATTCCACGACCACGTCGGACAACGTCAACAGCGGGCGAGAATCGCCCTCGACGTAAATGCCGACGCCCTCTGCTTTCTTGAGGCGGGACGAGGTGAAGTCCTCGCGCGGCAGGACGACGTAGTAATTGCCCTGCACGGCAGGAATCGGATGGCCCGCCGGCTGCTGCGTCCCCAACGGTTTGCCTTCATAGCTGTACAGGCCGCCGTACGTGTAAATCAGCGATCCGTCGACGTTGGGCCTCAGGTAGCCCAGCGACTCGTGCTCGTAGTAGGACTGGATCCGGTTGCCTTGCAGCACGAAGGTGATGAAGCCGGTAGGCGAACTGGTTTCGCGCCAGGCTGCGAAGACCCGTCCATCGGCCGACGCGCGAACGAGATGCCCCAGGCCGGGGCTTTCGCGGATCCAGGTCGTCGACATCTGATGCGGGATCAGTTGCATCGTGTTCGGGTCCAGCAGTCTCAGATTCGTCGCCGAGTACCGCGTGTCTTGGGTGCCCAACAGGGCAGGCCCCTCGGCGGCGCAGCCCATCGTCACCGACGAAACCGCCTCGCCGTCGGGGACCGGCACCGCGACTTCCCGTTCCAGCGTCTTCAGGTTCCAACGCTGGATCACTTTCTGGTCGCGGAGCACGACGATCAGTTTTTCGGTGCCGGCCGCGTACCCGACGTCGTCAGACGAAAGCGATACGAAACCTGTGATTCTGGCGGCCACGACGTCGAAGATGCCCAGCTTGCCCAACGTAGGGAAGTGGAAGATCAAGAACCGGCCGTCGGCCCCGGCGACCACGTCTTCGCACACAGCCGGCAGCTTGTAAGCGGCGGATTCGGCCGCCATCCGAACCGGCTGAAGGTCGAGCGTTGCATACGGCGGACCCGGGGGCTCGTCGTCCGTCGCAGAGGCTTGCGTCGCGGAAGCTTGCTCGCCGGGCGGCGTGACGATGCGAAACGGGTTGTCGTCCGGAGTGGATTTTGCCTGAGCCTGATCCGTGCCCGCAGATGGCGGCTGCGGTTCGGCGGCTCCTGCGGCGAGGATGCCGCCCAAGACCAACGCGACGCCGCTCAGGAGTGGATGGATCCGACTGGCCGGGTTTGTCCGAAGTGTTGCGGTCATGGCTTCGCTTCCCCCGTGGGTAACCTGTTCAAGTCGCGCACGTACTGCTGATCCGCTTCGCTCAAGTGGTCCAGCGAAATCTCTCGCTCGCGGCGTTCCTCGTCCAGCAAATGCACGGACTCGCCTTCCACTCGAAGAAGGCTCGCTTGGATGCGGTACTTGCCGCTGCGGTCGGTCCAGACCCGCACGGCCGGGGTTGAGCCGGCTGGTGAGGCCGGCGGAACCGCCTCCGCGTTGGCGTTCGGCGGCGGCGTGTCGGGCTTCGTTTGCGGCGCGGCCGGCGGGCGCGGCGAAGTCGAAACCGCTGCTGGGTGCGGTTGGCGTGGCTTCTCCGTGTCGGCGGCCGCATTCAGCTCGTTCTTGCCTAACGTTGCAGCCGAGGCCTCCGGCGGTGGTTTTTCGCCGGCCCGGCGGTCATCCGGCGCTGCCGCTGGGGCGGGCTTGTCGTTGTGGGCCAGCGGGGGCGGCGCGGCGGCCTGCAAGCGACTCGCGGACTCCGCCGTCAAATGCATGCGGTGGACGGTAACCCCTGCCGCTCCGTGCAAGGACAATCCAAAGCGCAGCGGATCGGCCGTCTGCTGGCCGCCCAAGAAGACGCCGTTGGAGAACAACGCGATCTGTCCGCCCGCGCGAACCAGCTCCAGACAGGCCACCCCGTCCTGGCTAGGTCTGATCGGCGAATCGCAAGACGCCATGCTGTTCTGGACGGATCCGAGATGAAACCAAACTCGGCTCGCGGTTGGTGCGACGCCGACGGTTGGCGGCGCAGCATCGGTCCTTCTCATAGAAATCACCGCCACTAGGTACAGGTCGCCGTTAAGTTGTTCGAGGTAGTTGAGCCGTGCCCCGCCTTGGTCGATGCGGCTGTCGACCACCAGACCCTCCGCGCTCATCTCCAAGGACAGGTCTTCGCGACGGACGCTGCTCGCCCCGCTGACGGAGACGTCCCAGTGAACTGCATCGACGGAGCGTTCCGCCATGAGCGGCGGCGCGAAGTCCTCCGAGACTCCGACCCCTTCGATCTCGCAACGCTGGATCCAAAACGGTTGCGGTCCTTCGATCCGGATGGCCACGTGCCCGTCGCTGACCGCGGCACCGTCAGAACCGGAAGGACGAGGCCCACCGAATGCGGGAACACTGCCCGGCGCCGTCATGGAATCGGCAGGCAGGAAGGCTCCAGCGGGCGGAAAAGGGCCGGCGGGAGGCAGGACGCCGGGCGGGACGAACGCCCCCGGCGGCACAACGTTGGCCGGCGGCGGCAACGCGGGGCCGGTGACATGCGACGAGAACGCACCGCCGTGTCGCGAAAGGACGATTTCTATGGCCTGCTCTTCAGACGCCGGAATCAGCGGAATCGTGACTCCCCGCTGCCGCCTGTCGAGCGGACGAAAGCCGACGACCAGGGAAGGAGTCAGCGGCGATGCGACCGGCGATCGGGATTCCCCCGACGGCATCACGATCTGCAGGCGGGCGAGGAAGTCGCCTCGAAGCCGTTTTCGATACACCAACTCGGTGGGCCCGAATTCAGTCGGAACGGCCACGCGGAGTCCGATTTCGTCCGTTTTCAACGATCCCGGCGGCGGCATCCGCACGCAGGCCGCGACGTGGGGTGGTGCGAACTTGGCCGACATGACAAACGCCCAGTCTGCGCCAGATAACTCAGCTCTGGCATCCGCACCGGTCGGGACGACAGCGGTCGTCACGCGTGACGGCTGCGTGCCGGGCGAGGGCGAGGACGGGGGCGCCGATGCTGAGGGCGCCGCAGGCGAGCCCGGCGCCGGCGAATCGTGCTGAGTTTCGGCAGGCGGCGTGGATTTCTGCGTGCCGCATCCCCACGCCCCGAGAAACAAGCACAGGCAGAGTCCAAGACACTTCGCAGAAGTGGCGGAATTCATGGCAAGCCGCTCCGTGGGCTTCGTTCGGTTCGGCCAGCGAGGTCTCCAAACTGCCCGAGCCGACGCCGCAAGTTCCCGGCAGATTCCTCGAAGCCGCACCCAGGTGAAGATATGCGATTCCCCTCAGGGTCACAACGGGGGCGGACGGCAGGAAAGGTCGTCGCCCAAACAGGGTCGATTTAGGTCGCCTTAAACGACTCAAAGATCCTGGCGAACGGTGAGGGCGCAAGCCCACCGGTGTGTCGTCTCTGCCGGTGCCACACCGGTCACTCGCGGCAGAGCGAAGCGCGGTACCGTTCTTTGGTGGACGAGTTGCCGCGGGCGGCATTTCAGTACTGTAACACGTCCACCGCGTTCTGAAGCCGTTCCGCACTCCCTCACGCCAGCAGTTTCTGTACCGACTGGACGTCGACAGCCGCGGGAGAGATCGCTCCTTGAGCCGCGATGGCGGCGGCGGCTCCGGCGGCGGCGCCGATCGCCAGGGCGATGCATTGGACGCGGTACGAGGCGTGGGCGTCGTGGCTGCCGCTGATGCAGCGGCCGGCCAGCAGCAGGCCATCGGTGTCCCGCGGGACCAGGCAGCCGTAGGGAATGCCGTAGGGCTTGACGGCGGCGGCGGCGCCTTGTACGCCGTGGGCCTGGCCTTCCGCCTGGCCGCTGCCGGCCGGGTTGTGGATGTCGATCGGGAAGCTGGCGTTGCGGACCACGGCAGCGGGCCAGGACTTGCCTGCCAGCAAGTCGTCGCGGGTCAGATACGCGCGGCCCAGAAACCGCCGCGTCTCGCGGACGCCGATCACGGCCGGCATGATGGCGATGTGCGCCGCCTCGTACCCCGGCGCGTGTTTGTGGAGGAAGTCCAGCACCAGGTAGGCCTGCCGCCGCCCGTCCAGTTCGGCCCGCGTCAAGTCATCCGCGTTCGTGCCGTCGACGGCGTTGACTTGCGTCGCGTTGACGATTCGCTCGCCCGGCCGCTGGGTGCGGTACAAGCGGATCACGCCGATTGTCGTCGCCAGTTCGCCCGTCTGCTGGCCGCGGGTCACGACTTCCTCCCAAGTGCCTTCCGGCACCCGGATCTTGCGCGCTTCCTGTTCGCTGCCGCAGGCCAAGGCCCGGGTTTCGTCGACGCCGGCCAGCCGGTACATGATCGAGACCGGCTGGACCAGTCCGTCGCCGGGCCGACCCTGCTCGAACGCGGCGCCAGCCGACAGAGCCACGTCGCCGTCGCCGGTCGCATCGACGGTCACCGAGGCCTGGACCGGCAGCGGGCCGCCCTTGGTCAACAGCGTCGCACCGGTCACGCATTGGCCTTCCCGGGTCGCCGACACCGCCCAAGCGTGCAGCAGCAGTTCGGCGCCCGACTCCTGGACCAGATCGGCGTACTCCAAGTCCAGGCGATTCGGGTCGGCCTGGCGGCCGCCGATTCGACGCAGTACCTCGGCGACGAAGGGACTGTCCGAGTGGCCCAGCAGCGGACCGACCAGCCCGTGGACGGCCATCCCGCCCAAGCGGCCGTAGCGTTCCACCAACAGCACTTTGGCTCCTTGGCGCGCGGCCAGCACCGCGGCCGCCACGCCGGCGGGACCGCCACCGCAAACCAGGACGTCGACGCGGCGCGTTTTCAGGGCCGCGCCGGCGACGTGGCTGACGTCCTGCGGGGTGGGTTCGGCGGGCTCCGCCCCTGCGGCCGCGCCGGCGCAGCCAGCCGCGAGAACGCCCGCTCCCTGGAGAAACCGCCGGCGCGTTGGCAGCATCAGACGCTGAACATTGGGAATGCTCATAGGCGTGACTGTCCTTCAGGTCCTGGGTACTCGGCACGGATTCGTTCCCCCAGTGGACTGTGCCCACTGGGCGTCGTCAAGGGACGTGGTCAGCCCCGCTTCCGATCGCTTGCCCCCATCCCGGCTAGGCCTTAAGATACAGGGGCTATCCACGGGACCAGGCGTCCCTCGCAACGTTACATCCATCAGGGAACATCGCATGAAAGTCGCCCATGCCGCCAGCCGGGACCGGGTCCGACGGAGCCTCTGCGGGGCTTGGCTGGTGATCATCAGCGGGACCTGCAGCGTGTGGGGGCAAGCGGACCGCGAGTCCGCGTTGCAGAACGTCTTTCAGTCCGCTCCCAGCGACGTGCGGCGGCCGTTGATGTACGCGGAAAAGGCGATCGAGGAGGGGCGGTACAGCGACGCGGCGCAGAAGCTGGGCCAGTTGTTGATGAACGAATCGCTGGAGGACCCCGAGGCGCAGGACTACTTCTTGATCGAGGGCGAGGAAGGTCAGGCGGCTCTGGTCACCGAACGGCTGAAGGCCAAGGCCCAGCGGATGATCGCCGACCTGCCGCCGCAGGGCCGGCAGGCCTACGAGCTGCAGTTCGGCGCACAGGCCCGGGCGTTGCTGGAGGAAGCCCTGGCCCAGGGCGACGAGCAGAAGTTGGGCGACGTCATCCGGCGGTTCTTTCACACCCGGGCGGGCTATGATGCCTGCCTGCTGGCGGGACGCAGCGAATTGGCCCAGGGCCGTCCCCTAGCCGCCGCTTTGCATCTGCAGCGATTGGCCGAAGCCCCGGCCGCGGTCGCGGCCTTCGATCCGGAATTGTCGCTGTTGCTGGCGACCTGCTGGTGGTACGGCCGGGCGCCAGAGCAGGCGCGCGCAGTCCTGCTGGGACTCAAGTCGCGTCTGCCGCGGGCGGCCGTGCGGGTGGGCGGCCGCGAGGTGACCTTGTTTCCGGACGACAGCCAGGCCCTGACGTGGCTCGCAGGACTCGTCGGTCCCGCGGGCGGTTTGCCGGCCCCGGAGATCCAGCAGTGGACGCTGTTTCGAGGCAATTCGCAGCGTAATGCCAAGACGCGCGGCAGCCTGCCGATGATGAACTATCGCTGGCTGGTGCCGACCACCATCGATCGGGAGGACGAGAAGGTCGTCGAGCGGCTGGCGCGCCAGTACCGCGACGAGGGCCGGGCGGCGATCCCGGCGCTGCAGCCCCTGGCGGTGGGCAATGTCGTGGTTATGCGGACGCCCGGCAAGCTGCTGGGCGTCGACTTTGCCAGCGGCAAGCGGATCTGGGTTTGGCCGCCGTGGGAGGATGACTCGGGCGACATGGTCCAGGGCGAAATGAGCCGCTTTCGCCTGGCCGTGCTGGGGGACCGCGACCAGGAGTTGCAGCAGCGGATCTGGGACGACGCCCTGTACGGTCAGATCAGCAGCGACGGCCAGTCGGTGTTCGTCTTGCACGAGTTGGGCTTTGCCCTCAGTTCGAGCGTTGCCGCGCGGCAGCTGATTATCGCCCAGGGCGGGCTCGCTTTGCGGCAGCCGGGCCTGCCGCAGTCCAGCAACCAGCTGGTCTCGCTGAGCCTGGCGCGGGAAAGCGCGGCGCAGTGGATCGTGGGTGGCGAGAGCGGCGAGGATGAGCCCAAGCTGAAGGACGCTTTCTTCCTGGGCCCGCCGCTGCCGGTGCAGGGCAGCCTGTATGCGATCGCGGAATTCAGCGGCGAGATCCGCCTGGTCGTGCTGGAGGCCAAGACGGGGCGGTTGCAGTGGCAGCAACAGCTGGCGAACGCGGAGAACCGCACGATCCAGACGGATCCCTCGCGGCGACTGAACGGTGCGACGCCTTCGTACGCCGGCGGCGTGCTGGTCTGCCCCACCTCGGCCGGGGCCGTGGTGGCCGTCGACGTCGTCACGCGGTCGCTGCTGTGGGGATTCCAGTTTGACGAACAGCCGGAGGGCCAGCGGCAACAGCTGTTCTTCGGCATGTCGCCCCTGGCGGGTTTGCCGTTGCGGCCGGTCGGGGCGCGGTGGGCCGATACGACGGTCACAATCGCCGACGGCCGCGTACTGGTCACGGCGGCCGAGTCCGATCGGCTGTACTGCCTGGACGTCCGCACGGGACAACTGGCTTGGCCGGCACAGGAGCGGGACGGCCGCCTGTACCTGGCGTGCGTTCACGAGGGGCAAGCCGTTTTTGCCGGAGTCAACGGTGTGTCGGCGATCCGCCTGTCGGACGGCCAGCCGGCTTGGCCTGGTCCGGTGGAACTGAGCGATCCGCCCAGCGGCCGAGGGTTTTACAGCGACCAGTTTTATTACCTGCCCACCCTGGGCGCCGAGCTGCTGAAGATCGATCTGGCCAAGGGCGAGATTGTCCAGCGGACGCCCACGTCGCTGGTGCTCGGCAACCTGATCTCCTTTCGCGACGAGATCCTGTCGCAAGGACCGGAGTGCCTGTCCGTGTTCTGGCAAAGCGAGCCGTTGCGGCGGCTCGTCGAAAAGACGTTGGCCGAGAAACCCGACGACGTCACGGCGCTGGCCCGCCACGGCGAACTGCTGTTGCAGGACGGGAAGCGTCCGCAAGCGATCGAGACCTTCCGCAAGGCCCGCCAGTTGGCACCCGACGACGAGACCGTGCGGCTCCTGTTCAGCAACGCGCTCCTGGCGGCGCTGCGGGAGGATTTTGCCGGTTCGCAGGCTTGCATCCCGGAACTCGAACAGCTGCTCGATCGCCCGTCCCAGCAGAGCGAGTACCTGCGCATCATGGCCAGCGGCTGGCAACGTCAAGGCGCCTATCCGCAGGCCTTTGCCGCGTATCTGGAATTGGCCAAGTTGCGAGCCGATCTGCAACACAGCGGAGGCGGCGGGGAGATCGAACTGGAGCGGGTGGAGCGCAATTGGAGCATCCGCGCGGACCTGTGGCTGCAGGCCCGCATCGGCGAGCTGCTGCAGGCGGCTGGCGGCGAGGACCGGGCGGCGATGGACCACACGATCCAGCAGGCCTTGGACCAGGCGCTGGCCGGCGACGACGTGTCGGCGTTGCGCCGCGCGGAACGTCTGTTCGGGACACACACCCGGGCTGACGAAGTCCGTCTGGCGCTGGCGCGGCGACTGGTCAAGACCGGCGAATTCCTGGAGGCGGAACTGCTGCTCAGCCGGCTGGAGGAATCCGGCCAGCCAACCCTGCGGGCCGCGGCGGTGGCCGAGTTGGCGGACCTGCTGGTACAGGCGCGGCAGTACGACGTGGCCTGGCGCTACTATCGCACGCTGGCCGAGCAATACGGGGACACGGTCTGCCGCGATGGCCAGACCGGCCGGCAGCTGTCGGCGCAGGCACTCGAGACGCCGGCGCTCCGCGCAGCCAGCGCGCTGACCCGGCCTTGGCCGTACGGCAAGTCCGAAGTCAGCGAATCGCAGGACGGCGCCCGCCAGAGTATCAGCTACCGCCGGGTCCACGCTTTTGCGGAACGGCAGAAGTGCGGCGCGTATCCGACAGGCTTGACGGTGTTCTACGACCAGACCCGGAATGCCATCCTGATCCAGGACGGCGGCGGCAACGGAATCCTGAACGTCAGCCTGGGCAGCCACAAGGTGACCGCGACCGATTTCAGTCCCCTGCATTTCCGCGTGCGCGGTCACCTGCTGTTGGTCTCGTTGGGTGCAGAGGTGGTGGCGGTGGATTTGCTGCAGACCGTCGGGGCCGCCGGTCGGCCGGCGGAGGCCGTGCTCTGGCGTCGCGATCTGGTGCGGGCCAATGTGGCCAGCAGCATGTACCAGATCCAACTGCAGGTCCAGCCGCTGCTGCACCCTTGGGGCCGGAGCCGGCAGGCGTTTGCCACTCCGCAGAAGGAACTGGTAGGCGCGACCGGGCCGCTGCTGGCATCGGCCACGTATTTCATCGAGGGCCGCGCGCTGATCTGCGCCGATCCGCTGACCGGCGAGACGCTGTGGTCCCGCGAGGGCCTGCCCGCCGGATCCGACGTGTTCGGCGATGGCGAGTGGATCTTTGTCGTGCCGCCGGGCGGTGCCCAGGCGCTGGTCTTTCACGCCTTGGACGGTGCTCAGGCCGAGTCCCGGCCCAGCGAACCGCTGGCCAACCGCTGGACGACGCAGGGCCGCCTTGTGCTGGCGTGGAAGCCGAAGGCCGCGGTCAGCCAGCCTGGAGCGGACGCGGCCGACCCGACGGCCAATGCCGCCCCGCCACAGTTGCCGCACGAGTTGTGGCTGTACGATGCGCTGACGGGTCAAGAGATCTGGCGCGAGGCGTTGCCCTCCGGCACCCGTGGCATGCTGGTCGACAGCGACGCAGTCGCCTTGCTGCAGCCCGACGGGCGACTGGCCGTGCGTTCGCTGTCCGCAGCGGAGCCGGTCTTCGAGGCCAAGCTGAACCCGGAAGAGAACCTGCGCTCGGTGCACGTCCTGCGGTCGCAGGACCAGTATCTGGTCGCCACCAATCGCATCGACCCGCTGCCGGCCAATCACCCGCCGATCCAGATCCGCTCGATCACCAGCGGCGGCGAGGTTCCCCTGGTGACCGGCCTGCTGTACGCGTTCGACCGCCGCACCGGTCAGCCCAGCTGGCCCGCCCCCGTGGCCGTCGAACAGTTCGGCCTGCCCATGGACCAGCCGCGCGAGACGCCGGTCCTGTTGCTGCTGCGGCAGTTCGCTCCGGCGGCGGCGCAAGGACCGCGCCGCGAACAGACGTCGGTCCTGTGCCTGGACCGGCGGGATGGCAAGCCGCTGTTGGACAAGCCCGATGTGCCGTCCCAGGCCAACGTGTTTGAGCTGCTCGCCGACCGCAGCAAGCAGACGGTGACGATCAACCTGCCGGCCCAAACGTTCGTGATCACGCTCAGCGACGCGACTTCGCCGACTGCGACCAACGAATAGAGCGACGATGGCTCCGACTCGACCGTCTGACTCGCAGGTGCGCGTGACCCGGCTGGACCGCCGGACGGGGCCGTGCATGTTTTGGGTTTCGTTCGCGTTCCTGGCCATCCTGGCGGGCATGCTCTGTTCATTCTCGATCGAAGTCACCGCCCTGGCGCGATTTGTTCCCGGGGCGGCGACCGCGGGGCCTGGCCAGGCCCCGGCCCCAAGTGGACGCTCGCCCGCCAGCGTCGCTCCGCCGGCCACCGAGGACGAGCACGAGATCCCGATCGACCACGCGGTGCGCCCGCTGCAACGGTTTGCCGGCTGGCTGGCGCTGCTGTACGCGGCGATCCTGACGGAGACCGTGGCCCAGGCCTGGGCCAACGCCTACGGCTGGCGGCGGCATCTGTGGTATTGCTTGATCCCGCCCCTGCGGATGGGCGGCCGCGACCACGTCGACGGCACCGCCATCTGGCTGCCTCACCTCGGCTGGCATTGCGTCGACCGCCATCTGCAGACCCGGCTGGAAAAGGCGTTCAGCGGGCCGATGATCCTGATCGCCTTGGCCGTGCTGCCCCTGTTCGCATTAGATTGGCATTGGCATAACCAGGCGGTGTCACCCAGTTGGTCCATGCTGATCTTCCTGTGGGGCAGCGAGAGCCTGATCTGGCTGGCCTTTGCACTCGAGTTCGTGATCATGTTTTCCGTCTCGCCGAAGAAACTCCGCTATTGCCGCGACCATTGGGTGGATCTGGTCATCATCTTGGCGCCGTTGGCCGGCTTTCTGCGACTGCTCCGCGTGGCCCGTGCGATGCGGTTGTCGACGGTCACCCGCGCGGCGCGGGCGTATCGGCTGCGGGGCCTGAGCCAGAGGATGTTCCGCGGCCTGCTGCTGGTCAACCTGGTCCGGCAGTTCATGGAGGGCGATCCGGCCAAGCGACTGGTCAAACTGCGGGAAGAGCTGCGGGACCGGGAGCAGGATCTGGAACAATTGCGGGCCGAGATCGCCAACCTGGAGGCGCGGCTGGCCGCCGAGGAACAGGATCCGCCGGGCGCGAAAAGTCAGCCCGGTGATTAGCTCCCGGCGCGGGCCTCAGCCGCCGGGCGGCTTCAGGAAGAAGCGTGCTTTGGACGGCGGGAGCACCGGCGGATCGTACAGCAGCTTCGCCACCTGAATCGGCAAGTCGGCTTCGAGCAGATCGATACCGAAGTCCAATCTTGAACGGTATTCGCGGGCCAGCGCGCGGCGAGCCTCGTCGCCGGCGCTGCGCAGCTGCAGATCCAGATTCCGCGAGGTACCCGCCAGGCAGCACGCGCCCCGGGCGTGGATCCGCTCCAGCAGTTGCCTGTCCGCGGGCGGTTCGTGCCCCACGAAGGCCACCACGCGATTCCACGGGACTCCGCTCTGGTCGAACCCGCGAAACCGCTCGGCGTTGCCGATCATCACTTCCAGCATGATGTCCGGGTCCAGCTTGTGACAGGTCTGAATATCCTGGATGCTGTAGGCCATGATCATTGCGTAGCTTTGAGCCTGATGCTCTTGGATCTTCTTGACGCACACGGCAACCGGGACATCCTTCTTGTCGAGGATCACGATGGTCTTGCCGCGGGCCCACCGCAGAGCCTCGTCCAGCGTCGGGATGCGGTACTCAGTGGCGTTGCCGTCCGGGTCCTTCAGGCGGAGTTCCTGGAGTTCTTTCCATGTCCGGTCGGCCAGGCGCCCGGTACCGGTCGTGGTGCGGTTCAAGATGGGGTCGTGATGCAAGACCAGCTGACCGTCCCGCGTGGCTTGCAGGTCGATCTCCAGAATCGAGAAGGTGCGGCGGAGTGTGTGCTCGAACGTGGCGATGCAGTTCTCCGGATATCCCGGCAGCGCGCCGCCGCGATGTGCGCTAACGACCGGCATCGCGGCCCCCTCGTAGTGAAACAGCTCACGCAAGCCGTCCGGGGTCTGCGCATCAATCCGATAGAGCGGGGATGCTGCCTGGCAGTTACCCAATCCACCTGCCAGCAGGACGCCAACCCAAACAATCAACGCGGGTCTGGTCATGGTCTCGTCTCCTTCGTAACCTCTCCACTTGTACCCGGACGCAAAGCCTCCGTCCAGGGTGGCGTTTGGGGAGGTCGTCCCCAAACCCCGCTCTCAGGGACCGACAGCCATTCCCCCCAAGCCATTCGCCCAAGCCCGCTTGCAATTCGCCTGGCGACGGGCCAACATAAGGACCAACCCACACTTTGCGAGCCCAGACGTTGAACGAACCCCAACCGACGCCCCCTGCCGTCCGCGGCTCCCGGCCGCTGGAAGCGCCAGCCGCGGCGCAGCGCTTCTGGCTGTGGGTGCTGGCAACGCTGCAGTTTCCCGTCCGGCAGCCAGCTGCCGGCAGCTACGAATTCAGCGTGCCGTTGGACCAGCGGGACGATTTCGGCGGGCGGGAAGTGGTGAGCTTCACCTGGGGGCCGGCCGTCGGTCAAGCGGCTGCGGGGACGGACAACCGTGCCGAAGTCCTGACCGCGGGTGCGCCGCTGGGCGCGCAATTGCTGGCGTGCCTCAAGCGGCTGGGGATGGTGGTCCACGCAGCGCCGCGAGGTCAGCCCGTCAGTATTCACGAGCTGGCGCCGCACCTGTTCACGCCTTACCGGGTGGAAGGCGGCTCGGTGCGGCTGAGCGGCTGCAGCTTGGAGGACCGGCCGCTGCTGCGCTTCTCGTACGCGGTCCACAGCGGCGGCGAGAGCGGCCTGCGGGTGGAGCACGTCTACGCTTCGGCCCAGCAACAGCCCCTCGAGGACGAACTGCTGGCCGCGTTGCGGGTCGAGGACTTGATCCCCTTCGAAGGCCGGCCGCCGCGAGTTGCCGAGGCGGACGTGGCCAGTTGGCTGGCGCTGGGCGAGCGGCAGGGGGCGCTGTTGGGCGGTGAGCGCCGCGCGGACTTCATGCTCACGACGGCCATCTGGTGCAAGCGGGCCACCGGCAAGCTGTTGTTCGAATTGGGCGACAGTACGGCCGAACGCAGTTTCGACCTGTGGGCCCAGCAGCTGGTGGACGGCGCCGTCCCGCCTCCGCCGTTCCGCTGTGCGGCGACCGGCCGCGAGTCGTATCATCTGGCAACCACAGACGACGGCCGGATTACGGTCGCCGAGTCGTTGGCTCGCTGTGCTCAGTCGGGGCGGCGCGTGCTGGATTCCGAATTGGAGACCTGCGCCGTCACGGGCCAATGCGTGCTGAGCGAGTTCCTGAGCACGTGTTCAGTCTGCGGCGAGCGCGTTTTGGCCGGCGAACTGGTGACTTGCGTCCAGTGCCGCCAGCAGGTCAGTCCGCACGCCGTAACCGGCGGCCTATGCCGAGCCTGCCGATCGCTCCAGCCGGCAACGCCGGACGATCCGCGGCTGGCGCGGATCCTGGGCGAGTATCCCAAGCTGGACCGGTGGCGCCGCTGGCAGTTAGCCGAGACGGGCCGGGTCTACGTCTTGACGGCCCGCTCGTTGATGCGGCAATTGCTGTTAGTGCTGGACAAAGAAACCCTTCAGGCGGCGCGAATCGCCGAAGGTCTCCGCCTGGCCCGCGACTGGCCGGAGATTCCGCCAGCGCGGTGGGACGAATTCCTGGGGTGATACTCAAGTAACCATGAAACAGGCAATCGTGATTGGCGCGTCGTCGGGCATCGGTCGCGCGTTGGCCCAGGTGCTCGTCCGCGAAGGCTATGTCGTCGGGCTCGCCGCCCGCCGCGTGCCCCTGTTGCACGAACTCCAGCAGGAACTCGGGGACCGGGCTTGGGTCAAGTTCATGGACGTCGCCGATGTGCCGCGGGCGAGGGCCGACATGACGGCTTGGCTCGAGGAACTGGGGGACGTCGAGCTGGTGGTGCTGAACTCCGGACTGGGGCACACGAATCCCGATCTGCGCTGGGACTGGGAAGACGAGACGATTCGCGTGAACGTGCACGGGATCGCGGCCTTGGCCAATGTGGCCATGCGGTATTTCATCTCCCGCGGCGCGGGACACCTGGTGGGCATTTCGTCGGTGGCGGGAGTGCGAGCCAGCAGTCGGGCTCCGGCCTATTGCGCCTCGAAAGCGTTCCTGTCGACCTACCTCGACAGCCTGCGGTACCGGGCCTGGCGTCTGGGGCTGCCCATCGCCGTCACCGACGTCCGGCCGGGCTTCGTGGACACCGCCATGGGCCAGGCACCCGAGCGGTTTTGGGTGTCCTCGCCCGAGTTGGCGGCGGAACAGATCTACACGGCCATTCGCCGCCGCCGGCACCGAGCCTACATCACGCGTCGCTGGATTCTCGTCGCGTGGCTCATGCGGTGGCTGCCCGATTGGCTGTACCGGCGGCTGGCGTGAACTCCGACCAGGATGTCGCTGCGGTCTACAGCTGTCCGCAATCGGCGATCACGATCTTGGCTCGCGTCCGGCCCGATTCCGTCCCCAGGCTTTCCATTTTCTTGACAACGTCCAGGCCCTCGACCACGGCCCCGAAGACGACATGGCGGCCATCCAGCCACGGCGTCTGGACCGTGCACAGGAAGAACTGCGAGCCGTTGGTGTTCGGGCCCGAATTGGCCATGCTCAACACGCCCGGGCCGGTGTGCTTCAACTTGAAGTTCTCGTCCGGGAACTTGGCGCCGTAGATCGACTTGCCGCCGGTGCCGTTCTGAGCGGTAAAGTCGCCGCCTTGGCACATGAACTCGGGGATCACACGGTGGAACGGGCAGCCTTTGTAGCCGAATCCCTTCTCGCCGGTGCACAGCGCGCGGAAGTTCTCCGCCGTCTTGGGCACCACGTCCGTGCGGAGTTCGATCACGATCCGCCCCAGGGGCTTCCCGTCCGCAGTGATATCCAGGAAGCACCGCGGCAGTTTCTCCGCAGCCAGAACCGATTCTTGCCCGGCCGGGGCGGTCAGCAAGCTAAACAGGGCGACGGCTGCCAGCATCCAAATCTTCGAGCACAAGGTCCGCATTTCAGGTAACTCCTCGTCCGTGGGGTGGTTTTCGCGGGGGCGAGAACGCCCGTTCCCGCCGCGCTGGTAACAAATCACGGGCGGATTATAGGCGATTGCAGCCACCTGAGGCCAGCCCCTGTGCGTCGCCCGAGCGATCAGCGGCTGTTCGCGTCCGCCAGATTGGCAGCCAGCAGGGAAAGCAATTCTTCTGCGACGTCGTCCTCGGCAGCGAACAGCTGGTCCGCCCCGGCGAGATCGGGGCGGCGCGACCAGGCTGGCCGGAAGCGGCGGGCAGGCAGCGGGTCGGACGCGCCTGCCAGATTCGAGGGCACCGGAGTTTCAGTGGACCGGCTCCGCCACAGTCCAGCTGCGTCATCCGCATCTGCCGCCCGGTCCCAACTCAGCGGCTGCTGCCGTTCCGACTGGCCGCCTGCAGCCAGCACCGCGGCGGCGCCGCCTTCGCCTTCACCGGCTGCCGCACTCTGATTCAGAACGTTGATGATGATCAGCAGGTCCACGGGCTGTAACCGGTTGTTCCCGTCGACGTCGTAGTAGTACTCGGGCACGGCGGGCGGGATCGGGTCGGGCGGCAGTTGGCTGCCCACGGCGTTGATCCGGTTGACGCCGATCAGGACGTCCAGCGGCGTGACGGCCCCCGACCGGTTGACGTCTTCGCGACGTTCCGGATTCTGATAGTCGGGCACCTCGGTGACGGTGATCGTCACCGTGGCCGTGTCGGATTCGAATCCGAGCACGTCGCGGACGGAATAACGGAACGAGTCGCTGCCCGAAAAGTTGACGGCGGGCGTGTAGACGATCAAGCCGTTGTGGACCAGCGCCGTTCCCAGGGCGGGCGCGACGACGATCGCCAACGTGGCGGGGTCCACCGGCCGGCCGATGCCCAAGTCATTGCCGAGGACATTGACATTGGCGATGGTGTCCTCCGGCGTCGTTGCGGCGTCGTCCAAGGCGAGCGGGCCCACCGTCGTAAAATCCCAGTCCTCCGGGCCGCTGATGCCGGCCGTGGGGTTGCCGCTGAGGTCCTCGAAGGCCCCCGGCGCGACCTCCACATAGTAACCCATGCGGCGTTCCAGCAGTGGAGCCGGATGGATGGCGACCGTTGGTCCGGAAACCGTTACCCGCGCGTCCGCCACGGGGAACGTCTGGAAGATCGAATGGTCGCCGGACCGCTTGATCACAATGTCACCCGAGCCCTTCTGGAGCGGTTGGTCGAACGTCAGCAACAGGCTGGCTTCGAGGACCACCCCGGACGCCTCGTCCGGCGGCGACAGGGCCAGCAGCGTCGGCGGCAAATCGGCGGCCGAAAAGTTCCAGGCGGACGCTCCGCTGATTCCGGCAAAGGCGTTCCCGGACACATCCTCGATCGCGCCGCTGCCGACTTCCACATAATAGGTCGTGTTGTCGGCCAGCACCGCGGACAGGTCCAGGGTGACCGTCGTCCCGGATACCGCCACGCGGCTACCGGGCACGGAGACGGTCTCCAGCGTCGCTCCGTCGCTGACGCTCTTGATCGTGACCTGGCCCGTGCCCGCCCGCACGGCCTCGTCAAAGACCAGCACCAGGTTCGCGTCCCAGGCGACCGCGGTCGCGTTATCGGCGGGCGCCAGACTGACCAACGTGGGCGGCGTGAAATCGCCGGTGGTGAAATTCCACGCCGTCGCGCCGCTGACCCCGGCATAAGCGTTGCCGGCCTGATCCTGAAAAGCTCCCGCAGCGACTTCGACATAGTAGCCGGTGCTCTCCAGCAGCGGCGCGACCGGATCGATCGTCGCGGTCATCCCCGCGACAGTCACGCGAGCGCTCGAGACGAGGATCGTCTCGACGACGGAGCCGTCGCTCGACCGCTTGATGACAATCGAGCCGGCGCCTTTCTGGATCGGCTCGCCAAACGCCAGGAGCAGATTCGCGGTCGGGGAGGTTCCGGTGGCGTTGTCGCGCGGCGTGAGCACCGTCACCAGCGGATTCAGCATGTCGATGCTGAACTCGGCTTGAGGCGTGTAGACCTGCTGCAGATTGCCCGCCAAGTCCCTGGCCCCCGTGACGCCGATCGTGATGTTCGCCGCGTCCAGGCCGCGGTCCGTGACGTCGTAGGTTACGGTCAGCGTATCGTTGGTGACCGTGGCTGCCGACCAGCTGACGGACGAATTGGACAGCGTCGGCGCCAGCCCGCCGGCGACCGCCGAGTTGCCGAAGACGAGCGTGGGCACGGTGGCTGTGGCCATCGTCTCGTTGAACACGACCGTGACAGCAAAGCTCGCCGTGCCGGCATCGAGATCGCTCACCAGCAGATCGCTGACCGCGACGCTCTGCACGACAGGCGGCTGGGCATCTTGCAGGTCCAGCGTGTATTCCGGCGCCTTGCCGCGACTGACCAACTCCGCCTGGGTGTGCGTATAGTCGCGGTCGTAGACCTGGATCACGTAGGTCCCGGCCTGGGTCACCGTCAAGGACTTGGTGTCACCCGCATCCAGTTCCTGGCCGACGGTTTCGCCGTTGGGCGCGTACACGCGGGCCCGCGGTTTGTAGTCGACCGTGGTCTCGGAAGCCAGGGACAAACGGGCCGGGAACTGGCCTCCGCCTGCGGCCAAGCCGGCGGCCGAGACGGTCCAGGAGAACGTGTCGACCTCGCTCGCCAAGCCGATCGTCCCCGTCTTCGGCTGGCCCACGGCGAGCGTCACAGCATCCAGACTGGGCGGGCTGATGCCCTCCAGAGTCACGCCATAGTCCTCGCTGTTCGAATAATCGTAATCGTAGACCTGGATGACGTAGGTTCCCGTTTCGGCGGGCAGCTTGTAAATGACCTTGTTGCCGTTCTCGACCTCGTCCGACCCGCTCGTGCCCGGCAGCTTGGCGACTTTCTGGCCCGACGGCGAGTACAGTTCGGCCCACAATTCGGTACTCGACCCCGGAACCAGGTCCGACAGACTTATCGTCACGATCCCGCCGCCCGCGGCGATGAACTTGTAGGCGTCCACGTCGCCGACCGCGATGTCGCCGGTCTTGGTGTCACCGATCGTCGCCAGCACGGCGTCGGTGCTGGCGGGGACCAAGCCTTCGAGCGCCAATTCGTAGTCGCCGACGGACGTGTAGTTCGCGTCGTAGACCTGGATCACGTACTTGCCGGCGCCGAGCGATTCGGTCAGGACCTTGCTCCCCGCCGTGACCTGGCTGACCCGATTGCCGGTCGTGGCCGAATACAATTTGACCTTGTCGCCGGCGGGCGAATACAGAACTGCGCGGCTGCCCGAGTGGGTCTCGGACAACGACAACGTGACAATGTTCCCCGCCGTCGCCGTGAAGGCGTACTCGTCGACCTCTCCCAGCACGTCCAGCGACGCCGCTTTGCGTTCTCCCAAGGTGATCGCCTGGGCGTCCGCACTGGGCGGATTGATCCCTTCCAGCGCCAGGGCATACGTTCCCGTGTCCTGGTTGTCGTTGTCGCGGACGACGACGGCGTAGGTGCCGGCCGCCGTCAACGTGAACGTCTGCGAAGACCCTGCGTCAATCTCGCTGCCCAGCCAGCTGCCGGAGGGCGCCTGGATCCGAGCCAGCGGCTGGAAGCCGCCCAGACCGGCGGACAATGACAAGGTGGCCACGTACTCGCCACCAGCGTCGGTCAAGTCCTGCGAGGTGAG
>CAIYOB010000161.1 GCA_903927685.1 uncultured Planctomycetaceae bacterium
AGCCGCGCCAGGAACAAAGCCTCATGCCCGGGATCGACTTCGACCGCCTGCGCCGCGAGATCCCCATGGAAGACGTCCTGCACTTGATTGGCTTCCAGCCTTGCCAGACCACGGGCGACCAATGGTACGGCGGCTGTCCCGTGCACGGTTCCACGGCCGACCGAGCCCGCCACTTCTCCGTGAACGTGGCCCGCCGTCGCTACTGCTGCCACAAGTGTCGCCGACACGGCAACCAGTTGGAACTGTGGGCCGCCTACATCCAAAAGCCGTTGCACCCCGCGATGATCGATCTCTGCCACGCCTTGGGACGAGACATCCCCTGGATTCACCGCTGGTGACCAGCTCGTGCTATGTCCTCACCCCCTGAACTACTACCGGAACAGAGGTCAGAAGAGGCCACCGGTACTTCGCCCCCCATGCCACCGAAGCAACATCCATCGTTTACCCAGATTGATTGTCCATCAATTAGCCCGCGTGCGCTCAGCAAGCCGCGATCGGTGACGCTTGGTGGGATTTGGCCGAAGCCAAACAGGGCGAGGAGCGGGATACCCTGCGGCTGCGAGCCGGTTTCTGGTATCGGCAGGCAATGCAGGAGCTGGATGGACTGAGTCGGCTTAAGGTCGAGCGGCGGATCGCTCAATTGGGAAGCGAGACCCCGGAGTCGAAGGCCAGCGAACCTGTGCCTGTGGGCGAGCTGCATTGCTTCGAGGGTCAGAACTACGGGGTTTTTTCAACTGATGGGCGATGGATACTCACCTCCAGCGGCGACAACGCCTTACGTTTGTGGGACCCATCCACTCGCCGCGAGATCCGGAGTTTTGCCGGGCACACTGCTTGTCCTAGAATACTGTGCTTTGCTCCGCCCAAGGGAGATCGCATCGTCTCTGCGGGAGACGACGCCACGATCCGCGTCTGGGACAGCGAGACGGGGCGCGAACTCAAGACGCTCAGAGTTGAATCCGGTCCTCTGAGAATCCGCTCGCCAGCGGTGGTCGCGGCGGCAGGCAAGCGTCTGTTGTGGTGCGCGGAGGACGGACGGGTGAGAGTGACCGACCTTGAGTCGGGACAGCACGTTCATTCATTCGATATTCGCCACGGCGGCACGACGGTGTACGTGGTGGGATTCTCGCACGATGGACAATGGGCGCTTAGCGGCGGATTCGAGTCCGCGGCCCGCCTCTGGAACGTAGCGGCCGGCAAAGCCGTCGATTTCGATCCCCATACTCACGTGTACGGCGGAGCCCTCTCGCCCGACGGACGACTCGGGTTGACGGGAGGTGGAGACGCACTGGTGCGGCTTTGGAACATGGCCACCCGCGTCGAGCTTGCCCGCTATGCCGGCCACGGCGGGCACATCTACGCCGCCGCCTTTTCGCCCGATGGACGCCGCATCCTGTCCGGTGACGGCAACGGCGAAGTCCGTCTGTGGGACACGAAAACAACTCAAGACCTACATTGCTACCGCGGTCACCAAGGCCATCCGATTTCGCGTTTGACCTTCTCTCCGGACGGTCGCTACGGGCTGTCCAGTGGCGAGGATGGCGTCAGGCTGTTGGGATTGCCGCCGTAGGCTCCGTGGGAGGCAGAATCGAATGACGATTAGGAAGCGATTGGTGCGCGGCGTGCTGAATGCGGGCGCGTCCTCGGTGTTTGGTTGACATCGTTCGGGTCAATGGCGGGATGATCTTATCTCCGACTTGGGGGTGGTGAGCACATCGGTCACAGCGGAACTCTTGTCCGGTGGTGCCGTTGACGCATGATCCCCGTAAAAGACGGGTTCTGTTTTCTTTCGATGGTCAGCGGAAATCTCCTGGGACGCGGCGAAGCGGTCGAAGTGACGGCTGGCGTCGATGGCTGGTGGTACTTGAACGGTGAACCACTGGTCCAGACCGGGCGCCGTCCTTCGGCTCGCTCGAGTGCTCTACGCGGCCAACTTGCCCGTCGGCAGGCGTCCTGGACCAGGACCACGGCTTTCAGGGACGTGCCACACCCGCAGGGCCACGTCAGCCCCCGGCCTGCGGATCTACGGACTCTCCGCCAACTGATAGACGAGTTCTCCGTACCACTGGGCGCGGCGAGTGCGGAGCGCATCGACGTACTGCTCAATCCGAGTGCGAAGCGGCGCGGGTAGGTCTTGGGCTGCCAGCAATTGATCGCACAGCGCGATGGCTTCGTAGAAGTTGCCGGCCTGAGCCCAGCAGCTCGCCGCGCTGAAGTAGTGTACGAACGACTTCTGCCGCAACTGCTTCTGGGCGCAGGTTTCGCCCAGCTGCTCTTCCATTGCGGCAGCGTCTGCGAACTTGGCGGCCGCTGCCTCCGGCTCCTTCCGTTGGCGCAAGAGCCGCGCTTCCAGGATCAATCGCGACTTCCGAGCCTCATCCGCCAGAAACGCCTCGCCTAAACCGGATTCGCTGATGCCTCGAACCGACTCGCTCATGCGTTGGATTCCTCGTGCTGGTGAAAGGAAAAGATGACTCGGCGTGCGGTGAAATCAACGACCACCACGTAGCCGTCGACGCCAAACGGATTGTCCAGCAATTGCTCCGCCTTGAGGCGGTGCCGCGTCTCTAAGTCTCCTGTCAGAGTCCCGCTCACTTCCAGACCGAATTGGCGCCGTCCGTCGGACACCCAATAATCGAACCGGTCTCCGTTTGGGTGACGGCACGAACCTGCAGTCGTGCGTACACGTGTACTACGACGCAGGCAATCGCGCAGGCAGCCCACTCGGTGACGTCTCGCTACGGAATCGCCAACGGCTATGCAGGCACTTTGGCGGCGGACCAGCACAGCTCCAGCCGACGGTTGCTCGGGCCTGCGGAGTCAATGCCGCGGAGTTCGATCAGGAGTTCCGCCTCCGTCACACCGTCCTGCCCGCCTAAACGGACAACGGCAAAGGGAACGAACAAGTCAGCGCCAAGCGGATGAACGCTGGCAAGGACAGCCAAATCAAATCGGTCTCGCTGTGACACTTCAGTCATTTATCCAGTGACCACCCCAGCGACTTGCAGTACACCTTCAATGTTAGCACCCTCGGCGAGTTTGAGTGGCGCCGCACGGCCGCTCCGTTCACTTGATTATGGGCCAGTTTCAGTGTAGCACGCATCAAGAAAGACAACAACACGAAGAAACGCGGCTGGCCGCGGCAGGGAACGCATCCACGACCAGCCAGCACAAGGCGGTCGGCGAGGCCGTGTTGAAGATCGCCGACGCCGTGGCGGGCGCGGAGGAGTACAAGTTGGCACTCGACCTGTGCGAATCGGCCCGGTCGGCTGCCCAGAAGGCCAGGCAGTACTCGTTGGCCAAGGAGTTGGCAGCCAAGATCGAAGATATCCAGAAGCTTCAACTCGCTTTCCAGGAGTACAAAGCCGCGTGGGCTTTGATGCAAGAGGATCCCGCCGAGCCGGCGGGGCGCTGCAATTCGGGGGAACGGGTTCTGTCCTTGTGCCGACGTTGGGGAATTACCTCACCTCCGATCTGAAGCAATTCTCTCTGGCGTTTTGGATCTGGCAGGCCGATATCCTGCGCGACTGGGCACGCTGGCATCAGGGCAGGACAAACAACTGTATTTCCGCGGAATCATCGACGAGATGGCCGTTTTTCGCCGAGCCCTGTCGGAGCAAGAGATTCAATGGCTTCTCCAGCTGGGCGTGCAAGGCGAGCCGCTCGTCAAGGCCACGCGGACTCGTTCGGGCCGCTGACCGCGGGTGGGGGGGCGAGTTCGCGGGACTCGTCCCGGCGGCGCCTGGTTTCCGAAGCAAGGCATTCTATCCATTCCTGTTCCTCCTTCGGCTCGGATCGGGTAAAATGGGGCGGCTTTCGGCTGACGTGGGCATTCCGGAGTGGCGGCGGTTCGCCCGGGATGGCGAGCCTTCGTCTGGGAAGGTGGAACGATGTCCGACGCGGACAAGCTGCACACGCATCAGGCTGGTGACGCGAGCAAGTCTTCCGGCGAAAGCGTTGCGAAACCAGCTCGGCTCCGCCGCTGGCTGCAGTTTAGTGTCAAGACCCTACTGGTGGTCACCTTTCTCGCCTGCCTCCTGTTTGCCAGGCTGGCTTATCTCAGCCAATCGGGGAGACAGCAGCGTGTGGCGGCGAGGGCGTTGCAGCAGCGCGGGGCGAGTGTGCAATTCGATCGCCGCGTGGACAGCGACAGCCCGCTGCCGACGTCCGTGTCCGACGGCCCCTTCGGCGCCTTCGCGGACATGTTCGCGCCGAACGTCGATGACGTCTTCGCCGAAGACCAGCCCCTGACCGACGCCGACTTGATCAATTTGCGCGGTCTCAAGCGTCTGGACCGCCTGGTATTGTCCGGCACCAAGATCACCGACGCGGGGCTGGAGCAGCTGCGGCACGTGCCGCGACTGCCCAATCTGTGGCTGTCGAGGACCGCGATCACCGATGCGGGACTCGTGCACCTGAAAGCGGTTCCCCGGCTGGAAATCCTGCTGTTGGACGGAACACACATCACCGACGCCGGTCTCGTCCACCTCCGCTCCCTGCCTCGCCTCCGCGTGCTCGACCTGTCGAATACGGCGATTGGCGACGGCGGATTGGCTCACCTGCAGGCCGTGAAGCAACTGGAGTTACTGCAATTGAAGCAGACGCGGATCACGGACGCGGGGCTCGCGCACCTCCAGTCGCTGGAACGGCTCGAAGACCTCGATCTCAACGACACGAAGATCACCAGCGAGGGTTTTGCGCAAGTGAGGAATGTCCCGTGTCTGACGCGACTGTACCTGGACAATACCCGACTGAGCGACGCCGGCATGGCCCAGCTGCGCAAATTCGCTTCCCTCGTGGTGCTGAATATCAAGAACACTCCCGCCAGCGATGCCGCCGTCGAGAAGCTGCGTCAGGCCTTGCCGGAATTGATGATCGATGGCATCAGCTATCAGCGGATGTACGGCGATGCCAACAACGTCTCGGCGTGGAGTCTGGGCGACAGTCCGCCGCCCCATTACGGGCTGGGCGACTGGCTCCGCGACGGCCCGGACGAGCCGACGGCCGCCGGTCTGCCGCCGCGCCTGGCGGCGGCGTTGGAGCACGATAGCCGCGAGTTCTTGGCGGTGCAGAGCATCCCGATGACGGAGACCATCCGGCGGCAGTTGAGCCGGCTGCGCCGCGTCCGCTGGCTGCGTTTGTCGTCGGAAACGAGGGCCGCGGACTTGTCCTGGATCGGTGGCTTGACGCAGTTGCGAGGACTTTCGTTGCAGGGCGCGAACCTGACCGGCTGCGACTTCCGCAATCTCACCGCCCTGCAGTCTCTCCAGTGGCTCAACCTGAGTGATGTGGACATGTCCGCCGACGACTTTGCGACGCTGCCGCCGCTGGCCAGCCTGCATACGCTGTTCCTGTCAGGCCGGCAGGTGACGGACGCGTACCTCCTGCATCTGACCCGACTGCAGCTGCCCCGCTTGGCCCGGTTGTCGCTTGACACCTCCTCCGTGTCCGACGCCGGTTTGGTGCCGTTCTGCACGGCGTACAATCTCGAGTACCTGAACCTGTTTCTCTCCCAGAACGTCACCGAACAGTCCGTGAGCGCACTGGGCCGGATGACCAACTTGCGGACGCTGGGCATCGGCGGCTCGGGACTCACGCCGAACTACCGCAGGACGCCGGCCGTCGAGCAACTGTGCCGGTTGCTGCCGAATTGTTCCGTCGATTACGGGGACTAACACCTGGGGCTGAACGCGGCCCCTGCAGTACCGCGGCTCATTCCGCTGCTCGACGCGGGAGACGACGGAGCGCGAGCCGCGGCCGACGCCTTGGGGGCCATCGGCAAGGACGCCACGGCGGCGATCCCCAAGCTGGTCGAGCACCTCGGCAAGGGGGAACTCCCCAGGAATCGGCCAACGACGCGACCGCAG
>CAIYOB010000162.1 GCA_903927685.1 uncultured Planctomycetaceae bacterium
CCGACCAAGACTTCGGCGAGGGCTTGCCGCAGCGCGGCAAAGTCGGCGGCAAACTGCTGCAAATCCCGTTTCAGATCCGGTTCGTCACTCATGAAACAGTTCTCTTCTGGGGTCTGGAGTCGATCGTCTCAAGTTCCCGAGTTTTCCCCCTGCTGCTGCAGGGCCTCGAACGCGAAGCGGCGAACGGCCAGATCTTGGTCGCGCAGCGCGCTCCGCAGCAACGGCACCGCGGACTGGCCCTCCGCGCCAAACGAAAATCTGGCAAAGGCCCGATACGCGGCGCGGCGGACCTGCGGATCGGCGTGCTTCATCAGTTCCAGCAACGGCGGAACAAGCTTCGCCTTGACGACCTGGATGCCAGGGTTGGCAGGCGAGTCGTCCGGCAAGTAGTTCTCCAATTGCGTCAAAGTCTCGATCGCCGCCGGGCGGACGGCGGTCTCGCCGCCGGTCAAGGCCTGCAGCAGGAACGGCGCGGCCAGCAGGCCCATCTGGGCCAATGACTGCCGGGCGGTCTGCCGCACCTCGGCCTCCGGATGAGCGAGCAAGCGGACCAGGGCAGGCGCGGCCAGTCGCACCACGGGGCGCGTCGCCTCGGCCAACCGCACGGCATCCATTTGCGGTTGATAGAAGACGCGCGGACGCAGTTCGTCCAGGTACTGGCCCAGGACAAAAGCGGCGGCAGCCGGCGCCTGGAAGCCGCCGTCCAGCAAACGCTGGGCAATCGGCTCCAATGAGTCCGTCCCCCAGAGAACGAGAACGGACGCAGCGGCTCGCCGCACGTCGGGATCCGGATGGTTCAACGCGGTGACCAGGTCCGAGGCGGCGGCCTGGGCGTCGACACCGATCTCCCCCAAGGCCAGCACGGCCTCGAAGGCCACTTCCGAATCACTGTCTTTCAACGCCGCCTGCAGCGTGGGTAGGGCCCGCGGGTGCCGCGAGATCCTCCACAGCGCCAGCGCCGCCTGCACGCGATACAGCCGGTCTTCGTCCTGCAGCGCCTTGGTCAACATCGGCTCCGCCGCCGCCGCCGCGGGTCCGAATCGCCCCAGCGCGATCGCCGCCGAGCGGCGGAAGGCCGCCAGCAGCGCATAATTCACGTGCTCCGGCGGCAGGTCGGCCTCGGCCAGAATCGCCGGGACCACGCTGGACGGCTCCCGACCGATCCGTCCCAAGGCGTCGACGGCAAATTCGCGGACCTCCGTCGACGGCGACTGCAGGGCCTGGACCAGCAGCGGCACGGCGGCCTGCGCGTCCGGACCGAAACTGCCCAACGCCTGGGCGGCGCGCCGGGATTGCTCTTTATCCGCATCCGAGTCCTGGCCGACGTGCCGGGCCAGGAGCCCCTGCCAGTGGCTCAGCGGCTGATCGGCGTAAGTCGGCGTCGCCGCCCCCCCCGTCTGCGCATGGGCCAACGTCGCGCCCAGGCAGACCGCCAGCAGCGCGAGGAACGGACCGGAAGCTGGAATTCGGCACAGGGCCATCGTCGACCTACGCCTCGTCCACCAGCGGCCGCAGGTGTTCGATGCTGCGGGCCGCTTGTTCGATCGTACCGCACTCGACGGACATCACGATGTCGCGCGGACAGCAGCGGACGATGCTCACCACGCGTTGCCAGTCGATCACGCCGTCGCCGCAGGCACAGCCGACAGGCGTCCCGGCCACCTTGCCGCGTTCCGCGTCCGAATGCTCGACCGAAATGTCCTTGGCGTGCAGATGCACCAGGCGCTCGCACACGCGTTCGAGCCAGCTGTAGGGATCTTGTCCCGCCAGGTAGGCGTTGCCGGTGTCCAAGTTGATGCCGATCGAGGGCGATCGGACCAAGTCATAGATCCGATCCAGGCCGTCGGGCGTCTTGGAGTACTGGGCGTGGCATTCCAGGCC
>CAIYOB010000163.1 GCA_903927685.1 uncultured Planctomycetaceae bacterium
GAACCGGAATATCTACGACAAGCTGGTCACATTGCAGCAGCCGGGCGCGCCGGGGAACGCCGCATTCAACGCCCAGAACGCCAACGCCCACATCCCCGGTGCGCCGCTCGAGCGACTGATCCCCGATGTGATGCGCTGCCCCTCCAGCCCGCTGCCGCTGATGGAAAGTCCCGTGGGCCCCCTCGTCCTGTCGTCGTACGTCGGGATCGCCGGCGGCTGCGATATTGCGGCCGATTCGCCGGAATACCGCGTGCTCGGCGGCGATCCAAGGCTGTTGCCGAAATCCACACGGAGCTACTACAACCGTCAGAAAGGCGTCGGCCATGTGCCCGGTGGACTCATCACGGCCAGCGGGATGTTGCCGGTGTGCGAACATCTCGGCATGAGCCGCTGCACGGACGGCACGTCGAATACGATGATCGTGGGCGAGCAGTCCGACTGGCTGCGGGATGTCGATCCCGGCGTGCGGACGAAATACCACGGGGATGCCGGCTGGGACACGGAGGGCACGGGGCCTCGGTCGGCCAGCTCGACCAGCGGCGGCGGGTTCCTGTCCGGCACGGCCGTGTCCGAGCCGGTGCCGCTGGCGAACTCGCGCAACCCAGCCGGTCCGCCTCCGCTGCACGACTGTTACAACGTCACGACGGTCAGGTATCCGCCGCACTACAAACGCGTGCTCGGAGCGTCGGCACTTCCCGGGTGCAGCGAAGATCACGGCATCAATAACCCCCTGCAGTCGGCTCATCTTGGCGGGGTGCAGGTGGCGTTTGTCGATGGCTCGTGTCAGTTCGTTGCCGAGACCGTCGATCTCGCCGTGTTGTTGCGGATCGCCATTCGGGACGACGGACAGAGCGTGAAACTGGACGGAGCGGAGTAAGCGGGTGCGGCATCTTATTCCGGCATGTCGGCGGCACGTCCCGCGGGCATCCGGCCCGACCACGGCCTCGGTCCCGGCTTGGGCGGCGACAAGTACGCGTTGATCGAAGAGAACCCATTCCAGGACGCGCCTCAGGAGCCGTTGTCGACGTTCTCCATCGACGTGGACACCGCGTCTTACTCCCTGGTCCGGATGTACCTGCTCGACGAGGCCACGCTGCCGCGGCCGGACGCGGTGCGGTTGGAAGAGCTGATCAACTACTTCCCGTACGATTACGCACCACCGCCGGACGGGCAGCCGTTCGCGGCGCATCTGGAAGCGGCCGAATGCCCGTGGGCGACGAAGCATCGGCTGGTCCGCATCGGGATCAAAGGCCGCGAGATCCAACTGGACAAGCGTCCGCCCAGCAACCTGGTCTTCCTCCTGGACGTGTCCGGTTCGATGGACGAGCCCAACAAGCTGCCGCTGGTCCAGCAAGGCATGCGGCTGTTGGCGGACCAACTGGATGAGAACGACCGGGTCGCCATCGTGGTCTACGCCGGCGCCACGGGATTGGTGCTGGACTCGACTACGGGCGACCGCCGGTCGGCCATCCGAGACGCCCTGGACGGCTTGCACGCGGGCGGTTCGACCAACGGCGGCGACGGGCTGCAGTTGGCGTATCGGGTGGCGCAGGAGCACTTCCTGTCCGGCGGCGTCAATCGGGTCATCTTGTGTACCGACGGCGACTTTAACGTGGGAGTCACCGGGACCGACGAACTGGTGCGGATCGTGCAGGAACGCGCCCGATCCGGCGTTTTTCTGTCCGTGCTGGGCTTCGGCATGGGCAACCACAACGACGAACTGCTGGAACAGATCTCGAACAAGGGCAACGGCAACTATGCCTTTATCGACACCGTGGCCGAAGCCCGCAAGGTGCTGGTCGAACAGCTGGTCGGCACGCTGATCACGATCGCCAAGGACGTGAAGGTTCAAGTGGAATTCAATCCGCAGCAGGTGGCCGCCTACCGCTTGCTGGGCTATGAAAACCGCCTGCTGGCGGCGCAAGATTTCAACGACGACAAGAAAGACGCGGGGGAAATCGGCGCGGGCCATACCGTGACGGCGCTGTATGAAATTGTGCCCGCCGACGCGGCAGAAAGCGTGACGGTCCCGCCCGTCGACGATCTCCGCTACCAGACGAAGGGCCAACCGAGCGAGGCGGCCCGGAGCGGCGAATGGTTGACCGTGAAGATCCGTTTCAAGCCGCCCGAGGGCGATGTCAGCAGCAAGCTCGAGTTCCCCCTCCGCGACGCCGGCCCGCCATTCGACCAGGCGAGCCGGGACTTCCGATTCGCCGCCGCGGTCGCGTCCTTCGGCATGCTACTTCGCGACTCGCAGTTCAAAGGCACCGCGAGCTACGCCCGCGTCCTGGAGATCGCTCGGCCAGCGGCCAGCGGCGACGCGACCGGTTACCGGGACGAGTTCCTCGATCTCGTCCGCCGGGCGAAAGAATTGAGTGAAACTCCCGGACGTGCTCCTGATGGCAGCGGCCGTGATCCCTGATCTGCCCGCCGCGCCACTCGCCGTTGCCGTTCCGACGTGCTCGGAAGGCATTGCCGGACCACGGCCCCACGCATAAGATAGGAGCCATGAGCACTACGGCGACATCCTACCTTCATCTGGCCGCGAACCCGAGATCGGCGTCCAAGCAGCTCTTCGTCCAGGGCACGCGAATCCGAGCCCGAGTCCTCTACGGCTGGTATGCCTGCGCGGACCCCATGTCCGTCGAAGAGATCGCCGCCGAGTACAGCATCCCCGTTGAAGCGGTACGGGAAGCGATCGCGTACTGCCAATCCGACCCGCCGGAACTTGCGGAGGACTACGCGCGGGAAGCGGCGCTCATGGAAGCGACGGGGATGAATCAGCCGGACTACAAGTGCCAACCTCGTCCAAGACTGCTCGCGCCCCAAGACCGCCTGGATTTGCGTTCCTCATGAGGCTCTACCTCGACGACGACTCTGCCATGCCCTTGCTGGCCCGCTTGCTGGCTCAAGCCGGGCATGATGTCGTTCTTCCTGCGGACGTTGACATGGCTGGCGCAGGGGATCCGGTCCATCTGACCTTTGCGATTCGCGAGCAGCGGGTGCTGGTGACCGGGAACTACGAGGATTTCGAGGATCTGCATGACCTGCTCATGCAGGGAAGCGGGCACCACCCGGGAATCATCGTCGTCCGCCGCGACAACGATCCCCGACGTGATCTGACGCCACGCGGCATCGTCCACGCAATCGCCAACCTCGCCACTGCCAAGCTGCCGGTAGCGGACCAGTTTGTTATTCTCAATCATTGGCGATGATCCGGATTTCGGGGCTCGAGAATGCTCGCCGCTCACTTCCCGCCGTCTTCAAGTCGCCCAACTCCCCGATCCGTGTTGCTTCGAGCTGTTCGTCCCTAATCAACGTAGTTCCACCGGCGCGTCTCGAAATCGTACGTTCTCCGGCCAAAGGGCGGAACGACGTACCAGCCCAGCATGGGCCTCCCGTGGTTGAAGTACAGGAACTCGCCGTACGCCAGGCAGTACTTGGCACGGGGCACGGACGGAAGTTGGTCAGGCACCAATTCGTCGAGCGTCCTGGGAAAGGTGCCATTGGCCGACTGGAACCGCTCGCACGCCGCAATGACACGCCGCGAGTTGGCCTCGGCGACCTTGATCTGAACGCCATTGCCGGCCCAAGCCAAGCCCAGCGTCACGGCTGGAATGGCCATTCTCAGGAAGATCCGCCGCCAGCCAACGCGGTCTTCCATGCCTTTCAGAAGGCAGCCCAGGCACCAGATCGGACAGCCGATCAACGACAGGAGATACGATCCGGAAAAAAACACGTCCAGGAACAGCAGTAGACACGCGCCGCCGATACCAAGGCGGAGGTCGCCCTGAGCCCAGACGGAGCGAACCACGAACATGATCCCTCGCCCAGTCAGTTCTGGCACTGGCATTTGTGTCCTCCCGCGCCACGACCACGCCGGTCGCTGGCGATGTCCGGCTATCTCTCGATCTTGCGGTCCGGCAGCGTCTCACGAAGCCGTTTCACGCCCTCGTCCGTAACGTCGGTGTGTGTCAGGACCAAGCGTTCCAGCTTGGGGAGCCGCTTGATCCGTTCCAGGCCCGCATCCGACACTTGCGTACTGTCCAAGTTTAACCACTCAAGTTGTGTCATCCCCTTGAGGTACTGCAGGCCAGCGTCGGTGATCTGCGTGTTTGCCAGGCTCAAATGCTGGAGTTGCGTGAGGTTGGCGAGGAACTGTAACCCTTCGTCGGTGATTGGGGTATCCTAAAGGATCAAGGTCCCGATGCGGGGCAACCGGCCCAGACGCTCCAGAGTCGCCGCATCCATTTTCGCGTTACGGAATTCTGCATGCACGCAGGCCCGTGGATCGAGTCTGTCGCATGGAGTCGCCCAGCCTCCCAGTTCCCCGATCTGTTCCACGATCGGTGCCTCCTCTGCCCAGTAGTCGAACTCCTGAGGCTCGTCCGGATCGGAATGAAGCAACACGTCAACGGCTCGCTGGACTTTTTCGGGATCGCCGTACTCCGCGAAGAACCCGATGGCGCGACCACACTCCCTGCGCAGCGTTTCGAGACGCGTCGCGCGCATCTCGGCGCGGATCCAAGCGGTGGCCGCGATTCCGATGCAAATCAGGCCCAGCACGATCCTCGTCCACGCTCCCCAGCGGATCTCCGCAGCGAGCCAGCAAGCAACGAGGACGATCCCAAAAGCAGGCAAGGCTATGTGTTCCATGATTCACCTTCGCGGCGTCGAATCAGCCACTGTCCTTATCGCCCGGTTCTTCAGCCAAACGGAACGCCTTCCGCCAAGCGGGCTCGCCGGGAAAAGTGAACCTGTACTCGGCGCACATCTTCTTGCCGTTGATTTCGATGGCTCCCTTCTCGTTTCGGGTTGCCAAAAAACGCCGGAGTTCCGACAATGTCGAACCGTCCAGGAAGATGGAGTAGCCGTCACCGTGTTTTGTCGTGCGATCTGATGACAGCGAGGGCCACTCCTGCGGCCAGTGAATAGATGGTTCCGGCGCGTATGAGTATTCCCAGGCCAGTACCTTGACGTAATCCGGCGTCCACTCTTGACTTTCTGGATAGTCGAGCTGGCAAAGGCGACTGTGC
>CAIYOB010000164.1 GCA_903927685.1 uncultured Planctomycetaceae bacterium
GGCATACCACAGGCGCTTGGCTGGCCCTCGCTGGTGTCCACCCCAAAGTCGTCCAAACAGTGATGCGGCATTCGTCCATCACATTAACGATGGATACCTATGGGCACTTGTCTCCACGACAGGACGCCGAAGCGGTGGCCAGCTTGCCAGACATCCTTGGCGGTGACATCGACGTCCACGATGCCCTGCACGCAATCGGAGCGGACGGACGGCCATTGATTCATGGGGGCAGATGCGGGGGCAGTACAACCGCAAATCGGTGCAAAACGCTGCGGAACGTGGCGAACTGCCCGACGATGACAGCACGGGCAAGGGCGACGCAACCCAGGACCAAGAGAGCGGCCCTAACGTCTTGGCATTACGGGACTTTGCGGAAATCCGCCCGCAAGATGCGGAACGCTGCGAAAGCGAAAAAGAGCGGATGGGAGAGGATTCGAACCCCCGGTGGACTTTCGCCCACTGCGGTTTTCAAGACCGCCGCCTTAGACCACTCGGCCACCCATCCGGTACGATATTTTACCGTGTTTTCTTGATGTTCGCCGCCTGCCTTTCCTTGGGTTGACACCCGTTTTGACACCTGTTGGGCTATCCCTTGAGCAAAGGACGCCCGTTCGCGTCACCGAGCGGATGTCCGTGACACCCGCCTGACACCCGTTGAACTGACGGAGGTGAGCATCATGGCCAAGTCTAGCAAAAAGTCGGATCTGAAAAAGCCCCACCCCGACTTTCCTTTGTTTCCGCACAAAGGGACCAACCGCTGGGCGAAGAAGGTCAAGGGCAAGATCCACTACTTCGGGCAGGTACTTCCTGCTGACCCCAAGGGCGAAAAGGCGCTCGATGTCTGGCTCGACCAGAAAGACGACCTGCTCGCTGGGCGGACGCCGCGGGCCAAGGGTGCCGGGCTGACCGTCGCGGATCTGGCGAACCACTTCCTGACGTTTAAACAAGAGCTTCGGGACAGCGGAGGACTGGCCCCCCGATCCTACGACGAGTACTGTGCGACCTGCGAGATGGTCGTCGGCGCGTTCGGCAAGAATCGACTGGTTGATGACTTGGCCGCGAACGACTTCCAGGCACTGCGGGCGAGGTTCGCCAAGCGGTTTGGTCCGGTCCGTCTGGGCCACAGCATTCAGCGAGTCCGCTCCCTGTTCAAGTACGGCTACGAGGCGGGGCTGATCGACAAGCCACCTCGATTCGGACCGGGCTTCAAGAAGCCGTCAGCCAAGACGATCCGCAAGTCGCGGGCGGCGAGCGGCCCACGGATGTTTGAGGCCGATGAGTTACGCCGCTTGCTAGATCACGCCACGCCGAACATGCGGGCCATGATCCTGCTCGGTGTCAACGGCGGGCTCGGCAACACGGACGTGGCGGAATTGACGACGAAGGGTGCGGACATCAAATCGCCAGCGCCCAGCACAACCGCGTTGCGCGGGGCCGGTGGATTACTGGGCGAGATGGCTGGGGAGAATCGCTTGCGGGCACCTCTCGGGAGGACGAACATCAGCGCGGTGATGACCACGCTCAACTTCAGGCACTCGCCTCATCCGGAATGGCCTCCAACGGACGGAAACCGTCAGGCGTCCTGCTCGGCCAGATCAGCGATTTCCACGCCCGGCGGCGGACGGACTTGCCAGCTCGTCGGCCAATTCGTCCAAGCCAACGGTCAGCCGGTCCTTCTGGTTCGTGGATACGCCGGCTCGCAAACCGGCAGTGCGCGTCACCGTGGCGGCTCGACGACCTCGAAGGCCGCTCCCTTCACCCGCCGCAGTTCTTCGTGCAGGACGGGGATGCGCTCGTCCGGCGCCACGGAGATCGCCCAGTCGATGCCGTTGTCCGCGACGAACATGCCGTATTTCTGCAAGCCCCGGAGGATCGTCTGCACGGGGGGCGAGAAGCCGGAGAGGTCGTAGTCGCGCCGCAAACGCAACCGTTCGCCCATCCGCGGGTAATCCGGGTTCGTGTGCCGACTGGCGAAATGCGTGGCGGGGGCGACGTACTCGCGGCGGGTCTTCACGACCGTGACGCGCAGCGCATGGCCCACCGCCCCGCGTTGCAGTTCGTCGTAGCGGACCACCGCCGGGAAGATCGGCAGGCCGGCGGCGTCGGCCGAGGTCCAGCCGTCGGGCCGCAGCCGATTGGTTTTCAGATCGAACACCGACGCCTGGGCCGCCTGCCAACCGCGGTCCGTTTTCTTGGCGATGTAGAACTCGTACAGCATCCGATTCACCGGATCGACGACGATCGCGTGCCGGTCGCCGCCCCGGTCGCCGCGGTCCCGCTGCAGGTCGTCGAGCGTCCAACCGCGGTAGCTGTCGTCCCGCAGCACGCACGCCGGCCAGCCTTCGATGGGCAGGATGTCCGGCACCGGGAACGGCCCCGGGTCCGATTCGCCGGGATAGTCGACGATCCGGACGTCGACGCGTTTCTGATTCGGCGGCACCAGCACGTAGGCCATGTCCGGGTTGTACCGCAGCGGCTTGTCGACGCCGATCGACGCCACAATATTCGCCGAGTTCGGATGGACCGGCCAATCCTCGACGACTTGGTTCCACGGATTGTCGGGCGGAAAGACCTGCAGCGCCGCCAGCACCACGTCGGCCTGCGGCGTGTTCAGCGGAATCGGTTTCGTGATGGCCGGCATCTTGGCAGCCCGAGTCCCCGGCCCCTCACGCCGGCTCTGCGCCCCCGCCGGCGACGCCGCACCCGCCAGCACACACGCCACGCCCAAGACAACTCCCCACGTTCTCATGGTCCGCCCTTTCTGCTTCAAGAACTGATGTGCGCCGCCGAGACGCCGCCCGGGTCCTCAACGCTCCGACGCCATTCTACCCGCGATGATGCTGGTGAACGACGGGCTGTCGCCCGACGTAGACTGACTGGCGGCGTTCGGCCTGAGCAAAGCGACTGATGCCTCAAGCGAAAGGTCCTCAGTCCGCGGGAATGCGACACGGCAACCCCGGAGCATCCTGCAGAAACTGCCTCCGGCGGCGATGAGAACAGGCTGCAGCATCGCGCTGCTGCATGGCCGCCCGCGCGGTCCAACTCGGCGTGCAGAGACGCACAGACATAGGCCGCTCGCTCCGCGAGCGGAATCGCGTCGCCCAGCGACGCGACTACGTAAACGCTCGATGACACGCCACAGACTCTGACCCGAGAGTCAGAGCAATTCGGCCGGAGGCCCAAGAAGATCCAGGGGCATGTCCGAATTTCAGGCGACTGGCCCACGACACGCTGCTTAATCAGCTGGAGCCCCATGCCGCAGGGTCCGCAATTGGTGGCTGAACCAAGTGGGGATCTCGATGCCTTGGGGCGACTGGCCGGGACGGAGGCGGCAGCAGACGGAGGTCATCGCGCCGCGGGCAATCGGGGTGCCGTCACGAGAAAACGCGTAAGCGTAGGTGATGCTCTTGCGGCCCAGGCGGTCGATCGTGACCCGGACATCCAGGACGTCCTCGAAGCGGGCGGGACTGAGGTATTCGCAGGCGGCCGAGATCCGTGGCCAGCCGATTTCGCCTTCGTCGTCGCGGGTGGCCACGCTCAGACCGACCGACCTCAGCAGCTCGTGCTCGGCCTGCTCCATATAAACAAAAAACGCCGAGAAATGCACAATCCCGGCGGCGTCGGTGTCGCGGAACTCGACCCGACGTGTGGTGTGAAATGCGAGCGGGGCAGCCGTCACACGCGACTCATTCGCCGACGTAGGGCAGCAAGGCCATGAACCGCGCCCGCTTGATCGCCTCCGTCACGGCGTGCTGGCTGGCAGCCGAACAACCCGTCTTGCGGCGGCTGACGATGCGCCCGTGGCGATTGACCAACTTCTTCAACAGCTCCACATCCTTGTAATCCACGTACATCGGACGCGGACGCTTGCCGTCCACAAACAAGGGATCTTTCTTCTTGGTCCGGACGCGAGCCTTCATCCGCTTGCGGGATTTTACCGGCTTGCCTTTTTGCATCGGTCGCATGTTTTGACTCAACCTCAATTCAGGCTTGAACTTATGAACTTCTACGCCGCGGTGACGTTCAATTGGCAAGATCGTGGATTCTACCCAACTGGGCAAGAAACGCAAGTGCTGTCCGCGGCAGTTCGACAGGAAAACGCGGGCTCGTTGCGCTCAGGAGCCCCCCATTCCCCCCGGCTGGTTGATGATCAGGTCTTCCTGGTATTGGTGCGTGTCCATCATCGTCAGCCCCAGAAACAGGGCGACAAAGATCAGTCCGAACGCAAACAGCACGGCGTTCATGGGGTTGTCGTACCGCAGATGCATGAAATACGCCGCAACCAGACTCGCTTTGACCGTGGCGATCCCCAACGAAATCCAGATCTCGAAGCTGCCCGTGGGAAAGAACGTGGCCACCACCGTGACGATGGTCAGGACGACGAGGATCACGAAAATATTGACCAAGACCCGCACGGGCATGACGTGTGCCAAGCCGTGTTCCTGGTGCTGATCCGCCGCGGTATGAACTGGGGTGCTTGTCGCCATGGGTCTAATGGATCAAATACAGCAAGGGGAACAGGTAAATCCAAATCAAATCGACTAGATGCCAGTACAGGCCCACAAAATCGACGGGGGCGAAGTATTTTTCGCTGAATTCGTCCCGGACCGCGCGGCCCAACAACCACGCCAGCACGCCCATCCCCGCCAGGATGTGAACCGCATGCACGCCGGTCATCGTGTAGTAGATACTGAAGAAAATCGCCATCAGCGAGATCCCCGACATGGCCTCCGGGTCGCCCACCACCAACTGCTCGGGGGCCGGCACCGCGGCGGATTCGACGGGATGATGCGAGGCCTCGTGAACGGCAGAATCTTCGCCCCTCAGGAACTGGTTGGTGATCGCAGGAACGGCCTTGCCGGCCCCGACGCCGACGAAGAACGCCAGTGCGGTTAGCGTCAGGCAGAAGGTCACAATCGCCGCTTCACGTCGGCCGCGAGCCCGGTGCAGCAGGGTCTTGAAGCCGAACCAGAGCAACGCCAAGGCGGCGGGAATGCTCAGGTACCCGAGCCACGGACTCATTCCGTGCGCTCCGTGCACGGCCGTATCAGCCTCGGGCGCAAACGCCTTGCCCCAATACAGCCCCATGTCCCATTTGTGCGTATACTCGACCGCCTTGACCCCCAGGAACAGGCTGGCGCAGACCAGGGTGGCGGTCAGGCACCAGGTCAAGCCGCGCTTCTGGCCCAACTGGGCACAGCGGACACCCCAAGCCATCGTCAGGCTGCTGAACAGCAGGACGATCGTGTTGAAGCCGCCCAACACCTTGTCCAGGTACTTGTGCGCGTCGACGAACACTTCGGGGTGATTGCTGCGATACACGGCGTAGGCGGCAAACAGCCCGCTGAAGAACAGGACTTCGGTGACCAGGAACAACCACATCCCCAGCTTGCCGGCGTCGAACTGCTGGCGGGGCGTTTCGAAGTGGTGTGCCAAGTGGTATTCGGAGGCGTGCGCATGCCCCTCTCCACCCGCGTGCGGCGCATCGCTGATCGCTGACTCGTGCATGGATCTCTTCCCGCTGGGAGTTCTCGTTTACCGCTGGACGGCCACGTAGCCTTGTGCTTCCGCACTGTACTCGTTCACGCTGTAATCGTAGGGATCGCCGGCCGTCGGCGTGGTGTCAAAGTTGTGGGCCGGCGGCGGCGAGCTGCACGTCCACTCCAGCGACGGACTGCCCCAGGGATTCGCCGGCGCCCGCTTGCCCTTGAACAGGGCGTACAGCAACACGCCCGCCGCCAGGAACAGGCCCGTGGCCAACACCAGCGAACCGATGGTCGACATCTGGTGCAAGGACTGAAACTCCGGTAGATAGCGGGCGTAGCGCCGCGGCATTCCGCGAGTTCCCAAGAGGAACTGGGGCAGGAAGGTCAGGTTGAACCCGACGAAGATGATCAAACAGGCGATGCGCGCCCACAGGTCGCTGTACATCCGGCCGAACATCTTGGGCCACCAGTAGTGCAGCCCGCCCAGGAAAGCAACCAGCGTGCCGCCCATCATCACATAGTGGAAATGGGCCACCACGAAGTACGTGTCATGCAAATGCACATCGGTGGCCAGCGTCCCGAGGAACAAGCCGGTCAGACCGCCGATCCCGAACAGCAGCATGAAGGACAGGGCATAGCACATCGGAGCGGCCAAGCTGATCGAGCCCTTGTACATCGTGGCCAACCAGTTGAAGACCTTGATCGCGGATGGGATCGAGACGCTGAAGGTCAAGGCGCTGAAGGTGATCGCCGCCAGCCGCGACTGGCCGCTGACAAACATGTGGTGCCCCCAGACCATGAACCCAAACACGGCGATGGCGATGCTGCTGTACGCAATGAACCGGTAGCCGAAAATATGCTTGCGGCTGAACACCGAAACCAGTTCGCTGATGATGCCCATCGCGGGCAGGATCATGATGTACACGGCCGGATGGCTGTAGAACCAGAAGAAATGCTGATACAGCACCGGATCGCCGCCCAGCTTGGGATCGAAGATGCCGATGTGAAACAGCTTTTCCGCGGTCAGCAGGATCAGGGTAATGCCCAGCACCGGCGTGGCCAACAGCTGGATGATCGACGTGGCGTACAGGCTCCACAGGAACAACGGCATCTTGAACCAAGTCATTCCCGGCGGCCGCATGGTGTTGATCGTGACGATGAAGTTCAGGCCGGTGAAGATCGAGCTGAACCCCAGGATAAAGGCCCCGACCGTGGCGGCCACGACGGTGCCGCTGGTGGTCGTGCTGTAAGGCGTGTAGAACGTCCAGCCGGTGTCCAGGCCGCCCATGGCCAAGGCCATCAGAAAGAAGACGGCTCCACCGACCCACAGAAAGAAACTGGCCAGGTTCATCCGCGGGAACGCGACGTCCTTGGCGCCCAGCATCAGCGGCAGGAAGAAATTGCCCAAGGCCGCGGGAATACTCGGGATGATGAACAGGAACGTCATGATCGCGCCGTGCAGCGTGAACATTTCGTTGTAGCGGTCTTCGCTGAGGAACATCTTGCCGGGCGTGAACAGTTCGGCCCGGATCAACAGGGCAAAGATGCCGCCCAGCAGGAACGAGGTCATGATCCCCACCAGGTACATGACGCCGATCCGTTTGTGGTCGAGCGTAAAGACCCAAGACCACAAGCCGCGGTCGTGCGTCAGGTAGTTGTCGCCGGGAACTGCCGAGGCGTGGCCCGCAGGCAGGTCGTGTGGCATCGCATATCCGCTCATCGGGTGCTCCAAGTCATTTCAGGCTCTTGATGTACGCCACAATCGCGGCGATCTCTTCGTCTTTCAGCTGGCCCTTGTACGTCGGCATCACCGGCTTGTAACCGGCCCGGACCTTGGCCATCGGCTCCATGATCGACTCGCGAATGTAGTTCTCGTCCACCGTCACGTTGTCGCCGGAGGCCAACGGCTGCTGCGTCCCGAACGTCGCTTTGAACGAAGGCCCGACCTTGGCGCTGCCGTCGATCGAGTGGCATTGGGCACAGCCGCGGCGTTGGTACAGCAACGCTCCGCCTTCGACCGGCGTCATCCGTTGCAGGAAATTGGCGGCGTTTTCCAGCCATTTCTCGAATTCGCCCGAAGCGTGCACGACGACCTTGGCCAGCATGGTCGAGTGTTGCGTGCCGCAGTATTCGGCACAGAACAGCTGATGTTCGCCCGTCTCGGCCGCCTGAAACCAGGTCTTGGTAAAGCGGCCGGGAACGACGTCCATTTTCAGCCGAAAGGCGGGAATGTACAGGCTGTGGATCACGTCGTCGGAACTCATCACCAGCCGCACCGGGCGCCCGACCGGGACGTGCAGATCCGGTTCGATATGCCCGTTGGGATACTGGAAGCTCCAGGCCCATTTCTTGGCCAGGACCTGGATCTCATAGCTGTCGTCCGGGGCCTGACGCATGCCCATGTAGCCCCAGAAGCCCCAGATGAACATCACCGCCACCAGGATCGTCGGGATGATCGTCCACAGCATTTCCATGCTCGTGCTGTGCGACGGACTGGGCTGCGGTCCCACGCCTTCGCGGCGGCGATACTTGATCAGGAAGTACACCATCAGCCCGAGGATCAGCACGAAGAAGACCACGGAAATGATGAAGATGAAATAGAAGATCTCGTCGACGATGGCGGCGTCGGTCGAGGCGCGTTGCGGGAAGAACAGGGAGCCGCCGGGCGCGCCCAGCAGTCCGACCAGCGGCAGGGCGAATCCGGCCAGCGGACGCGACTCCGGGGCGGACGGCGCGTCCTGCCCGGCCGCTGCGGGGGCCGGCCCTGTGTGCGCCCCGTGGAACCGCCGCCGCAGCCAGTACGGGACCAGGGCGAGCAGCACAACGACGCAGGTCATTCCCGCGCCCAATTTCATCAGGTTCCGCGCGACCGGTCCGTAGCGTCCCGCCTCGGCATCGTAGTGGAAGCAGTACAACAGAACCTTGTCCAGGGTCGATCCAACCTTGCCCTCGCCGGCCTCGACCAGCGACAACCGCAGCGTCTGCTCGGGGAATTGCACGCCGTACAGATACCGCGACATGCGGCCCTGGGGGGTGCAGACCATGATCACCGCCGCGTGCGCGTATTGCTTGTCCTTCTCGACGTACTTGTAGCGAAAGCCAACCGCCTCGGCCAGTCGCGTGATGTTCGCCTGCGTGCCGGTCAAGAAATGCCAGCCGCCCGCCGTCTCGGGGCGGCCGTAGTCGCGGAGATACCGCTGCTTGGTCAGGCGGGCTCGCTGCGGAGTCTCCAGCGGGTCGATGCTGACGCTGATCACCTCGAACTGCTGTCCCGGCGTCCAGGACAACTGCTCGAGGCCGTCGATCAGGCCGTTCAGCACCAGCGTGCACAGCATGGGGCAATCGGAATAGTTCAGCGAGAGCACGGCCGGCCGGTCGCCGGGAAACAGCGAGGCCAGCTTGACTTCGTTGCCGTTCTCGTCGCGAAACTGCAAATCGAGCGGGATCTGGGCGCCAAGATGCTCGTCGATTCCGATTTCGTTCAGCACCTGCGGCCCGGCCTCCTGACGCTGGGCCAGGGTGACACTCGTCACGTTCAGCCCCAGGGCCAATCCGCACGCCAACATCATGCGGCAGGTTGTCTGCATCCGACTCGTGCTCATCGCTCCGCTCCTCGCCCCGACGCCGCGGACAATTCGTTGACGACCAGTTCCATCGCCCGGTCGATGGGAATCGTCACCTGCTGTTTTTCACGGTCCAGCCAGCCGTACCGCGTCAGTTTCACCGCTTGCTCGGCCAGCAACGTATCGCTTTCCGTCGTTGGTGCTTGAATCAACTTCTGCTCGGTCTCGCGCGCGACGGTGGCGTAATACAGGACCTGCAGGGCGAGGATGATGACCAGCGTCACCAGCGCGCCCAGGAAGCCTACGCAGGCGATGTTCACCGGATTCAGGTCGTTGTGCCGTTCCATTCGGTTCCCTCTGGTTCGTGCCCTTCTCTCGGGGCTTGCCTGTCCGCAGCCGACTCTTTTCCTTCGCCCCTTCGCGCTCCCCGCTAGGTCACGGTTAAACGAATCTCCCGAGCCACTACGCGTTGCGGAAGGCCAGCGACTCGGCCAGCCACGGATCACGCTGCGGAATCAGCTTGCGGTCGGCGGCAATCCGCAGCAGGACGGCCCCGTACAGGCTGAGCATGCCGACCAGGCACAGCGCGTCCAACACGCCAAACTGCGGCCCGCTGCCCGCCTGCGGCGCCGCCAGGTAGTACAAGTCAATCCAGTGCATGGCCAACAGCCAGGCAGCCCAGCCGGCCAGCACGCGTTTGTTGCGTTTCGCCCGCCGCGACATCAGGCCGCCGAACGGCAACAGCAAGTGGCCGAACAACAGGATCAAGGCGACCACCGTCCAACCGTGGGACTGGCGGGCCATGTACCACGTGGTCTCCTCCGGGATGTTCGCGTACCAGATCAGCATGTACTGCGAGAACGCGATGTAGCCCCAGAAAAACACGAAGCCGAACAGCAACTTGCCCAAGTCGTGATAGTGATCCGCGGTGATCGAGTCCTGCAGATAGCCGAATTTCTGCAACCCCACGGCGATCAGGGCCAAGGTGGCAAACGCGCTCACCGCACAGCCGGCAAAGAAGTACACCCCGAAAATCGTGCTGAACCAATGCGGATCCAACGACATCAGCCAGTCGAACGCCGCAAACGTCACCGTGATCCCGAACGCGACAATCGAGATCCCCGCCCGGCGCTCCATCAGGAACGTGTGCGTCTTGTCGCCCGTCTGGTCTTGGGCCAGCGAATGCCGCGAGTAGAACCGGGCCAGCAGGCCCCAGACGGCGAAATACAGGACCGCGCGAATCGCAAAGAACGGAGCGTTCAGATACGGCGCTTTCGCCTGCAGCAGCGGATCGTGCGCGACGTGCTCGGAATCGTTCCAGGGGTACAGGCTGCCGTTGCGGACCAGGACCAGCAGCAGGATCGGCAAGAACAACAACGCCCAGTACGGCAAGGCCGATGCCAGAACCTCGGCCAACCGCCGCACCGTGACGCTCCAACCGGCATGCGTCAGGTGCTGCAGAATGACGAAGAACAGCGACCCCAGCGAGATGCTGAGGCAGAAGCAGAAACTGATCAAATAGGAGTGCAGGAACCGCGGCCAGCCGTGGTGCGCGAGGAAGCTGACCAGGAAGCCCAGCAACAGGCTTCCCGCGCCGACGGCCGCCAGCCGCCAAGCCCAGCGCATGGCGGCCGGGCCCAACTGGGTAACCTCAGTGACGGACAGAGAAACGCGATCTTTCATGGTTCCAACGCCTTCAAAGTCTCCGGGGGCACATCCGCCGGCTTGGCATTCTGCGTCCGCTGCAACGCGCGGAGATACAGGACAATCGCCCACCGATCCGGCACGGAAATCTGAGCGCCGTAGGCGGGCATCTTCCGCACGCCGTTGGAGATGGTGTTGTACAACTGGCCGACCGGCTGGCCCCGAACCGCCTCGGACTGGAGCGACGTCGGCGGCACCCAGGTGCCCTGCTGCAGGTCGGCGGCCCGCCGCGCGACCAAGCCGTCGCCTTCGCCCGCCAAGCCGTGACACGGTGCACAGTACACGTTGTATCGCTGCCGGCCGCGCTTCATCATCTCGGCCGTGACCGGCAGCGGAAAGTCACTCACCCAAGCGACCGCGGGCTCGGCGCCAGCCGCTCCCGGCTCGGCCTTGGGAGGCGGCGCGTCGGGATCGATCCCGCGATACAGCCGCTCGTCGTCCCGCAATTGCCCACGGGCCACGGTGCCGGCAACCGGCAACCGGTCGGCTCGCCCGTCCGGGAACAGCGCCGAAACCGTCTGCGGCTTGGCCTTCGGCTGGTAGTCCATGTCAATGAAGGTATGCCAGCGCGGCTTGTCCGACTGAACCAGACGCGCCCGGGCGATCCACAGCGGCGGGATCAGGGCGACGATAGACAGCGTGACCAGGACCAAGCCCATCCACTTGGGCAGGCGAGCCGGCCCAGCGTCGTCATGCAGTTCCTCGATGTGCATCGCGCCAGCCGCATTCAACACCGCTTGGGTCTTGTCGAGGGCAAACCGGGGATCCGCCGCTTCGACCAGCAGAAAAAAACGGTCGACCGTCGCGCGGCGAAAGCGGTCGCTCTTGAAGATCGGCTGGACGAACCGCGGCAGGCCGTTCAACGCCAGCATGCCGAAAAAGGCCGTGAACGCACTGAACAGGATGATGACCTCGAAGGTCACTGGAATGTTCGCGGGCAGGCTGAACAGCGGCTTACCGCTGACCACGAACGGATAGTCGATCGTGTTCGTCCACCACTGGCCAGCCAAGGCCGCAACCACGCCAGACAGGCCGGCGCCCAGCACGATCCAGGGCAGGATCGTCGGGCGGATCGCCAATGCCTCGTCCAAGCCGTGCACGGGAAACGGCGCAAAGGCGTCCACCCGCCGATAGCCGTCCTCGCGCACCTGCTCGGCCGCCGCCACCAGACCCTCCGGCGTCGAAAACTCGGCCAGCAACCCGACCAGCTTGCTGTCCGTCTCGGTTTGACTGTTCACATGCTCAACCATGTCCACGCCTTGGAATCTTGCAGACTCTTCGACCCAGCGACTCTTCGACCTAGCGACCTAGCGACTTTCCGACTCAGTGACCTTCCCCATGCTCATGCGTCATCACCGACTTGACTTCGGCCATCGCAACCATCGGCAGGTAGCGGACGAACAGCAGGAACAGGGTGAAGAACAAGCCGAACGAGCCGATCAGCATCAGGATGTCGATGATCGTTGGCTTGTAGAACCCCCAACTGGACGGCAGGAAATCGCGGCTCAGCGACGTGACGATGATCACGAACCGCTCGAACCACATGCCCACGGTCACCGCCGCGGCGACGATCAACATCATCCACGGGGTGGTGCGGACCTTCTTGATCCACAGGAATTGCGAGGCAACGATGTTGCAGGTGATCATCGTCCAGTACGACCAGGCATACGGCCCGAGGGCCCGGTTGATGAACGCAAATCGTTCGTAGGCGTTCCCGCCGTACCAGGCAATGAAGAACTCGATGCTGTACGCGAACCCGACCATGGTCCCGGTCGCCAGCAGGATCTTGTTCATGTTCTCCAAGTGCCGCAGCGTGACCAGGTCTTTCAGGCCAAACCACTGCCGCGCGGGCACGATCAGCAGGATCACCATGGCGAAACCGCCGAACACCGCCCCGGCCACAAAATACGGCGGAAAGATGGTCGTGTGCCAGCCGGGGATCTGGGAGGTGGCGAAGTCGAAACTGACCACCGAGTGGACGCTGAGCACCAGCGGCGTGGCCAAGGCGGCCAGCAGCATGTACGCTTTCTCGTACCGCATCCAATGCCGGGCGGACCCGTTCCAGCCCAAAGCGGCAATTCCGAAGGCCAGCTGCCGCCATTTCGACTTGGCGCGGTCTCGAAGCGTGGCAAAGTCGGGAATCATGCCCATGTACCAGAACAGCAGTGAGACGCTGGCGTAAGTGTTCACGGCAAACACGTCCCACAACAGCGGACTGCGGAAGTTGGGCCACATCCCCAAGTGTTGGGCGGGATAGGGCAGCAGCCAGTAGGCAAACCAGACACGGCCGACGTGGATGCCGGGGAAGATGGCGGCGCAGATCACGGCAAAGATCGTCATCGCCTCGGCAAACCGGTTGATGCTGGTCCGCCAGTTCTGCCGGAACAGGAACAGAATCGCGGAAATCAGCGTCCCGGCGTGGCCGATGCCCACCCAGAACACAAAGTTGACGATGTCAAAGGCCCAGAACACGGGGTTGTTGTTGCCCCACACGCCGATCCCGGTCGTGATCAGGTAGCCGATCAGGCCGAAGAACATCGCGGCCAAACTGGAGGCGACACCGAACGCGATATACCAGGCCAGGGGCGGCTGAGGGCGCTCGGCGATCGAGCAGACCAAGTCGGTTACCGAGGCAAAATCCTGCCCGCCGGTGACCAAGGTCGGCCGTCGCCCCGGGTCATCAAACGTGTTGTCGATCACGAATGGGCTCCGCTGGGTGAATGTCTCTCGCCTTCTTGCTCCACCGCCAAGGCCGGATGCGGGTTGCGCAACCGGGCCAGGTACACCGTCCGCGGCTTGACGTTCAATTCGGCCAGCATCCCGTAGGCCCGCGGGTCCTGCTGATGAGCCTTGGCCACGCGCGTGTCCTTGTTCAGATCACCGAACTCGATGGCCCGCGTCGGGCAGACCTGCTGGCAGGCGGTTTGAATCTCGCCGTCGCGGATCGGCCGGCCTGCGCTGCGGGCGTCGATCTTGGCGTTCTGGATCCGCTGCACACAGTAGGTGCACTTTTCCATGACGCCTCGGGTGCGAACGGTCACCTCCGGGTTGACGGCCAGCTGAAGCAGTTGCCGTTCCGGCTTGTCCAATTCCTTGGTGTTGTTAAAGAAGTTGAATCGCCGGACCTTGTACGGACAGTTGTTGGCACAGTACCGCGTGCCGATGCAGCGGTTGTAGACCATGTCGTTCAGCCCTTCGCGAGTGTGCACCGTGGCGGCCACCGGGCAGACCTGCTCGCAGGGCGCATTCTCGCATTGCTGGCACATCACCGGCTGGTGGACGACCTGCACATCCTCGTCCTCGGCCCCGCTGCCGCGGAAGTACCGATCGATGCGGATCCAGTGCATCTCGCGGCCCCGCGCCACCTGCTCCTTGCCGACCACCGGGACGTTGTTCTCGGCTTGGCAAGCCACCAGGCAGGCGTTGCAGCCAAGGCACTTGTTCAAGTCGATGGACATGCCCCAGGCCTGCTGGCCGTCGTAGGACACTTCCTGCCACAGCGATTCCAGCTTGTGCCCGCCGTGCTGGGCAAACTGCGGATCCTGCTGGTACTGCTCGTGCGTGCCCTCACGAACCAGTTCACCGATCCGCTGGCCGATCGCTTCGAGGCCGACCTTGTCGATGGCGTGATGATCCTGCGTCAGGGCGAACTTGTAGTAGCCGCCGAGCGGGGTGACTTTCGCTCCAATCGCCACGTGCGGAGCCGTCGTCGAACGCAACGGGGCGACGTTGACTCCGACCGGCGCAATCCCCTGCCGCGCATGGCCCCCGACCAATCCCGCCGCCGTCCGACCGTATCCCAGGACCAAGCCGATCGAGTCGTCGGCTTGTCCCGGCAGGATGAACGCGGGGATCTCGAGGCTGCGGCCGGCCAGTTCCACTCGCACCGGCGTGCCGATCTGCACACCCAACTTCTTGGCCGTCGCCGGGCTGAACATCGCGGCGTTGTCCCAAGTCAACTTGGAGACCAGGTGCGGCGTCTCCTGCAGCCAGCCGTTGTTGGCGAACCGGCCGTCGTAGACCGTCTCGCTACGGCAGAACACCACTTCCAGATCGCCCGCCGCCGCCGGCGTGGGCTCGTCCGCGGCACCGTCTTTACACGCGACCGCCGCCGGCTTCAGCCCGCTGTCCGCCAGGAAGCCGTCGTGCAGCAACTTGCGCCAGTCCTTGTCGCTCAGGGGCCGCCCGGCCAGCCGATCGACGGCTTGGCGGACGAGCGTTTGCGCGTCGGACTTGTCGCCCAGCAACAAGGCCAGGAGTTCGAGGGCGGACTTGCCGCCCAGCAGCGTGTCGATCAGCGGTTGAGTCACGCAGATCCCGCCGTCCACGGCGCGGCAGTCGCCCCAGGACTCGAAGGGATGCGTTTGCGGCAACAGCCACTGGCACAGCTGCGAAGTTTCGTTCTCGTGGCTGCTCAGGTGGATCGCCGTGGTGACCTTGGCCAGCCCCTGCGCGAATTCCACGTCTGCGGGGGCGTCGTAAACCGGATTCCCGCCCAGGATGATCAGCGTCTTGACGCTGCCGGCCTGCATCCGTTTGGCCAAATCGGCCAAGCTGCCGCACGGCGCCGCATAGGACGCGGACGGCTCGTCGATATACGTCACGGCCTGGCCGACATTGCCCAGCAATTGGTTCAGGCGGTGAATCCGGGCGTGAACTTCGCCAGGCTGCCGCGGCCCGACCGCGATCAAGCCGGCGCCTCGGTGCTCGACCAGATCCGCGGCCATGGCCTGTACAATCCGCTCGCGGCGCGACCCGCCGGGCCCTGGCGGTTGAACCTTGCCCGAATCAAGCATCGCCCGGATTCGCTTTTCCAGGTCCCCGACCAGGACCGCGATGTCCACGGACCGCACGGCCAGCCGATGGTCGGCCGCGACCCCCGTCGTCGAGTACTGGCTCTCCGCCACGTACAGCCGGCTCATGCGGCTGGACTTGGGATCGGCCGCCGTCGTCACGTCGCGTCCCTCGGCGAACTGGCGGGCCAACCGCAGCGACGCCGGATGCTCGCCCAGCAGGTCCGCGTCCAAGCACACGATCACCCGAGCCTTGTCCAGCCCGAACTGCGTGCGGACGGCTTTCCCGAATGCCAGCTCCGCGCCGCGGCGTTCGTTGTCGCTGGCCAGGGGGGCGTAGCTGAAGAGTTCCGCCTTGGGGCAGGCGGCTTTCAACGCTGACAGCTGCGCGTGGATGGCCGCCGATTCCGTCGGTTCCAACAGCACGCACAGCCCTTCGCCGCCCTGGTCTTTCAACGTCGCGAAGTGCTTGGCGGCGAACGCGGCAAAGTCGTCCCAGGTCCTCGTGAACGCCTGGCTCTGCTCCAACTGCCGCACGCTGGCACAGCGGTCGGGATCGTACAGATTCAAGACGCAGGCTTGCGAGTAGACATCCGTCGCTCCCAGGCTGTACGGATGCTCCGGATTCCCCTCGACCTTGATCGGCCGGCCGTCGTAGCAGGTGACCAGCAGATGCCGGGACGCGCCGGCCAATTCGATCGAGGTGGCATAGCGCTGCGGCTTGCCCGGGACCCAGTCCTCGGGCCGCTTGGCCAACGGGGCGATCTTCTCTTCGCGGTAGCGGCAACTGGTCAAGCCGCCGAAGGCCAGCGAAGCGGCCATCAGCTGCAGCCAGCGGCGGCGTGAAATGCCGTCAGGGAACTCGGACGCCGCCACCGGGAACTCGCGCTGCACGAATTCCTCGAACTCCGGCGAGTTCTCCAGTTCGCTCAAACTTCGCCAATACGGCTTCCCGGGGTTGCTTGGCTTCATCGGTGACACGTCGAACAATTGGTCGAGGGATTGATTTCCAGTTGCTTGCGGACCTCCGCGCCGACGACGGCCGGATCTTGACCGGGCTGCCAATCCAGCTGCGTGATGTACTCCAGCGGCCGCAAATGCGGCTCCGGGTTGCGGTGGCAGTCCAGGCACCACTTCATCGTCAACGGCTCGGCCTGATAGACCTTGTCCATCTTGTCGATCCGCCCGTGACACGACACACAGCTGACGCCCCGATTCACATGCGCCGCATGATTGAAGTAGACGAAATCCGCCAGATTATGGACCCGCACCCACGGAATCGGATTGCCCGAGATCTGCGACTCGCGAACCGGCTGCAGCTTGGGACTCTTGGCGAAGATCGACGCCGTCGCCACCGAACCATCCGTCGCGGCAGCACTGTGGCAATTCACGCACGTCGCCGTTGGCGGGATCGCCGCATGAGCGGCTTGATCGACCGTGTTATGGCAGTAGCGGCAGTCCATCTTCAGCTTGCCGGCGTGCAGCTTGTGGCTGAACGGCACCGGCTGATCCGGCGCATAGCCGCCCTGGAGCGTTCGCGGCGCCGTGCCGTAGGCCCCGACCGCCCCGATGTACCCAGCCCCGAGCAGCACGGATGCCAGCAGCAGCCCGACGAGCTTGTTCGTCCAATTGGGAAAACGGAATCTCTCCATCGGCAGGAATCCTTGACCACCCCTGACGCTAAACCCGCAAGCCGCTTAATGTAACAACCAGCGATCCGTCCGCCAGATGCCATCAAATCACATAAACAAACCGTTGTAGACGGAAGTTCTTTCGGCGGAACTACAAGCGTCAAAGAGCGTAGCCGAACGGAGGGCAGACTGCAAGAGGCAGAGCGGCCGGATGTGTCGGGCGGATGCACACGGACAGCCGATGATGCCATGACGCGGACATTCCTTCCGGCACTGCGCTGGCCGACCCTGTTGCTTGGGCTGGCCCAGGCTGTCCACGCTGCCGCGGCCGAGTGCCGTCCCAACCTTGTGTTTGTGCTGGCGGACGATCTGGGCTACGGGGACCTGCACTGCTACGGGCGCGAAGATGTGCGGACGCCGAGTATCGACAGCTTGGCGGCGTCCGGCGTGCGGTTCACCCAGGCCTATGCCAACGGGCCGGAATGCAGTCCGACGCGCGCCGGTTTGCTCACCGGCCGGTACCGTGATACGCATCCCCAGGATACAATGCCCCTTATGTATCTCATCTTTGACACCGAAACCTCCGGCCTGCCGCGGAACTGGTCCGCGCCAGCCAGTGACGTCGCCAACTGGCCCCGCCTGGTCCAGCTCGGCTGGTTCTGCTGCGCGGCGTCCGGGACGATTCAGCGCTCGCACGAGTATCTGATCAAGCCGCAAGGCTTCAAGATCTCGTCCCAGGCGACGCAATTGCACGGCATCACGACGCAACGGGCACTGCGTGACGGCGTGGATTTGCTGCCGGTCCTGGAGCAGTTTGCCGCGGACGTCCGCGCGGCCAAGGTCGTGATTGCCCATAACCTGGACTTCGACGAAAGAGTGATCCAGGCCGAGCTGTACCGGGCGGAACTGGCCAACCCGTTCGCTCGCAAGCGGCGGGTCTGCACCATGAAGGAGACGGCGGACGTCTGCCGGCTGCCGGGCAAGTACGGTTACAAGTGGCCCAGCCTGACGGAACTGCACTACCATCTGTTCGGGACGGACTTTGAAGGTGCGCACGGCGCCTTGGCCGACGCGGACGCCTGCCAGCGATGCTTCTTCCGGCTGCGGGAACTGGGCATGCTTACGTAGTCGCCGCGACTTTCCCGATTCGCTTCTTCAGCTGCGGCCAGGTGAGCGTGTTGGCGATATCCGCTTTGGTCAGGCCGGCGCGGCGGGCTTGGAGCACGCCGTACCGCAGGTCGTCCAAGCCTTCGGTCTGATGTGCGTCCGTGCTGATCGCCACCAGGATGCCGTGACTCTTGGCGGCGGCGCAGGCCACGTCGTCCAGATCCAGCCGCATCGGGTTGGCGTTCAGTTCCAGCACCTTGCCGAACCGCCGGGCGGCGGCGAAGACGGCGTCCATGTCGACTTCATAAGCTTCGCGCCGGTTCAGCAAGCGGCCGGTCGGATGCGCGATGCAACTCACGTGCGGATGCTCCAACGCCTCGACGATCCGCCGCGTGATCTGCTCGCGTGGCTGCTTCTGCCCGTAATGGACGCTGGCGACGACCCAGTCCGCTTGAGCCAGTACGTCGTCCGGAAGATCGAGTCCGCCCTTTTCCAGGATGTCGCACTCGATGCCTTTCAGGATCGTGAAGCTGCGACCCAGCTCGGCGTTCAGCCGGTCGATCTGCTCCCATTGTGCGAGCAGGCGTTTCGGGTCCAGTCCGTGGGCCATCGTCACGCGTTGCGAGTGGTCAGTGATGGCCAGGTACTTCAGCCCGCGCTGCCGGGCGGCTTCGGCCATCTCCTCGATGGTATCGCGGCCGTCGGTCTCCAGCGTGTGGGCGTGCAAGTCGCCGCGCAGGTCTTCCAGCCGCACCAGCTCGGGCAACGGGCCCGCCTGGGCCCACTCGAATTCGCGGCGTGCCTCGCGCAACTCGGGCGGAAAGCAGGGCAGGTCGAGTGCTCCGTAGACGTCGGCTTCGGCGGCGCCGGCGAGGTACGTTTCCTGTTCGCCCGCGACGCGAAACACGCCGTACTCGTTGATCTTCAGACCGCGTTGCTTGGCCAGCCCGCGAAGCACCACGTTGTGGGCTTTCGAGCCGGTGAAGTACTGCAGAGCCGCGCCGAACGATTCGCGGGGCACGATCCGCAGATCGACTTGAAGCCCGCTGCCCAGCCGCACCGACATCTTGGTTTCACCGCGGCCCAGGACGTCGGCTACGCCGGGAAAGCTGCCGAAGCGGTCCATCACGTCCGCCGGCCGATCGGCGACGATCAGGATGTCCAAATCGCCCACCGTATCGCGGCCGCGGCGATAGCTGCCGGCCAGTTCCAACTGCTCGATGCCCGGGCAAACCCGCAGATGTTCGCGCAGCGTCTGGGCGATCTGGTCGGCCTCGGCCCAATACAGGCGTTGGCCCGCCGAGGCGGCGATGGCGATCCCGTCCAGGATCGTCTTCTCGGTCTTCGCTCCAAACCCCTTCAGCTCGCGAACGCGGCCGGCCTCGCAGGCTTGCTTCAGTTCGTCCAGCGTCTTGACGCCCAGCTGGTGGTACACGGCGGCGGCCTTCTTCGGGCCGATGCCGGGAATCCGCATGATGGCTAGCACGCTCTCCGGGATCTCCGCCAGCAATTCATCCAGCTGAGGCAGGTGGCCCGTCCGGGCCAACGTAGCCGCCTTTTCCGCCACCGCCTTGCCGACTCCGTCGATCTCCAACAGCCGCTCCCAGTTCTCGGCGACGATCGACGCGACGGATTCCGTCAGATCGCGGATGGCCCGCGCGGCGTTCCGATAGGCCCGCACACGGAACGGATTCTCGTCTTTGAATTCCAACAGGTCGGCGACCTGCTCTAATACAGCGGCGATCTCGGCGTTGGTCATGGTTACCCCACGTGCAGTTCGACGACGTCCTTGTCGTGCAAGACATAATCCCCTTTGACGGCGGTCCCGTCATGGACCTGGCTGCCCCACACGCGGGCGTGCTTGAGGTTCTGGGCAAAGTCCTTGTGGATCAGCGTGGCGACGTCCAGCAGCGTTCCGCCTCGCCGGACCGTAAAGGGGCGACTGTAGTCGGCTTCTTTGTGCGTCGGCAGCTTGGTGTACACGCGGACCACATCCAGCGCCGCGTAGATCGCATTCCGCAGGTCCTCCAGTCCGGCGCCGTGCTGGGCGGAGATCCGGAATTCCGGCAAATCCAGCGGGCAGAATTCATGCAGCATTTCGCGGCGTTCTTCGGCGGCAGGATCATCGATCTTGTTCAGCACCAGCAGCGTCCGGGTGTACGACAGGCCCACGTCGTTTTCGTCCAGCGACGACTCCTTGGCCAGGCGGGTCTTGGTCTGGCTCAGGTGGCCGAGCACCGCTTGCAGAGCGTCGATGCCGTCGTCGTTGCCCAAGTCCACCACGAGCAGCGCCAGGTCGGCGCCGCGGATCAAGCCCTGCGTCACCGGATCGAACACGTCGGCCGTGATGGGCGGCGTATCCACCAGTTGGACGAACACGTCCTCCCACGGCATCATGCCGGGGATCGGCTCGCGCGTTGTGAACGGATAGGGAGCCACCTCGGGGGTGGCCCGAGTCAAGCTCCGCAGCAGCTGGCTCTTGCCGGCGTTCGGTCCGCCGACGATCACCCCGCGGCCAGCGCCCTGCCGCAACAGCTTGAATCCGCTGGCTTTCTTGGCCTTGCCTTTGCCGCCCTCCAGATCCTTCTTGACCTTGCTGATCTTCTGCTTCAGCTCGGCGTTCAGTTTGTCGGTGCCCTTGTGCTTGGGCAATTCGCGGAGCATTAACTGGAGACACTCCAGTTCTTCCTCCGGTGTACTCGCCCGGCGGTACGCCTCTTCGGCTTTCAGGTACTGCTGTGTCAGATTGGCCGGCATCGCCTGGTCGCTCCCCAACGCGGTGAATTCGGTACGAGTCTGTTATACGCCACCTGACGAGACGGAAAAACCCGATGTTGACCCGTTTCTGCGCGGCCCGTATAATTCGCCCCCGTGCTACGGAGGGCACGGCGCCGCCAACTTGACCCAGTTGTCGGCGGCAAGCAAACACAAACCAGGGAAGTTACCTTCTGGCTGCGGCCCCACTCCTTTCCGCAGGCCCAACGCCACAGGACGTCCGGTGTCCTTCACATCCCCGCTTGACCAGGAGATCAAGGAACGAGTTCGCCAGGCGACAGATATTGTCGACCTGGTTGGTCGCTATTTGCCCCTGCGCCGACAGGGCCGGATCTACGTCGGCACATGCCCCTGGCACGACGATTCCCGCCCCAGCCTGCAGGTGAACCCCGAGCGCCAGTCATGGAAGTGCTGGGTTTGCAACATCGGCGGCGACGCGTTCAGTTTCGTGATGCAGCACGAGCGGATCGGGTTCCGCGAGGCCCTGGAATTGCTGGCGGATCGAGCTGGAATTGCCGTGGGACCGGCGGCCGATGTGAAGGTCGTCCCCGGCAGTCCCCAGGACAAGAAGGCGTTGTATCGGTCGTTACAGTGGGCGGCCGAGCAGTTCCAGCAGTGCTTGCTGCGGGCCCCCGAGGCGGAAGCGGCCCGCCGCTACGTCGAAGAGCGCGGCTTGACGCCTCAAAGCGTCGAGCGTTTTGGCCTGGGTTACTCGCCGGACGGCTGGCAATGGCTGCTCGACCGCTCGCGCGCCCAAGGCTTCTCGCCCCAAGTGCTCGAGGCGGTCGGGTTGTGCGGCCGAAGCTCCAGCACGGGCCGGTACTACGATCGTTTCCGCGGCCGGCTGATCTTCCCCATCCGCGATGTGCAAGGCCGCACGATCGCCTTTGGCGGGCGGATCCTGCCGGGCGCCGCGAGCGATAGCCCCGCCAAGTACATCAATTCGCCGGAAACCAAGCTGTTCTCCAAGAGCGACCATTTGTACGCGCTGGATCTGGCCCGCGAGCCGATCGCCAAGATGCGCGAGGGCGACAAGGAGATCATCGTCGTCGAGGGCTATACCGATGTGATCATGGCGCACCAGGTGGGCGTCAATCACGCCGTAGCCGTGCTGGGAACGGCCTTGGGTCCGCGGCATATCCAGCTGTTGCGGCGGTTTGTCGACCGCGTGATTCTGGTGCTGGATGGCGACGAGGCCGGCCAGCGGCGGACCAACGAGATCCTGGAATTATTCGTCGCGGCCCAGATCGACTTGCGGATCCTGACCTTGCCCGAAGAACTGGACCCGTGCGAGTTCCTGCTGGAGCGAGGCGCGGAGCCGTTCCTGCAGATGCTGGGCGGCGCCGTGGATGCGTTGGAGCATAAAACTCGCACGGCCACGCGCGGCATCGACCTGCTGCGGGACACGCATCAAGCCAACCAGGCGCTCGAAGAGATCCTGTCCACGATCGCCAAGGCGCCCGCTCCGGCGACCGGAACCCCGGCGGACTCGCCGCTCCGCGAACAACAGCTCGTGTCGCGATTGGCTCGCCAATTCGCCGTGCCGGAAGGCGAACTGCGGTCGCGGGTCAACCAACTGCGCCGCCAGCCACAACGGGGAGCCCCGCGGCCCGCGGCCGATCGGCCGGCCACCGTGGCAGAACCGCAGCGGCTGCCCAAAGTACGGGACTTGGACGCCCGGGAAGTCGAACTCTTGGAAATTCTGGTGGTTCACCCCGAGTTGGCGGAATTGGCCCTTCGCGAAATCGAGGTCGGGCAGCTAAAATCGGAATGCATCAGGACTATTTACCGGACCATTCATGGCATTCACGACTCGGGCGGCACGCCGGACTTCGGCAACGTGCTGACGGCACTGGACGACCCGGGTTTGAAGAATATCTGGGTAGAGTTGGATGAACGAGCCCACGCGAAAGCAGAGTCCGCGCTGACCCAATCGCGCGACAGGTTGCAGGGGCTGATCGACATCTTCCGCTACGCCACGATTACCAGAGACCGGCGGCATCAGCTGGCCGCTCTGGAGGAGAAGCGCCTGGACGATCAACAGGAACTCGCCGTTTTACAACGGTTGATCGACCAGGAGCGAAGCCGGCACGGTATTTCCGCGCCTAAGGACGGGTAGGTACTTGACCCCGCAGAGGTGTCCGTACGAGCGCAAGAACGCGCAGGAGGGGAATCGTGGAGCTTGTGAACCAGGAATTGCAGGATCTGATCAGCAAAGGCAGGACCCAGGGCTTTGTGACCTTTGACGAGGTCAACAAGTTTCTGCCGGAGGACGATTTCAACATCGACCAGTTCGAGGAACTGTTGTTGACGTTGAAAGCCGAACAAATCGAGTTGATCGAAGAGGCGCCTCAACCGCCGGCCGCGGTCCAGGCACCGCCGGCGCCGGCCATCGCCCGGGCCTCAGCCGCCGGGCAACCGGCACCCCAACAGTCCGCCGTCGAGCCGTCGGCAGCGCCCCAGCCGGTGCTGGCCCCGTCGGCCGGGCAGCCCGCCGATGGCGGCCAAGTCGTGATTGCCACCGAGGATCTGCCCAAGTTGACGGACGATCCGATTCGGATGTATCTCAGCCAAATGGCCGAGATTCCGCTGTTGTCGCGCGACGAAGAGGTCGCCTTGGCGACGCGGATCGAGCAGAATCGCCGGCAGTTCCGCCGCAGTGTGCTGGCCTGCGACTTTGCCATGCGAAAGACCGTCGACACCTTGAAGAAGGTCTTCAAGGGCGAGTTGCCGTTTGACCGCACGATCAAGGTCTCGCTGACCGAGCGGCTGACCAAGGAGCAGATCCAGGCCCGCATGCCCCACAACTTGCGCACGCTGGAGCATCTGCTGGAACGAAATCGCGAGGATTTTGCGATTCTGATCCGCAAGTCGACGCCGCCGGAGGTCCGTGCGCAGGTCCGCACGGCGTTTCTCCGCCGCCGCCGCAAGTGCCTGCAATTGGTCGAGGAACTGAGTCTGCGGACGCGCCGCGTCCAGCCGCTGATTCAGCAGCTGGCCGAATTCGCCGATCGCATGGAGGAGATTCGCGCGCGGCTGCACGAGATCGGCACCGATTCGCGAGCCAAGGACGAGCGGGCGAATCTCCGCCACGAACTGCATGACCTGATGCAGCTGACGCAGGAAAGCCCGCGCAGCATGCGGCAGCGGGTCGACACGATTCGCCAGCAGTTCGCCGAATACGAGTCCGTCAAGCGCGAGCTGTCCAGCGGCAATCTGCGGCTGGTCGTGTCCATCGCCAAAAAGTACCGCAATCGCGGCCTGAGCTTCCTGGACTTGATCCAGGAAGGCAACACGGGCCTGATGCGGGCGGTGGACAAGTTCGAATACCGCCGCGGATTCAAGTTCTCCACGTACGCCACCTGGTGGATTCGCCAGGCGATCACGCGGGCGATTGCGGACCAGGCGCGGACGATCCGCATCCCGGTGCACATGATCGATGTCTTGTCGAAACTGCGAAATATTGAGAAGAGGCTCTTGCAAGAACTGCATCGAGAGCCGACAACAGAAGAGGTCGCGATCCGGGCCGGGCTCGAATTGGAAGAGGTCAAGCGGGTCCTGGACATCGGCCGGCACCCGGTCAGCCTGGACCGGCCGGTCGGCGACGGCGAAGATTGCAGTTTCGGTGAATTGATCGAAGATGTTCAGTCCGACAACCCTGTCCGCAACGCCAACAACGGCTTGCTGCGGCAAAAAATCGAAGCCCTGCTCAAGACGCTCACGTACCGCGAACGCGAGATCATTCGCCTGCGGTACGGCTTGGGCGACGGCTATACCTACACGCTGGAGGAAGTCGGGCGGATTTTCAAAGTCACCCGCGAGCGGGTGCGGCAGATTGAGGCCAAGGCGGTCCGCAAGCTGCAGCATCCGGTCCGCAGCCAACAGTTGGCGGGCTTCCTGCGCGGTGTCGCCTGAGCGTTCCGCGCCCATCGAACAAACCCCAGCCGCTGGTCTTGCGATCAGCGGCTTTTTTGTTTTCTTGACCGCACGACAAGTTCTCGATTTCCAGGATGCGTCCCGTTGCCCTCTTCGTTTCACCGCCCAGTGCGGCGCACGAACTCCGCCGTCGCCTGCCGCTGGCCGTGGAACGAGTTCGGCAGCGGAGACGCCAGGAGTTCTGCCCTATGCAAGTATCCGCTGAAGTGCTCCGCGAGTTGCACCGTATCCATCGGCAATTGGCCGACGTTCGAGAGCGTCTGCAGAAGGGCCCCCGGCAAGTCCGCGCCGGGCAACAGGCCCTGGA
>CAIYOB010000165.1 GCA_903927685.1 uncultured Planctomycetaceae bacterium
AACCGCCCGCTCCGGCCGGCGGGACCGAGGCGGCCGCCTATATCCTCCGCCCCGCGCCGCCGGACCCACAGTTCGCCCCGGCCGTCGAGTGGATCCTGATTGGCGACGCGACGCAGCATGACTTTACGCTGTGCCGCGCCTGGGATATCGCCAGCGGCATGGGCCTGGGCGCCCAGCGGCTCCGCTTCCACCTCCGCCGCACCGTCGTCCTGCAGCCCGACGGCCAGGCCGTGGACCACGCCGCCCCGTGGCCGTTGAGCGACGCGCGGTGGCGGGCCCAGTCCCTCGCCCGCGGCGGCGGCCCGCAACGTCCGGGTGAAGCCGAACGCGAAGTCGCCCCGGACAAACCCTGCCGCTTGCGATTCCCCTCGCCCCTGCGATTGCTGGTCCGCAAACAGCTGATCGAAACGCCTACCCTGCCCGACCTGGTCGTCGCCGCCGGCCGCCGCGTCAAAGCGTATCTGCCTGCCGACTGCCACGCCGACTGGGACGCGCTCAGCCGCCAGGCGTTGGACGCGGCGCGCAGCACACCCGCCTGCGATTGGCAAGGCGACCGCCTGGACCTGCACCGCTATTCCGGCCGGCAGCGTGCCGAACTGGAACTGCGGGGCGTCGCCGGGTATCTGGAGTTGCCCCAAGGCCCCGGCGAATTGTGGCCGTTGCTGGCGGCCGCCCAGTGGCTGCACCTGGGCAAGGGCACGGTGATGGGCTTGGGCCGATTGGTCGTGGAATCCCTGGAAAACGGAGTCGCGAGACGCGAGGTTGGCGTATGACCCAAGGCAACGCCAGGCAACAAGTGGATGACCTGGGCGGCGGATCGCGCGATGCCGGCCGGTGGTTGGCAACTTAAGGTGGAACAAGGTCTCGGTTGGAGGACGATGAAATGTACCTGTGTTACGATATCAAGGGCATTCAGCGATACATCTTCAGCATTCCCAAGCTGAAATGTGTTGTTGGTGGCAGCGGCCTGATCGCGGAGTTCGATCGCGATGCTCGTGAAAACGGCGGCCCGACCGGGGCCGAATGGATTTTCTCCGGTGGTGGACGGGGGGCTTTTCATTGCCCCTCCCAAGACGTGGCGAGGTCGCTCGAGAGACACCTAATCGCTGCCGCCCATTCCATCGGCCTGGACATTCGTCTGGGCATCGACGAAGCGCTGTCGCAGGCTGCTCATCACGCGGATCGATTGTATCCCTACTGTCCGGAAAGCCTGGACGGGATGCCTTGCCGCGTTTCCGGCCTTTGGCCATCGCCGGAAGGCAAGCCCCATCCGCTCGTCGGCTTGCGTTATGCAACGGCACGCAGGGATCACTTGGGTACATGGATTATCGATCGCCTCCGCGAATTCAACCTGATTCCGCCGGCGCTCCAGAGCTACGAAATGTCATTCTTCAAATCGGTGAAGCCCGAGCCGGAGGCCGACGGATGGGATGACGACACGGCCGAAGCCCAAGCCGGGCAGGCGGCCTTGGGCGGTCGCAATCGCTGGGCGATCGTGGCCATGGATGGGAATGACATGGGACGTCAGTTCCTGGCTTTCGAGGCCAATCGCAAAAGGGAAAACTGGGGCGAAGAGACGATGCGGCATTGGCTGCGAGCGATGAGTGAGTCGCTGGCAGACTGCACCCGGCGAGCCTTTCTCAACAGCCTCGCCGCGGTCCTCGAGGCCTGGGCCAAAGACACAGAGGATGACCTCGACGATTGCGTCGTCGAGGCTGCATCCGGCTCGTCCACTGAACGGCTCATTCTCCCCTTCCGCCCGTTGATCCTCGGCGGTGACGACGTGACGATGCTCTGTCATCCGACGTATGCCATGTCTTTCGTCCAGCAGATGGCGAAGCATTTCCAAAACTTGGCCCGTCAGGCGGCGAAGGATGCCAAGATCCAACCCCTGTGGCCAGCCACCGGAGGCGAATTGACGATCAGCGCCGGAATTCTGTACGCCAAGACGACCTTCCCGCTGCACATGGCGATTCCCTACGCGGAGAGTCTCCTCGCCAGCGCAAAGGGCCGTTTTCGTGCCGATCCCAACACGCAAGAGGCGACGCCCGCCGCCGTCGATTGGGATGCAATTACGGACTCGCTGGTCGATACGCCGGCCGGCCGCCGGAACCGCGACCTTCGCTTCCTGGACCGAGAGCTGAACGTCGAAATCCAGCTCACCCGGCGTCCCTACCTGCTGGAGGACGGTCAAGGTCATCCGAGTATCAATTCGCTTGTCCAGCTGAAAAGTCAGCTGGCGAGCATTCCTCGTAGCGTTCGGGCTGAGATCCTGCCAAATCTGCAGCGTCCGTGGAGCGAACGAGTGGCGTTTCTGACCTCGGTCGCCAAGCGGCATCCCCTTCTTCAGACACAGCTTGGGGAAGACGGCCAGAAGTTAGGCAGCGGCTGGGATCAAGCTGAGGCAGGCCAGAAACGAGCAACCGGCTTGCCGGACGCGTTACTGCTGTTGAACGAAGAGCACCGTATGAGCCAGGCGAAGGCCGACGATTGAGAGGGGAAAACGCAGCATGACGATATACCAGTTTAGCATCCGACTGACGAGTGACGCGGAGCCGGGAACAGGTCTGGGCGGCGAGGTCGTCAATGAGTTAATACCGCGCGACCATGGCGGCCGAGCGGTCCTGCCAGCCTCGCACATCAAGGGGTTGATGAGAGCCGGACTACAGGAAGTTGCCGCTTCACTCGGATGGCCGCAGGAGGTCGTGGCGTCCGTATTTGGCCAGTCAGACGAGACGCGGCCGGGCTGCGGCTCTGCGGTGCGACTGACGGACGCCGTTGCCGTCGCCACGACGGCGGTCCGGCTTGTCACCCGGACCGCCGTCGAAGAATCGGGGGTGGCCAGAGACGCCACGCTTCGGACCACCCAGTCCATCCCGATCGGCACGAGTTTTGAGGGCG